>WHSL01000042.1 GCA_009380095.1 Streptosporangiales bacterium | reverse complement strand
CGCACCCACAGCTGCAGGTAGACCGGGTGGAAGACCATGTACGCCGCCGGTCAGCCGTACGGGCATCGCGAGCCGCGCCGTACGGTGGACCAGCGGGACGCGCCAGCCGAGCCCGTCCTTCCTGAGCGCCGCGTGCACGACCAGCGCGCGAGGCAGCCAGTACCGCGCCGCCCCGACGAGCACCAGCGCGACCACCGTGACGACGACGGCGGCCACGATCAGTACCAGGCAGGACCAGGGTCCCCGTGCTCATGACCGGTTCCTCCTCGTCGCCTCGATCCCGGCGAGCCTGACACGGGCGGCTCGGGACGGGGCCCGGCCCGGTGGCGGCCGTGATCGGAGCCCCGGCGCGCCGCTATCGTACGGCCGTACGGCCACCGCCGCCCCCGGCGCGGAGGCCGCGACGACGCGGCCGCACGGCTGCGCGCGGAGGCCGAGGTGCTGGGCCGGTATCTGAGCCGGTGACGGCCGAGCGAACACGCGCGGAAGATCTCGAAACGCCGACCCCGCGACACTAGACTTGGACCGTTCATTATCTTGTATAGTTCGTGTTTATGAACGTAGCGGTGGCGCCATGACCGCGTCCAAGATCCCTGCCGTCGCCGAGGAGCTGCGCGGGGCGGGCCTGCGGGTGACGGCAGCCCGCGTCGCCCTGCTGGAGACCGTCCGGAGCGGCGATCACCTCGGTGTCGAGGCCATCGCCTCCGGGGTCCGCGACCGCGTCGGCCACATCTCCCTCCAGGCCGTGTACGAGGCCCTGCACGCGCTCACCGCGGCAGGGCTCGTGCGCCGCATCGAGCCGGCCGGCAGCGCGGCCCGGTTCGAGGGACGGGTCGGCGACAACCACCACCACATCGTCTGCCGGTCCTGCGGCGTCGTCGCCGACGTCGACTGCGCGACCGGCGACGCCCCCTGCCTGACCGCCTCCGACGACCACGGCTTCGCCATCGACGAGGCCGAGGTCATCTACTGGGGCCTGTGCCCCGAATGTTCCACCGCCCGCAGTGCCTGAGCACCGTGATCACTGATCCGGAAGGATTTCCCATGGCTGAGAACCCAGACGCAATCGTCACCGACGCGAAGATGGAGGACGCCGGCGGCTGCCCGGTCGCGCACGGTCGCGCCCCCCACCCGACGCAGGGCGGCGGCAACCGCCAGTGGTGGCCGGAGCGGCTCAACCTGAAGATCCTCGCCAAGAACCCGGCCGTGGCCAACCCGATGGGCGAGGACTTCGACTACGCCGAGGCCTTCAACTCCCTCGACCTCCCGGCCGTGAAGCGGGACATCGCCGAGGTGCTGACGACCTCGCAGGACTGGTGGCCGGCGGACTTCGGCCACTACGGCCCGTTCATCATCCGGATGGCGTGGCACAGCGCCGGTACGTACCGGATCAGTGACGGCCGCGGCGGCGCCGGCGCCGGTCAGCAGCGCTTCGCCCCACTCAACAGCTGGCCGGACAACGGCAACCTCGACAAGGCCCGCCGCCTGCTGTGGCCGGTCAAGAAGAAGTACGGCAAGAACATCTCCTGGGCCGACCTGATGGTCCTGGCCGGCAACGTCGCGCTGGAGTCGATGGGCTTCAAGACCTTCGGCTTCGCCGGCGGCCGTGAGGACGTCTGGGAGGCCGACGAGGACGTCTACTGGGGCCCCGAGACCACCTGGCTCGGCGACGAGCGCTACACCGGCGACCGTGAGCTGGAGAACCCGCTCGCCGCGGTGCAGATGGGCCTCATCTACGTCAACCCGGAGGGCCCGAACGGCACCCCGGATCCGCTGGCCGCGGCCCGCGACGTCCGCGAGACGTTCCGCCGCATGGCGATGAACGACGAGGAGACCGCGGCCCTGATCGCGGGCGGTCACACGTTCGGCAAGACGCACGGCGCGGGCCCGTCCGAGAGCGTCGGCCCCGACCCGGAGGCCGCCCCGATCGAGGCGATGGGCCTCGGCTGGCCGAACACCTTCGGGACCGGCAAGGGCGCCGACGCGATCACCAGCGGCCTCGAGGGCATCTGGACCCGGACGCCGATCCAGTGGGACAACACGTTCCTGGAGACGCTGTACGGCTACGAGTGGGAGCTGTTCCAGAGCCCCGCCGGCGCGAACCAGTGGCGGCCGAAGGACGGCGCCGCCACGGGTACGGTCCCGGACGCGCACGACCCGTCCAAGACCCACGCCCCGACGATGCTCACGACCGACCTCGCGCTCCGCATGGACCCGGTCTACGAGCAGATCACCCGGCGCTGGCTGGACCACCCCGTCGAGCTGGCGGACGCGTTCGCGCGGGCTTGGTACAAGCTGACCCACCGCGACATGGGCCCGATCGTGCGCTACCTCGGCCCGGAGGTCCCGGCCGAGACGCTGCTCTGGCAGGACCCACTGCCCCCGGTGACGCACGAGCTCATCGACGCGAGTGACGTCGCCGACCTCGAGCAGCGGGTCCTCGCCTCGGGCCTGTCGGTCTCCGACCTGGTGTTCACCGCGTGGTCGTCGGCCTCCTCGTTCCGTGGCAGCGACAAGCGGGGCGGCGCCAACGGTGCCCGCATCCGTCTCCAGCCGCAGAGCGGGTGGGAGGTCAACGACCCCGACCGGCTGGCGACCGTGCTGCGCACCCTGGAGGGCGTGCAGGAGGCGTTCAACTCCGCGCAGACCGGTGGCAAGCGGGTCTCGCTCGCCGACCTGATCGTGCTCGCCGGTGGTGCGGGTGTGGTGAAGGCCGCCAAGGACGCGGGCTTCGACGTGCAGGTCCCGTTCACGCCGGGCCGCGTCGACGCGTCGCAGGAGCAGACCGACGTCGAGTCGTTCACCGCGCTCGAGCCGAACGCGGACGGGTTCCGCAACCACCTCGGCAAGAGCAACCGGCTGCCGGCCGAGTTCCTGCTGATCGACAAGGCGAACCTGCTGACCCTGAGCGCACCCGAGATGACGGTCCTCGTCGGCGGCCTGCGCGTGCTGGACGCGAACCACGGCCAGTCCGCGCTGGGCGTACTCACCCAGACCCCCGGCAAGCTGACCAACGACTTCTTCGTCAACCTGCTCGACCTGGGCACCACGTGGACGGCGACGTCGGAGGACGCGAACACGTTCGAGGCTCGCGACGCGGTCACCGGCGCGGTCAAGTGGACCGGTAGCCGGGCCGACCTGGTCTTCGGGTCGAACTCCGAGCTGCGCGCCCTCGCCGAGGTGTACGCGAGCGACGACGCGAAGGAGAAGTTCGTGCGGGACTTCGTCGCGGCGTGGGGCAAGGTGATGGAGTTGGACCGGTTCGACCTGTCCTGATCCCGATCCCTCAACGTGCAGGCCGGCCCGGCTGGGCCGGCCTGCACGTTTTCAGGCGGCGGACCGCTTCCCCCGTTCGAGCAGGGCACGTTTGTCAATGCGGACGCATTGCTAAGCTGGGCGGCATGCCTCGTACGGTCGACCACGACGCCCGGCGCGCCTCGCTGGCCGACGCCGTCTGGCGGCTCGTCGCCCGCGGCGGCGTGGAAGCGGTCTCGCTGCGCTCCGTCGCGGCCGAGGCCGGCGTCTCCATGGGGCGGGTGCAGTACTACTTCCCCACCAAGGACGACCTGCTGCTGTACGGGCTCCAGCACGCCCATCGCCGGATGGAGCAGCGGATCGAGGCCCGGCTGGAGCAGACCGGCGGCGCCGAGCGCGAGGTGCTCGTGGCGATCCTGGACGAGCTGCTCGGCGAGCACCCCGAGACCCGCGACGCCATCCGGGTGCACGCCGCGTTCGCCGCACGCGAGGTCGACGGCCCGACGGCGGCCGTACTGACCGATGGCGACGACGAGATCCTCGCGCTGTGCGTCGCGGTCGTCGCCCAGGCGCGCGCGACGGGCCGTACGGGCGCCGACATCGACCCCGAGCTCGACGGGTACGCACTGTGGACCCTGGCCCGCGGCCTCGGCTCCGATGTCGCCCTCTACGGCGCACCGGTCGCGCGCGCACGCGCCACCCTCACCCGCTTCCTCGACCGCGTCGCCCCACCCGCGCCGTAGGCCCGCCGTGGCCGGGCCGTCCGGTGAGCGGGCCGGTCAGGAGGGCATCTCGGCGGTGAGCTCGGCCGCGGTCCGCAGATGTTCGGCGACGGCGCGGCGGTCGTCGTCGGTCGGCTCCAGCGCGGCGACCTCGGCGAGCAGTGCCCGCGCGGCGTCCGGGTCTCCCGTACGGACCCGCAGCTCGGCGAGGTAGACGAGCGCGGGAAGGCGCTGCACGGCGGGCGCGCCGGCGTGCCGCGACAGCCCGTTCACCAGCATCCGGATGCCGGCCTCCTCGTCTCCGTGGGAGTCGGCCATGCGCGCCGCGCCGGCCACCACCCGGGCCAGCCGGCCCTCCGACGGGTCGGGCTCGTCGACCTCGTGGCCCGGGGTGATCCGGAGCCAGTTCCCGCCGGGGTCCACCACGGAGAACCCTCCGGCGGTGCCCTGCATCCGGCGCGGCCGGGTCATCCGCGGCAGCCCGGAGACCGGGATCTTGCCGTACGCCGCGCGCAGCCCCGCGGCGAACTCCGTGTGCACGACCCCAGGATCCGGGACGATCAGCACCACGCTGCCCATGGACTCTTCGGGATCGAACTCCTCGAGGCCGAAGAAGTGCAGCTCGACCCCGCCTCGCTGGACGGCGGCGTACGGGTTCGGGCGCTGCTGGCGGTAGGTCGTCTCGAAGCCCGGCGCGGTGTGGGTGGCGGGGTTTACATGTGGGTTCCGCCGTCGATGCGGAGCTCGGTGCCGGTGATGAAGGCGCCGTCGTCGGAGGCGAGCATGGCGACGACGCCGGCCACCGTCTCCGGGCCGGCGAAGCCGTTGTCCGTACGGCGCAGGGCCGGGAGCAGCTTGGCCAGCAGCGAGAAGTCCGTGCCCTCAGGGAAGCCGGGGCCGGCGTTGAGGGCGCTGCTGCCGCTGCCGTCGGTCATGCCGCTGCTGATCGAGCCGGGCGCCACGCACACCGCGCGCAGCCCGCGCTTCGCGTACTCCAGCGCGATCGCGTGCGTGAACGCCTGGATGCCTCCCTTGCCGGCCGCGTACGCCGCCATGTACGGATGCGCGAACGCCGCCGAGGTGGAGCTGAAGTTGATCACCCCGCCGCCGCCCCACGGCGCACGGCCTCCTCGTCGGAGGCGTCGATCGGTACGGTCTCCAGCCGCTCGCCGGTCCCGTCGCCGTCCGCCCGCGCGGCCGTCGCGGCGAGGCCCGGCTCGCTCACGTCCGCGGCCACGACCCGGCCGCCCTCCGCGAGCAGCCGCAGCACCGTGGCCTGCCCGATGCCGGAGCCGCCCCCGGTCACCAGAATTCTCCGGTGGTCGAACCTGTTCACCCCGCCTCCCTCACCACCCGGTACGCACCCACGTGTCGATGCTCCCCCATGGTGCGGGCAACCCGCTTGAAGATCGGGTCAGACGCCGCAAACCGCTGCTCTCGACCGGCGACCCCGGGGCCCGGCCTCACTCCCGGACCCGGGGCCCCCTGAGCACGCGGGCGATCGCGGCGCCGACCTCGTCGGACAGCCCGGCCGTCGCGGCGTCGGCGGCCGACCCGGCGGCACGCTGGTCACGTACCGACCCGCAGTCGCGGCACTCCACCTCACCGAGCCGGCAGCTCAGCGCCGTGGAACCGCACCCCGCGCAGCGGTCCAGGTCGGACGTCCAGTCGTGCACCCGTTGACATTCGGGGCATACGAGCACCTGCCGGTCGTCGCGCACCCCGCGTTTCCACGGGCTGGCGCCCCGGACCGGATCACTCTGCCGCGCCCCGCAGCGATAGCAGGGCATCTCCCCCTCCGGCGATCGTCGCCGGCCGTCCGCAACCGGACGGCCGCCACCTCGTGCTCCGCGTTCGCCTCAACGGCCGATCAGCCGGTCAGCCCGGTCAGGCCGTCTCGACGAGCGCGGCGCGGTAGGCATCGAGGTCGCGCGGCTCGGAGATCGGGTTGACGACCTTCCAGCGCACGACCTGTGCCTTGTCGATCAGGAACGTACCGCGTACGGCGACGCCCATCTTCTCGTCGAACACCCCGTAGGCGCGCGCCACCTCGCCGTGCGGCCAGAAATCCGACAGCAGCGGGAAGCCGTACCCCTCCCGGTCGGCGAAGACCCGCTGGGCGAAGACCGAGTCCACCGAGACGGCCAGCACGGCCAGATCCTCGTCGCCGGTCAGCGCGCCGAGCTCGCCCAGCTCTCCGGTGCACACACCGGAGAAGGCGAGCGGATAGAAGACCAGCAGCACCCGCCGGCGCCCGCGGAACTCCGACAGGCGTACGGAGACCCCATGCTGGTCCTGTAGCTCGAAGTCCGGCGCCGGTGCGCCGGCCTCGAGGGACGCGTTAGGAAGATCCACGCGCTACCTCTTGGAACCACCACCGGAGGAGCGGGCCATGCGGGTCCCTGACCAGTCGCGCGCCGCACTGACGGTACGCGTCTGGGACAGGCCCGCGGTCACCGCGGCCTCGCCGATGTCGCTCGGCTCGACGTGGCCTTCGCGGCCGGCCTTGGGTGTCAGCAGCCAGATACAGCCGCCGTCGGCAAGGGGCGGGGCCGCGTCGGCGAGCTCGTCGAAGAGGTCGCCGTCGTCCTCGCGCCACCACAGCAGCACGACGTCGACGACGTCATCGGTGTAGTCCTCGTCGACAAGCTCGTTGCCGGTGACCTCGACGATCGACTCACGCAGCTCAGCGTCGCTGTCGTCGTCGTAGCCGATCTCCTGCACCACCTGACCCGGCTTGAATCCGAGTCGCTCGGCCAGGCTGCGCTCGTCCTGCGCCTGGCCCGCGGTCGCGCTCACGAAAATCCTCCTCGCTCCTTTTCTGCGCGCCCATCGAGGCGTGTCCGTCGAGGACACAGCCCCACGGTCGATCCGGCGGACGCCGGTATTGCTGGCTTAGTCCACACTCTGGGACCGGGGCGCGTCAACGGGCGCCACGGCACGTAATCGATACGCGATCAACAAGGAATGCGGCAGCGCTCATGTACCCGCGAGGAAGGACAGCCGCACCTTCCGTTCCGGGTTGTCGGCGTTCAGGTCGACGAGCGCCACGGATTGCCATGTTCCGAGCGCCATCCGCCCTCCGATCACGGGAACCGTCGCGTACGGCGCCACCAGTGCGGGCATCACGTGCGACCGGCCGTGCCCGGGCGAGCCGTGCCGGTGCCGCCACCGGTCGTCGGCGGGCAGCAGCTCGCCGAGCGCCGCGAGCAGGTCGTCGTCGCTGCCGGCACCCAGCTCGATGAGCGCCACGCCGGCGGTCGCGTGCGGCACGAACACGTTGAGCAGTCCGTCGCCTCCGCCGGAGGCCTCCCCGGCGAAGGCGTCGCACTCCCCCGTGATGTCGTGCACGGTGTCGCGGCCGCCGGTCCGTACCTCGATGACTCGGGTCCTCATGCCCCCGGTTCCTACCCGAGATCGGGCCCGGCGGCGAACCCCGGCGCGCCCGGGCTCAGTCGACCGGCCGCCGCGGCTCGACGACGGCGTCCGCGCCCGGAAAGACGAGCCGCGTATTGCCGTCGTCGAAACGTACGAGGAACGGCGGCGCACCCTCGTCGCCGCGTACCTCGATGATCTCTCCCATGCGATCCGGCTCCCCCACGGTCTTGCCGTGAACGTGCAGCCGATCGCCGATCGCCGCCTTCATGACCTCGACCTCCTCGCGTGCCAGGGGCTCGTGTGCCCCGGGGACGGACCGCGGGAACGCTCTACCTCCAGGTTGAGCCCTCGCGCGGCGGGAGGGAAGGCCGGATCGGGGCCACGGATTCGTTTTCCCGCCCCCGCGAACTCCCGGGCATACCGTGTGATCAGCGCGGATGCCCCGGGTACGACGCGGAAGAGGGACGGTCGCCGCATCGTTACCGACGGGTAGAGATGCGGATTCAGCGCCGACGTATCACGATTACTCTGGAGAGTGACTACGAGTCGGCAGAGAAAAACCAACGAATTTCGTCAAGAGCGAAGGTGTCCCGTGGCTTCCGGACGTCAGCGTTTCTCGATCATCAGCGACGGCCTACCCAGCCAGTTGCCTGACATCGACCCCAGTGAGACCCAGGAGTGGATGGAGTCGTTCGACTCCATCGTGTCAGCCCAGGGTCGCACACGCGCCCGTTACATCATGCTCAAGCTGCTCGAGCGTGCCCGCGAGCAGCAGGTCGGCGTCCCCGGCCTGCGGAGCACCGACTACATCAACAGCATTCCGCCGGAGTCGGAACCCTGGTTCCCCGGCGACGAGTACGTCGAGCGCCGCATCCGCGCGTACATCCGGTGGAACGCCGCGGTCATGGTGTCCCGCGCGAACCGTCCCGGGCTGTCCGTCGGCGGGCACATCGCGACGTACGCGTCCAGCGCCTCGCTGTACGAGGTGGGCTTCAACCACTTCTTCCGCGGCAAGGACCACGGCGAGTCCGGCGACCAGGTGTTCATCCAGGGTCACGCCTCGCCCGGCATCTACGCGCGCGCCTTCCTGGAGGGCCGGCTCGGCGAGAGCCAGCTCGACGGGTTCCGGCAGGAGCTGTCGCACCCCGGTGGCGGGCTGCCGTCGTACCCGCACCCCCGGCTGATGCCCGACTTCTGGGAGTACCCCACGGTCTCCATGGGCCTCGCCGCGCTGGACTCGATCTACCAGGCGCGGTTCAACCGCTACCTGCTGAACCGGCGCATCAAGGACACCTCGCGCAGCCACGTCTGGGCGTTCCTCGGCGACGGTGAGATGGGTGAGCCTGAGTCGCTCGGCGCCATCGGGCTGGCCGCCCGCGAGGAGCTCGACAACCTGACCTTCGTCATCAACTGCAACCTGCAGCAGCTGGACGGTCCGGTCCGGGGCAACGGCAAGGTCATCCAGGAGCTCGAGTCGTTCTTCCGGGGCGCCGGGTGGAACGTCATCAAGGTCATCTGGGGCCGCGACTGGGACCCGCTGCTGGCCCAGGACGTCGACGGCGTGCTGGTCAACAAGATGAACACCACGCCCGACGGCCAGTTCCAGACGTTCGGCGTGGAGAGCGGCGACTACATCCGCGAGCGCTTCTTCGGCGACGACTCGCGGCTGCGCCAGATGGTCGCCCACCTCTCCGACGACGACCTGCGCAAGCTGTCGCGCGGCGGGCACGACTACCGCAAGGTGTATGCGGCTTTCAAGGCGGCTAGGGAGCATGTAGGCCAGCCCACGGTGATCCTCACGCACACCATCAAGGGCTGGACGCTCGGCAAGGACTTCGAGGCGCGCAACGCGACGCACCAGATGAAGAAGCTCACCAAGGCCGAGCTGAAGGAGTTCCGGGACCGGCTCTACCTGCCGATCCCCGACTCCGAGCTGGAGAAGGACCTGCCGCCGTACTACAACCCCGGGCAGGAGTCCGAGGAGATCCAGTACATGATGGAGCGGCGTGCGGCGCTGGGCGGGTTCCTGCCCAAGCGTGTGGTGCGGGCCAAGCCGCTCAAGCTGCCCGGCGACCCGGTCTACTCCGAGCTCAAGAAGGGGTCCGGCAAACAGCAGGTCGCGACGACGATGGCGTTCGTACGGCTGCTCAAGGACCTGATCAAGGACAAGGAGATCGGCGCCCGGTTCGTACCGATCGCGCCGGACGAGTTCCGCACCTTCGGCATGGACTCGCTGTTCCCCACGGCCAAGATCTACTCGCCGCACGGGCAGACGTACGAGGCCGTGGACCGCAAGCTGCTGCTCTCCTGGAAGGAGTCCGAGCAGGGCCAGATGCTGCACGAGGGCATCAGCGAGGCCGGCTCGATGGGCTCGGTGATCGCCGCCGGCACGTCGTACGCGACGCACGGCGAGCACATGATCCCGGTGTACATCTTCTACTCGATGTTCGGGTTCCAGCGCACCGGCGACTTCATGTGGGCGCTCGGCGACCAGATGGGGCGGGGTTTCCTGCTCGGCGCCACGGCCGGCCGGACCACGCTGACCGGTGAGGGGCTGCAGCACGCGGACGGGCACTCGCCGCTGCTCGCCTCCACGCACCCGGCGTGCGTGTCGTACGACCCGGCGTGGGCGTACGAGATCTCCTACATCATGCAGGACGCGCTGCAGCGGATGTACGGCTCCACCGAGGAGCACCCGGACGGCGAGAACGTCTACTACTACCTCACCGTCTACAACGAGCCGGTCGGCCAGCCCGCCGAGCCCACGCACATCGAAGGGCTGAAGGAGGGCATCCTCAAGGGGCTGTACCGCTACCAGGGGGCGCCCGAGGTGCAGGCCGACGGCGAGGTGCCGCGCGCGCAGATCCTCACCTCCGGCGTGACCATGCCGGACGCGGTCGAGGCGCAGCGGATCCTCGCCGCGGACTGGGGCGTGGCCGCCGACGTGTGGTCCGCCACCTCCTGGACGGAGCTGCGGCGCGAGGCCATGGCCTGCGACGAGTGGAACCTGATGCACCCGGAGGAGGAGCAGCGGGTGCCGTACGTGACCCGCACGCTGGACGGGCACGCCGGGCCGAAGATCGCGGTCACCGACTACATGCGGGCGGTGCCGGACCAGATCGCGCGGTGGGTCCCCGGCGACTACACCTCGCTCGGCACCGACGGGTTCGGCTTCTCCGACACCCGGGCGGCGGCGCGCCGGTTCTTCAACGTGGACGCGCGCGCCATCGTGCACGCCGTGCTCACCGAGCTGGTCCGGCGCGGCGAGCTCAAGCCCGAGGTGCTCACCACCTCCCTGGAGAAGTACCAGCTGATGGAGCCCGTGAGCATCGCCGTAGCCGGCATCGAAGAGTCCGGCGGCGACGCGTAACGGCCCCCAACCGCAAATTGGGGGAAGGATTTTGAGGGAGAACCCGCAGGTCGGCCCTTCAAAATCCTTCCCCCAATTTGTTGATCTTGGTTAGTGGCCGGCGGCGGCGCTGACCTTGGCGCGGGGGTCGGCGGCGGCGGCGCGCATGCCGTCCGGGCCGATGTCGATGACGTGCGCGTGGCCGATGGCGTCGGGCGTACGGGCCACCGGGTGGCCGCGCTCGGCCAGCCCCTCCATCAGGAGATCGCTCGCCGCCTCCTCGACCTGGAGCCCGGCCACGGCCGCGGCGTCCCCGGAGTCCCAGGTGTCGAAGCCGTTCATGGACGCCGCCCGCCAGCGCACCGCGCCCACCGCCTCGCCCGGGGAGGCCCCGTACTTGAGCAGCCGGGTCAGCACCTGCTGCACGATCTGCGGCTGCGCGTCGCCGCCCATCGAGCCCGCCACCGCGCGCAGCGAACCGTCCGGATGGGTGACGACGGTGGCGACGAGCGTGTGCGGCGGGCGGCGGCCGGGCGCGTACTCGGCCGGGTGGCCGGCCGCGACGGAGAACCCGAGGCCCCGGTTGTGCAGGTTGATGCCGGTCGAGGGCTCGAACAGCCAGCTCCCGTACCCGGAGGCGTTGCTCTGGATCACCGACACGCCCATGCCGTCGCCGTCCACCGCGCATAGGTACGTGGTGTCCCCGTCGCTCACCAGATCGGTCACGTCGGCCCGCTTGTCCGGGGAGATCGAGGCGCGGCGGCGGGCGAACTCCTCCTCGGTGAGCAGCCCGGACAGGTCCGCGCCCTCATGCAGCAGGGCCGGCCGGTCGTACGCGGCCAGCCGCGCCGCCTCCGCCATCAGGTGCGCGGTCAGCGGGTCGTCGGCGTCCTCCGGCAGGTCCAGGCCCTCACCGATGCCGAGGGACAGCAGCAGCAGGTAGCCCTGGGAATTCGGGGGCAGCGTCCAGACGTCGTGCCCGTACGTGCGCAGGCGCAGCGGCGTCACCCACTCGGCCTGGCTGCGTTCCAGGTCGGCGCGGGTGTATTCGCCGTCCCCGACCCGGAGCAGCCCCTGCCCGAACTCGCCCAGGTAGAAGCCGTCGCGGCCGTCAGCGGCGATCGCCCGCAGCGCGCGGGCCACGCCGGGCCGGCGGACCCGGTCGCCGGGTGCGGGCGGCGGGGTGAACGCCTCCGCGCCGGGGCGCCCGGCGATCAGGTGGGCCGTCGCGGCCAGGTTGGGTGAGGCGGGGAAGCCGTCCTCCGCATAGCCGATCGCGGCGGCGAACAGGTCGGCGAGGGGCAGCCTGCCGTACCGCTCGTGCATCGCCAGCCAGCCGTCGGCGCAGCCGGGCACGGGGACGCTCCGGACGTCCTCGCGGAACGGCATGGTGGTGGCGCCCTCGGCGCGCAGCCGTTCCGCGTCCGCGCCGGAGCCGGCCCTTCCGGAGGAGTTGAGCGCCGTGGGCCGCGCCGTGCCACCCTCGTGCACCAGCGCGAACAGGTCGCCGCCGAGCCCGCAGGCGAACGGGGCGGTCACCGCGAGCACGGCGTTGGTGGCGACGGCCGCGTCCACCGCGGAGCCGCCGGCCCGCAGCGCCGCCACGCCGGCCGCGGACGCGAGGTGGTCGATGCTGCACACCATGCCGGCCGGGGCGTGGTGTGTGGTCTGGGGATGTGGTGTGCCTGGGTTCACGCGTTCCATCCTGCACGCGCGGGGCCGGAGAGGGAACACCGGCGGGCGCCCGCCACCGGCCCGATCCTCCCCCGCGGTCCCCACCGCCGGTCCGGGCGGGAGCCTTTAGAGTGACGGGCATTCCCCCGCATTCCCCCCTGTTTGGCCCCGTCGAGGAGTCACGGTTCCCTCCCCCGGTTCCCGGCCCGACTTCGGGCTTGACGCTCCCCCCGCGCTGCGCCTGTTCCTCGCCGTCGCGGCGGCCGGGCTCGCGCTCGTCGCGTACGGGCTCGCGGCCGGCGCCGTGGAGGCCGTACGCATCGGGGTGTCCGCCACCGCGGCCGGGGGTCTCTGCGCGCTGCTGCTGGTGTGCGGCTCGCGCTGGGGAAAGGCGCGGCTGGCCCGCGCGCTGCTGCGGCGGCTCGCGCTGCGCGGCGACGAACGGATGCTGGACCTCGGCTGCGGCAGCGGCGTCATGCTGGTGACCGCGGGCACGCTGCTGCCGCACGGACACGCGGTGGGGGTGGACCGGTGGCTGGCCTGGCAGCAGCGCGGCTCCGACCCGCGCACCTGCCTGGCCAACGCCGCCGCGCTCGGCGTCTCGGACCGGGTCCGGGTGGCCACCGCGGACATGACCGCGCTGCCGTTCCCCGACGCCTCGTTCGACCTGGTGACGGCCTCACTGTCGGTGCAGACGCTGCGGGACCGGGCGCTCCGGCGGGCGGCGGTGGCGGAGGCCGTACGGGTGCTGCGGCCGGGCGGGCGGCTGCTGATCCTCGACTTCACGCACACCCGGCAGTACGCCGCCGACGCGCGCGCTGCGGGACTGCGCGAGGTGCGCCGCTCCCGGCCATACGGTCCGGTCTTCCCACCGGTCCGCACGGTGACCGGGCGCAAGCCGCGTACCGAGCCCTGAGTAGGGACGTCCCTAGGCCAGAGGTAGGGCCTGACCTACTGCCGCACTGCCACGAGGGCCCTACGATCGAGTCACCCGGATCCACCCCCAGGCCGAAGCGAGGAGGCACCGCCGTGGCCACCTCGGGTTTCCGTGAGCGGCTGGCACAGCTGCTGCGCGCCCGATACCCGCTGATCTACATCGAGACGCATGAGGAACAGCGGGCCGTACAGGAGATCTGCGCGGTCGCGGGCGACCCCACGCAGATGCCGACCGTGCGGGGCGTGCACGTGTGGTCCGCCACCACCGGCCTGGCGCCGATGGGCGCGCCGCCCGCACCCGACTCGCGCAACCCCGCGCTGGCCCTGGAGCGGGCCATGCAACCCATGCAGCCCTCGGTGTTCGTCTTCAAGGACCTGCATCCCCTGCTCGGCGGGACCGAGGGGCGCAACGCCGACGCCACCGTGGTGCGGCGGCTGCGCGACGTGGCGGCGCAGCTGAAGGTCGCCCCCGCGCCGGGCTGCGTGATCCTGCTGGCGCCGGTGCTGAGCATCCCGGTGGAGCTGGAGCGCGACATCGCGGTGCTCCCCTTCGACCTGCCCGGCGAGGACCAGATCGCCCAACTGCTCGACAGCATGGTCGCGGCCAACCAGAGCACCGGCCGCGTGCAGATCGCGGTGACCCGCGACGACCGGGAGCGGCTGATCCAGGCGGCCCGCGGGCTCACCCTGCAGGAGGCGGAGAACGCCTTCGCCCGCGCCCTGGTCACCGGCAGCCGGCTCGACGCCGACGACGTGGCCGTGGTCGTGGAGGAGAAGCGTCAGGCCGTGCTCCGCTCCGGCATCCTCGAGGTGGTGCAGCCGCGGGCCGGGTTCGACGACGTGGGCGGCCTGGAGAACCTGAAGCGCTGGCTGGCCAAGCGCACCGGCGTCTGGGGCGCGGCCGCGCGGCGGTACAACCTGTCCACCCCGAAGGGGCTGCTGCTCACCGGGGTGCCGGGCTGCGGCAAGAGCCTCTCCGCGACGCGCACGGCCGGGCTGTGGCGGGTGCCGCTGCTCCGGCTCGACATCGGCCGGGTGTTCGCCGGGCTGGTCGGCTCCAGCGAGCAGAACATGCGGACCGCGATCCGCACGGCCGAGGCGATCGCCCCGTGCGTGCTGTGGATCGACGAGATCGAGAAGGGCTTCGCGGGGGTCGGCGGCGAGGGCGGTGACGGCGGCACGGCGCGGCGCGTGTTCGGCACGTTCCTGACCTGGCTGCAGGAGAAGACGGCGCCGGTCTTCGTGATCGCGACGGCCAACCAGATCGGCACGCTGCCGCCGGAGTTCCTGCGCAAGGGCCGGTTCGACGAGATCTTCTTCGTGGACCTGCCGACCACCACCGAGCGGGTCCCGATCTGGCGGGTCCACCTGCGCCGCCGGCTCACCGACGACTGGGTGGCCTCCGAGCTGCCGGTCACCGACGAGCTGCTGCACGAGCTGGCGCAGAGCAGCGAGGGCTACAGCGGCGCCGAGATCGAGCAGGCGGTGGTGGCCGGGCTGCTCGACGCGTTCGCCGAGCACCGCCCGCTGCGCCGCGACGACCTGCTACGCGCGCTGACCAACACGGTCCCACTCTCGGTGACCCAGTCGGAGGACATCCTGGCGCTGCGCCGCTGGGCCGACACGCGGGCGGTCAGCGCGACCGCGATCGCCGACCTCGACGGGCAGGAGGCGGCCGGGCCGGCCGCGCCCGCCGAGCCGACGGGCGAGGTCACCTCCACCCGGGGCGGACGGAGGCTGGACCTGTGAGCATCTCGATCCTGCTGATCCCCGCCGCGCTGGCCGCGGGCGCCGCGGTGCGGGCCGCCTTGGCGGAGGGCGACGCCCCCGAGCACGCCGTGACCGTGCGGTCCCGCATGCGCCACCGGCACCTGCTGGCGGAGGCGCTGACCGCCCAGGAGGCGGAGGTCACCGAGCGGGGCGACGCGCTGGTGGCGGCCTGGCAGGGCGTCACCGTGGCGTTCACGCCGCACCCGTCGGGGGCGATGATGGCCCATGTGGAGGGTTCGGGCTACGACCTCGCCCGCGCCCAGGAGCTGATCCTCGCGGTGGACGCGGCGTATGCCGAGATCGTGCAGCGCGAGCTGTGCCGCCGAGTCCGCGAGCGGGCCGGATCCGTCGGCATGGTGGTCGAATCCGAGCAGGTCAACGTCGACAGGTCGGTGACGCTCGTGCTCGCCGAGGGGCGATGACCATGGTCAAACGACTCATCATCACGGTCGGCCGGGACGGCACCGTGCGCGCCGAGACCAAGGGCGTCTTCGGCTCGGCCTGCCTCGACGACGTGGCGCTGCTGGAGGACCTGCTGGACGCCACCACCGTCGAGTCGAACTTCACGGAGGACTACCACCGCGTGGCGGCCGACGACCGGTCCGCCACGACGGACCGGACGGTCACGGCGGAGGCCGGGACGCCCGCCCGGGATGTCGGCGAGCAGGGACGATGAGATCCGTGGAGGGTGCGCGGGCGCTGGCCGGCAAGGGGGTCGGCTGGCGGATCCTGCACAGCCTCTGGATCCTGCCGACGTTCCTGCTCGGCTTCTTCGGCTGGGTGTCGTTCCTCTACGTGGGCGTCCGCGCGCACCGGCGCTCCTGGCTGCTGTTCGCGGCGGGCTACCTGGCGCTGACGGTCGCGGCCGTCACCGTGCTGTCGATCGCACCGGAGGGGCCCGACGACGAGCTGACCCCGCTGGAGGGTGCGGCCGCCATCCTCCTCCTGGCCGCCTGGCTCGTCCCCGCCGTGCACGCGTTCGCCCTCATCCCCGAACGCCTACGCCTCCGCGCCCTCGAGGGCACCCACAGCCACCCCGGCTTCGCCGCCTCCGGCACCCCCCTGGCCCAACCCCCCACCGCCTACCTCGCCCCAGGCCACCCCGCCACCTACCCGGCACCGCCGCACCACCCCGCGCAGCCGGACCACTCGGCGCACCCCACCGCCTACCCCGGGCAGCCGAACCACTCGGCGCACTCCGCCGCCGCCCCGTGGCCACCCGGCGCCGCCTCGCCGGTCGGGGGCGCACCTGCGGCGCACACGGCCTCCGGGATCGGGGGGGCAGGCCAGTTCCTCGAGGCGGGGGCCGGGCCCGCGGGGCCTGTGGACCTGAACGTGGCGTCGGCCGAGGAGTTGGCGGGTTTGCCGGGGATGGACCTGGCGTTGGCGCAGCGGGCGGTGGCCGAGCGGCAGCGGCGGCGTGGGTTCGCCGACGCCGAGGACTTCGGGCGTACCCTCGGCCTGGCCCCGCACCAGATCGTCCGCCTCCGCGACCAGGTCGTCGCCGGCCCGCTCCACGGGTCCCCGCCCGGCCCACGGCGCTCCCCCGGCCCACCCGAGACCGGCCCTCGCATCGTCGATACCTGATGCGCGGATGACGGGGAGGGCGGTCGTGTGGGTCAACCGGTTCCTGGCCGTGAGTGCGGCGGAGGGGCCGGGGTTGCGGAGTGCCGTGTGGACGCAGGGTTGTTCCATCCGGTGCCCCGGCTGTTTCAACCCGCACACCTGGTCGCCGCGCGGCGGCGAGCCGGTGACACCGGAGGAGTTGGCCGGTCGGGTGCGTGCGGCGGCCCAAGAGCACGGGGTGGAGGGCGTGACGCTGCTCGGCGGGGAGCCGTTCGACCAGGCCGGCCCGCTCGCCGTCGTGGCCGCGCGGGTCCGGGGCGACGGGCTGTCGGTGATGACGTTCACCGGGCACGTGCTCGAGGACCTGCGGTCGGCCGGCCGAGCCGACTACGACGCGCTGCTCGATGCCACTGACCTGCTCGTCGACGGCCCGTACCGGGCGGACCTGCCGGAACGCGAACGGCCCTGGGTCGGCTCGGCCAACCAGCGCTTCCACCACCTCACCCCGCGCTACGCGGACCTCGACCTCACCACCCTGCCGAACCGCCTGGAGCTCCGCGTCCGCCCCGACGGCACCGTCGAGGTCAACGGCTTCGCCGACCCGGCCACCCTCGAACAGCTCCTCGACGACGCCTGAAGACGACGTCGAGGGCGACGACACCTGAGGGCCACACCTGAGGCCCACACCCGAGGGACGACGCCGGGCGCGCCGGGCGAGCCGGCCGCCGATTCGTTCGACACGGCCGCGCATCCGCGCCTTTCGACGCAGGCCGTACGCCTAGAATCACCTTCCACGCGCGTGCCCTGCGCACGTCCCTCGCGGGCATGTCGCGTGCCCCTCCGCTCCGCATCGAGACTCCATCGGGGACCTGCCATGACCGACCCCCCTCTCCCGTCGGCCACCTCCCGGCCATCGGCCGAGATCGACGACTTCACCCCGCACGCCGCACGCATCTGGAACTACTGGATGGGCGGCAAGGACAACTTCGCCGCCGATCGCGCCGCAGGCGACGCCGTGGCCGAGGTCTATCCCGACATCGTGGTCATGGCCCGGCAGTCCCGCCGGTTCCTGATCCGCGTCGTCGAGTACCTGGCCGGAGAGGCCGGGATGCGCCAGTTCCTGGACCTCGGCACCGGCCTGCCCATCATGCAGAACACCCACGAGGTCGCCCAGCGCATCGCCCCCGAGTCCAAGGTCGTGTACGTGGACCACGACTCCCTCGTGCTCGCCCACGCCCGCGCGCTGCTGGTCAACACCACACCGGAGGGCGTCACCACCTACGTGCACGCCGACTTCCACAATCCGGAGCAGGTCCTGTCGGACGCGATCAACGTGCTCGACCTGAACAGGCCCGTCGCGGTGATGTTCATGGGCGTGCTCGGCTACTGCGCCACCCTCGAGGAGATGCGGTCCATCGTCTCCCGCACGATGGCGCCGATGCCGTCCGGCAGCCACCTGGTGCTGTGGGACGGCACCGCCACCGGCGAGGCCGTCGTCGAGGGCGGGGACAAGCTCGTGGAGAGTGGCGGCGTCCCGTACCTGCTGCGCTCTCCCGAGGAGCTCGCCACCTGCTTCGAGGGCCTGGAGCTCGTGCCCCCGGGCCTGGTCCCCATCACCGAGTGGCGCCCCGGCACCGACGAGGTCGTCCCCCTCGACGCCTACGGCGCCGTCGCCCGCAAGCCCTGACCCGAGCCCGAGCCCGTCAGGCGCGGGCGGTGTGGGTGATCTTGAGGAGATCCTCCATGCCGCGGGTGTTGATGACGCGGTCGGCGGTGACGCCGCAGCGGACCGCGCGTTCGCAGCCGTTGCGCTGCCAGTCGAGCTGACCGGGCGCGTGCGCGTCGGAGTCGATGGAGAACACGCAGCCCGCCTCGACGGCCAGCCGGAGCAGCCGCTTCGGCGGGTCGAGCCGCTCGGGCCTGCTGTTGATCTCCACCGCCACGTCGTGCTCGGCGCAGGCGGCGAACACCGCCGCCGCGTCGAACTGGGACTCCCCGCGCCGCCCCCGCTCGCCCTTGATGAGCCGGCCGGTGACATGGCCGAGCACGTCGACGTGCGGGTCGGCGATGGCCCGCAGCATCCGCCGGGTCATGTCCCGCTGGCCCATGGCCAGCTTGGAGTGCACCGAGGCGACGACGATGTCGAGCCGGTCGAGCAGGTCGGGCCGCTGGTCGAGCGTGCCGTCCTCCAGGATGTCGACCTCGATGCCGGTGAGGATGCGGAACGGCGCGAGCTCCTCGTTCAGCGCGGCGACCACGTCGAGCTGCTCCACGAGCCGCTCGGCGGACAGCCCGCGGGCCACCCGGAGCCGCGGCGAATGGTCGGTGAGCGCGAGGTACGCGTGCCCGAGCGCGCGGGCCGTCTCCGCCATCTCCCGGATCGGGCTGCCCCCGTCGGACCACTCCGAGTGCGAGTGCAGGTCGCCCTTGAGCGCCGCGCGCAGCCCGCCGGCCGCCTCGTCCAGCGGCTCATCGGGGAGATCCTCCAGCCGCCGCAGGTAGACGGGGACCTCGCCGTTCAGCGCCTCGGTGATCACCGTGGCGGTGACCTTGCCGATGCCGTTGAGCGCGGTCAGCGTGCCCGCGGCGGCGCGGGCGCGCAGCTGCTCCTCGGGCACGGCGGCGACCACCCCCGCGGCCTTGCGGAAGGCCCGCACCCGGTACGACGGTTCAAGCGCGCGCTCGAGCAGGAACGCGATCCTGCCCAGCGCCTCCTCCGGCGTCATAGCCACGACCGTACCCGCAGGGGGTGACACCTTCCCGGGTACCGCCGGAAGACCTGGCAGTCTGGAGGTGTGCAGGAGACACCACAGGAGGCGGCCACGCGGGAGGAGACCGCCCGCCGGCTGGAGCGCGCCATGGGCACGCTGGGCACCGCCGCGACCGTGAGCATGGAGCGGCATCTGCCCTGGTTCCGCACCATGTCCGCGGAGAACAGGTCCTGGGTCGGCCTGGTCGCGCAGGCCGGCATCGCCGCCTTCGTGGACTGGTTCAAGCACCCCGGCCGCGGCCGCCCGGCCATCACCGGCGAGGTGTTCGGCACCGCGCCGCGCGAGCTCACCCGCGCGGTTACCCTGCAGCAGACCGTGGAGATGGTCCGCGTCGTCATCGATGTGGTGGAGACGCAGGTCACGGAGCTCGCCGCGCCCGGCGGCGAGCGGCAGCTGCTGGACGCGGTGCTGCGGTACGCCCGCGAGGTCGCGTTCTCCGCCGCGTACGTCTACGCCCGCGCGGCCGAGTCCCGCGGCGCGTGGGACGCCCGCCTGGAGGCGCTGATCGTGGACGCCCTGGTCCGCGGCGAGGGCGGGGAGAGCCTGCAGTCCTGGGCGGCCGCGCTGCGCTGGTCCTCCACGCCGGTGCTGGCCATCGCCGGGCACATGCCCGAGGAGGACCCGGAGCTGCTCGTCGACGAGGTTCGCTCCGCCGCCCGGAAGGCCCGGCTCGACGTGCTGGCCGGGGCGCAGGGCAGCCGGCTGATCGTGATCGTGGGCGGCACGGACGAGCCGGAGGAGGCGGTGCTGCCGCTGGTGGGGCACTTCGGCCCGGGCCCGGTGGTGATCGGCCCGCAGGTGCCCGACCTGCAGTCCGCCACGCTGTCCGCGCGCATCGCGGTGAACGGGCTGCGCGCCGCGCCCGGCTGGCCGGAGGCGCCGCGCCCGGTGCTGGCCGAGGACCTGCTGCCGGAGCGCGCCCTGGACGGCGACACGGAGGCGCGCGAGGAGCTGATCGAGACCGCGTACGAGCCGCTGGGCCGCGCCGGCTCCCCCCTGCTGGACACGCTGACCGCGTACCTGGAGCACGGCGCCTCGCTGGAGGCCACCGCCCGGATGCTGTTCGTGCACCCGAACACGGTGCGTTACCGGCTGCGCCGGATCGCCGAGCTGACCGGGTACGTCCCCTCCGAGGGCCGGTCCGCGTACGCGTTGCAGATCGCGCTCACCTGCGGACGGCTCCGTGACCGCGCGGCCGCCAAGGAGTCGTGACCCTGTGCCACCCGGCCGTCCGGCTCTGCGACAATCGTGATCTGGCTCACCGCACGGGACCCAGCGTTTGTAGGACTCGCACAAAGGATCGCGAAAAAACTTCGTGCTCGTCCGCATCCAACTAGCGGGTCTCTACAGTGCAGGGTGGAAGGCGTGCTCGTTATCGTCGCTCCGGGCCAAGGCGCCCAGGTCCCCGGATTCCTCTCCCCCTGGCTCGAACTCCCCGCGTTCGCCGAGCGTTTCGCGTGGTGGTCCGCGGTGACGGGCCTTGATCTCGCGCGCTACGGCACGACCGCCGACGCGGACGAGATCCGTGACACCGCCGTCGCCCAGCCGCTGCTGGTGAGCGCGGCGCTCGCGGCCGCGAGCGAGCTCGCGGGAGGTCTGGACCGGGTGTCTCACACGGCCGGCGCGGTCGCCGGGCACAGCGTGGGCGAGCTCGCCGCCGCCGCGATGGCCGGCGCACTGACCCCGGAGGCGGCCCTGGTGCTCGTACGGGAGCGCGGCCGGGCCATGGCCGAGGCCGCCGCGGTCACCGAGACCGGCATGACCGCCGTGCTCGGCGGGGATCGCGACGAGGTCCTCGCCGCCATCGAGAAGGCCGGCCTCACCCCCGCCAACGACAACGGCGCCGGGCAGATCGTCGCCGCGGGCACGCTCGAACAGCTCCGCGGCTTCGCGGACAACCCGCCGGAGAAGGCGCGGCTGCGGCCGCTGCAGGTCGCCGGCGCCTTCCACACGGAGCACATGTCCCCCGCCATCGGGCACCTGCGGAGCCTCGCCCCGGGCGTACCGGTCACCGACCCGGCCATCAGGCTGCTGTCCAACCGGGACGGCGCCGTGGTCTCCTCCGGTACGGAGTACCTCCAGCGCCTCGTCGACCAGGTCGGCGCCCCGGTCCGCTGGGACTCCTGCATGGAGACGCTGACCGGGCTCGGCGTGACCGCGCTGATCGAGCTGCCGCCCGCGGGCACCCTGGTGGGCCTGGCCCGGCGCGGCATGCCCGGCGTCGCGACGCTCGCCCTGAAGACACCGGACGACCTGGACAAGGCGCGGGAGCTCATCGCCGAGCACGCCGGCACCACCGAGCAGGAGGCCTCCGCATGATGCTGCCCAGCGGCTCCGCCGGAGCCCGCATCCTGTCCTTCGGCGGCCACCAGCCGAGCAACGTGGTCACCAACGAGGACCTCGCCGAGAAGATCGACACCACCGACGAGTGGATCCAGAGCCGGGTCGGCATCGCCGAGCGGCGCGTCGCCGGCCCCGAGGAGTCGCTGCAGGACATGGCGACCGCGGCCGGGGGCAAGGCGCTGGCCGCGAGCGGCCTGGAGGCCGGCGACATCGACCTGGTGGTCGTGGCGACCTGCACGCCGGAGACGCCGATCCCGAACATCTCGGCGACCGTGGCGGACCGGATGGGCATCGCCTCCCCCGGCGCGTTCGACGTGAACGCCGCCTGCGCCGGCTTCTGCTACGCACTGAGCGTCGCGGCCGACGCCGTACGGGCCGGGTCCGCGCGGCACGTCCTGGTGATCGGCGCGGAGAAGCTCTCCCAGTGGCTCGACTGGACCGACCGGACCACCTGCGTGATCTTCGCGGACGGCGCCGGCGCCGCCGTGGTCGGCCCGTCGGAGACGCCCGCGATCGGCCCCGTGGTCTGGGGCAGCGCGGGCGACAAGCACGAGGCCATCTCGATCGCCTCGCGCGACACGTACCTCACCCAGCAGGGCCAGACTGTCTTCCGCTGGGCCACCACGCAGCTCAACGCGGCCGCCAACGACGCCCTCGACAGGGCCGGCGTGTCGCCGCAGGACCTGGCGGCCTTCGTGCCGCACCAGGCCAACCTGCGTATCGTCGAATCACTTGCCCGCAAGCTCGGGGCGACCGACGCGGTCGTCGCGCGTGACATCGTGACCGCGGGCAACACCTCGGCCGCCTCGATCCCGCTGGCGCTCTCGCGCATGCTGGAGCGCGGCGAGATCGCCTCCGGCGGCAAGGTCCTCATCCTCGGATTCGGGGCCGGGCTGACGTACGCCGCGCAGGTGATCGAGGTGCCCTGACCGACGTCGGCGCGCCTTCCGGCGTGCGGACGCGAACGACCCAAAGCAAGTCCGGAGAAACAAGGAGAACACCCACATGGCCATGTCGGAGCAGGAGATTCTGAGCGGCCTCGGCGAGATCGTCAACGAGATCGCCGGGGTCCCCGCCGACGAAGTGACGCCCGAGAAGAGCTTCGTCGACGACCTCGACATCGACTCCCTGTCGATGGTGGAGATCGCGGTCGCGGCGCAGGACAAGTTCGGCGTCGAGATCCCCGATGACCAGCTGAAGAACCTGAAGACGGTCAAGGACGTCATCAACTTCATTCAGGCCTGATCCTCAGGGACGGCCCTTTGACGGGCCATTCGAACGACCCGCGCGGGCGGGACAACGGCGTTCCGTCCGCCGCGTCGGCCGGCGGACCAGAAGCATGACGAGGGAGTACGGATCGTGAGCAGTGTCAAGGTCGTCGTCACCGGTCTCGGCGCGACGACACCGCTGGGCGGTGACGCCGCTTCCACCTGGTCCGCGATGCTGGCCGGGCGGTCCGGCGTACGGGCGCTCACCGAGGACTGGGCCGCCGACCTACCGGCGCGGATCGCCGCCAAGGCGGCCGTCGACCCGTCCGAGGTTCTCGAGCGCGTCCAGATGCGCCGGATGGACCGTACGCAGCAGTTCGCGCTGATCGCCGCGCGCGAGGCGTGGGCGGCCGCCGGCTCCCCCGAGGTCGAGCCGGAGCGGCTCGGCGTCGCCGTGTCCAGCGGTATCGGCGGCATCAACACCACCCTGAACCAGTACGACATCTTCAAGGAGAAGGGCTGGCGGCGGGTCTCCCCGTTCACCGTGCCCATGCTCATGCCGAACGGCCCGGCCGCCACGGTCGAGCTCGAGTTCAAGGCCCGGGCCGGCGCGCACACCACGGTCAGTGCCTGCTCGTCGGGCAGCGAGGCCATCGGGTACGGCATCGACATGATCCGCTCCGGCCGGGCCGACGTGGTGATCGCCGGCGGCACCGAGGCCGCGCTGCACCCGCTGAACCTGGCCGCGTTCGCCTCCATGCGGGCGCTGTCCACGCGCAACGACGAGCCGGAGCGCGCCTCGCGCCCGTTCGACAAGAACCGTGACGGCTTCGTCATGGGTGAGGGCGCCGGCATCGTGATCCTGGAGCGCGCCGAGTACGCAGCCGCGCGCGGCGCCACGGTGTACGCCGTGGCGGCCGGCGTCGGCTACTCCTCGGACGCCTTCGACCTGGTCGCCCCCGACCCCAACGGCGGGGCGGCCGCCGCCCGCCATGCCCTGGCGGATGCCGGCCTCGAGCCGTCCGACATCAGACACGTGAACGCGCACGCCACCTCCACCCCCACCGGTGACATCTCCGAGACCGAGGGCATCCGCATGGCTCTCGGCGACGCCGCGGACGACGTGGCGGTCACCGCCACCAAGTCCATGACCGGGCACCTGCTCGGGGGTGCCGGGGCCGTGGAGTCCATCGCCGCCATCCTCGCCCTCCGTGACGGCAAGGTGCCGCCCACGGCGAACCTGGACGACATCGACGACGGCGTCGTCGTCGACGTGGTCCGCGGTGAGCCGCGGGTCCTGCCCGAAGGCCGGATCGCCGCGCTGAACAACTCGTTCGGCTTCGGTGGTCACAACGTCGTCCTGGCATTCAGCAGGGCCTGATCGGAGGAGCCTGAGGTGACCGTGATCGACAACCGCACGGCGACCGGGTCCGCACGCGCCCTGTCCACTGAGGAGCCCGCCGATCCGCGCGCTCCGCGGATCCGCCTGGAGACCCTGTTCGACGACGGTACGTTCCGGCCGCTGACGGCCGAGGACAAAAGCGGCGCGCTCGCCGGGTCCGGCCGGATCGAGGGCACGCCGGCGGTGGCCTTCGCCAGCGACCCGCGGGTCCAGGGCGGTGCCATGGGCGCCGCGGGCTGCGAGGCCATCGAGAGCGCGTACGACGCCGCGGTGCGCGAGCGGGTGCCGGTCATCGGCATCTGGCACTCCGGCGGCGCGCGGCTCGCCGAGGGCGTGGAGAGCCTGCACGGGGTGGGCAAGGTGTTCGCCGCGATGACCCGCGCCTCCGGCGTGGTGCCGCAGATCTCGGTGGTGATCGGCCCGGCCGCCGGCGGCGCCGCGTACGGCCCCGCGCTCACCGACATCGTGATCATGTCCCAGGGCGGGCGCGTCTTCGTCACCGGCCCCGACGTGGTCAAGAGCGTCACCGGCGAAGAGATCGACATGGCCGGCCTCGGCGGGCCGGAGCCGCACGGCCGCCGTAGCGGCGTCGTGCACATGGTCGCCGAGGACGACACCGAGGCCGTCGCCCGCGCGCGGCGGCTCGCGGTGCTGCTCGGGCACCAGGGCCGGTTGCGGCAGGCCGAGGTCTCCGACGTGGACATGGCGCACGTGCTGCCGGAGTCGCCGCGGCGCGCGTACGACGTGCACCCGCTCATCGACGACCTGCTCGACGAGCCGGGCCTGGAGCTGCACCAGAAGTGGGCGCCGAACATGGTGACCCTGCTGGGCCGGCTCGGCGGCCGTACGGTCGGCGTAATGGCCAACAACCCGCTGCGGCTCGGGGGCTGCCTCGACTCGCTGTCCGCCGAGAAGGCCGCGCGGTTCGTCCGGATGTGCGACGCGTTCGGCGTGCCGCTGGTCGTGATCGTGGACACGCCCGGTTACCTGCCGGGGGTCGGCCAGGAGCACGGCGGTGTGGTGCGCCGCGGCGCGAAGCTGCTGCACGCCTTCGCCGAGGCCACGGTGCCGCGGATCACGCTGGTGACGCGGAAGTCGTTCGGGGGCGCGTACATCGCGATGAACTCCCGGGCGCTCGGCGCGACCCGCGTGTTCGCCTGGCCGACCGCCACGATCGGCGTGATGGGCGCGCCGGCGGCGGTGCGGGTGCTGGGCCGCAAGAAGCTCGCGGCGGTGCCCGAGGAGGAGCGTCCCGCGCTGGAGGCCAGGCTCGTCACCGAGTACGAGGAGACCGTCGGCGGGCTCGACCGGGCCGTCGAGCTCGGCGTGGTCGACGAGGTCATCAAGCCGGCGGAGACGCGTACGGCGATCGCACGGGCGATCGCGGAGGCGCCGCCGGCGCGGGGGAACCACGGGAACATCCCGCTCTAGACCCGTTCCATTCGCCGTCCTTTGTCAGGAGCCCTCCGATTTCCGGGGGGCTCCTGCCACGTCCGGGGCGGCTCAGCCTGGGCCGGGGCGGACGGGGACCAGGAGGTCGAGCAGGTCCGGGTGGATGACGCGGCGGGCCATCGTCGCGCCGGGGTCGCCGCTCTCCTCGGGCACGAGTACGTGCAGCCGGTAGCCGGGCAGGTCGACGGCGTGCGCACGGTAGAGCTCGCGGACTCGCTTCACGGCCTGGCCGGACGGCTCCCCCTGCTCCGGCCAGGGCATCTCCTTCTCGATCATGATGCCGGCCTGCATTTCCGCACGGCTCACGTCGTGGACCTCGCTGTCGGCGGGACCACCGAGACAGATCGCCCGTACGACGGGTTCAGGTTCGGTCATCCCCGACCCCTGCCCCGCCCGTCCGCGCTCATTCGCATTGCGGAGAAGCACCTCTCCGCCATTCGCATTCCGATCGGCAGACCTTCACCATCGGCCACGGCAATTCGGAGTCGGAGAGCCCGCCTTGGGGCCACCGGGCGCGCGCCATTCCGGGTCCGGTCGTTCGGCGTGGGCTATTCGGGTTCGGTCAGGTGGATGCGGACGGCGCGGAAGTCGGCGGGGGTGGCGGCGAGGACGGCGTGCCGCGGGTCGGGGACGTTCAGCACCCGCTCCGCGAGCATCGGCTCCATCCAGCGGAGTCGCGGGTCGGCCGAGACCGTGGCCAGCGACCGGCGGTCACCGCCCAGCACGACCGCCCGCAGCCGCTCCCGGTACGGCGACAGCACCCGCGCGGCGGTCCCGGCGGCCGAGGCCTGCGCCTCCCGTGCCTGGTTCTGCCGGCGCCGGGCGAACCGCTGCTGGGACCAGCCGCCCGCCGCGGTACGGCCCTGAACGTGCCGCGAACCGACCTTGGAGGCGACGAGCCGGTCGCCGTGGAAGACGCCGACGGCGTGCCCGCCGAGCCGCGCGAGCACCACCCCCACCCACTGTTCGGTACGCGCGGCCGCCTCCAGCCCGGCCGCGTCGGCGGGCGCCTCCTCCGGCGGGAACGGCAGCCGGCAGTCGGCGACGGCGCCGTCCGGCGCGGTGAACCGGACCCCGCCGGGGGCGGGGACGGCCTCCGGCGGACCACCGTGCCGCTCCGCGAAACCGGAAAGCCACCGTCCGATCCGCTCGGGCGGCACCTCCAGGTCACGTTCCATCAGCCGCCCTCCTCCGACACGAACCCCGCTCATCCTGCCCGACCCACCCGGACACCGCGCCCGATCCGCATCGCCTCCTAATGTCTTTCACGCGCTCCCGCGACCCCGGGCCCAGACGCGGGTGGCGCGTGGCCCGCGTTCGCTTCGTGAGGCGTGATCACATGGCGTGGCGGAGAGGCCGCGGGGCGCGAGGGTGGCGTACGCAGGGGCGAACATTCCATGAACATCACGACAAGTCGCCCCAGTTCAGACGCATCGGGGACGATTCTCCGGCAGACTCGCCGGCGTGCGCCCCTCGATCCCCTCATCCGAGTACCCGCCGCCGGCGCCCTCGGCGGACCCGGGTCACGTACACCCGCCCGCGGCACCCCCGCAGGGCGCGATTCACGCGCCCCCGTCCACGCCCGCGCCCGCCGGCGCCCACGGGGCCGAGCGCACCGTGTTCCGGCCGGTGGTCGACCTGCACGCGGGGGCGGCCGTACTCGTGGAGGCGGGCATCGAGGCCGCTCCCCCGCAGGGCCGTGACGCCGCCCTCGCCGCCCAGGCCGCCGAGCAGGCCGCCCGGCACGAGGCCCTGCTCCTCGGCCTCGACGCGCTGACCGTCGCGCACGCCCCCGCCCAGCTCGACCTGGTGCACGAGGCGCTACGGCGGATGGGCCGCCGCCCTCGCGAGGTGATCCTCTGCGTCGGCGGCCGGGTCGGCGCCGCGGACCGCCGCGCGCTGCTGACCGCGGTGGCACGCCTGCGGTCGTACGGCTACTTCGTGGCACTCGGCACCGCGAGCGTCCCGATCGACCTGGTGGCGGAGATCGAGCCGTACCTGATCAGGCTGGAGCCGGAGCTCACCACCCGCGCCGGCGCGCAGGACGCCGCCGGCGCCGTCCTCACCACCCTCGCCGACCTGTGCGAACGCATCGGCGGCCGCTTACTGGCCACGCAGGTCACCGACGAGGCACAGCTCCACGCGCTGGCCCGGGCGGGCGTACGACTCGCGCAAGGCCCCTGGTTCGCCCCCCTGGAATGGCGCCCGGCCCAGGGCGTCAACCTCCCCGCCACCGCCCCGCCGGAACGCGACCAGACCCAGCGCTGGATCGGCCCCCGGGTGGGCGAATGCCTGGTCCCGGCCGTCACACTCCCCGAGTCCGCCACCGCCGAACAGGTGCTCGACCTGTTCAGCGCACGGCAGGACGCCACCAGCGTGATCCTGCTCGACGCGTGGCAGCGCCCGGCCGCCGCGCTGGACCGCAACCGCTTCCTGCTCGCGGTCAGCGGCCCGTACGGGCACGCGCTGCACGCCCGGCGCCCCGCGGCCCGGCTCGCCGCCCCGCCACGGCTGGTGCCCCGTACGGTCCCCGCCGTGGCGGCCCTGCAGGCGGCCGGCCGGGACACCGAACGGGTCTACGACGACCTGGTGGTCACCGATGAGGTCGGCCGGTGCCTCGGCGTGGTCCGGGTGGGCGATCTGATCCGCCGGCTCGGCGACGCCTGAGGGGCTTCGAAAGCCGGGCGTCCCGCCGTCGGATGACCGGATGTCCGGACGTCGTTCCTTTGACGGCCGGCGGGACGAAAAGGACCCATCACGCCAATTCGGAAACAATTTCCCCGCCAAACCCCCAAGCTGGAATTCCAGATTCGCGATATCGCGAGTTTGGATTCCAGCTTCACTTTTCAATTCTCCGTCGATTCGCCATCAATGCTGGTTGTCTGTGCGCGTGCAAAAACAAACCGCGCCGGAAACCGGCCAGATTCGCATTCAGGCCGGCCTCGACACCGGCAGGATGGTGGAGCCCTACGACCGCTACGACATCACGATCGAACCCGACCGTGAAGGGCGCGTGGTCTATCGCCCGGGATACGCGGGCGACCCCCGCTGGCCCTTCGGCTTCCGGGTCGGGCAGCTCGCCCGCGCGCGCTGCCTGGACCGGCTCTCCCGCCTCGGCGTGATGAGCACGCAGCCCGCCCCGCCGCTGCGGGCCGTCCCGCACGAGACGCTCCAGACCGAGGGGTACCCGCACGGTCAGGTGCTGGTGACGATCGGCGGCCGGGAGTACACGATGGAGGGCCGCGCCACCCCCGGCCGCAAGGCGTACGAGGCCGTGCTCGCCGTACGGGCCGCCGTGCCCGCCAAGGTGTGGCACCGGATCGAGGAGACCAAGCGGGAGTTCGCCCAGCCCGTCTGGCGGGACGCCCCGCCCGACCAGGTGGCGATGCGCTACCGCTGGGCGCGGAGCGCGCCCGGGCGCAAGGGGCCCGCCTTCACGATCGGGGTCGTGCCGCACAAGGGCGAGTACCGCGCCCGGCTCGTGCACCTGCCGGACGGCGAGGTCGGCGAATCCATGCGGGTGGCCGGCTTCGACATCGACGACGCGTGGATCACCAAGCTCTGGGAGCTGCTCCTCGCCGAGACCTTCTTCGAACAGGCCACGGTCGCGATGCCGGACCGGCGCACGCTCACCGGGCCACGCGCCGCGCTGGTACTGGGCGCGTACGGCCGGCTGTACCGGCTCGGCGGGGTCTCGCTGGCGGTCCACCGATCCATCCCGCTCTCCGTCTACAAGAAGCTCGGCCTGGAGCTGTGACCGTAGCGAGACCGAGTTCACACAGGCCGGAGACCATCGCGGACGCGAGCTGTCCGCATCGGCCTCTAGATTCGTACCCATCGAGGCGGCGCGGTTCCGTGCCCCGTCTCCACTCACGAAAGGACCACAGGGTGTCCACCTTTGTTCTCGTACCGGGGTTCTGGCTGGGCGGCTGGGCCTGGCGCGACGTCACCCGCGAGCTGCGCGGCCTCGGGCACGACGTGTACCCGGTGACGCTCACCGGGCTCGGTGAGCGCGCCCACCTCGCGGGGCCGGGCATCGACCTGGAGACCCACGTCGCGGACATCCTCGGGGTGATCCGCGGCGAGGACCTGGACGAGGTGATCCTCGTGGGGCACAGCGGGGGCGGTGCGCCGGTCACCGTGGCCGCCGACCGGCTTCCCGACCGCGTCGCACGCGTCGTGTACGTGGACAGCGGACCGCCCGCCGACGGGGTGGCCTGGCTGGACATGTTCGACGACGCCGAGCGGGAGTCCGTGGAGTTGCTCATCGCCGGGCCCGGCGGAGGAACCGGCCTGCCACTGCCGCCGTGGGACGAGCTCGAGGCCATGGGGAGCAGCCTGGACGGGATCGACGAGGCGGGCCGGGAGCGGTTCGCCCGGCTCGCGGCGCCGCAGCCCGTGGGCACGGTGCGCCAGGCGCCGCGGCTCGGTGCCGACTGGGAGAGCCTGCCCAAGACGCTGATCAGCAGTTCGTTCCCGCTCGCCCAGGTCAAAGAGATGATCGAGACCGGACACCCGATGTTCGCCGCGCTCGACTCACCGGAGTGGCGGTTCGCCGAGCTGCCCACCGGGCACTGGCCCATGTTCTCCCGCCCCGGCGACCTCGCGGCCCTCCTCGCCGAGGAGACCCGCCCCTAGGCCGGGGCCCTCGCGGCGCCTCCTCACCGAGGCCGCCGATGTACGAGGGCGCGCACGTGACGGTGTTCGAAGGAGGGGTCGGGAGGCGGCAGACTTGGTGCATGACCTCTCCTTCGGCGCCCGTCTTCCCCGCCAATCCGGCCGAGCGAGCCCTGCAGTCCGCGATCGCGGACCACTCCGCGACCGACGCGCTACTGGCCGCGCTCGCCGAGGCGCGGCTGTGGATCCCGCTCCCGGACGGCGCCGAGGATGACGGCATCAGCCTCCCCACGCTCGAGTACGACGCGACGACGTTCGTGCCCGCCTACACCTCCATGGGTCAGCTGGAGCACAGTGCGCCCAACCTGAGCTGCGCCGTGGTGCGCGGCTTCGAGTTGGTGCGGCTGTTGCCCGACGAGTTCGGCCTCGCACTCAACCCCGGTGGTGAGGGAAGCGTGCCCGTCTACCCCGAGGGCGTCGCGGTGATCCGTACCGTGGATGTCGACGAGGAGGCGCTGGCCGCCGAGGACGCGGAGCTCGCCGAGCGCGCGCAGGAGGCGGAAGGGGCTCATGCCGCGGGCGGCTTGGTCTCCGGACCGGACGGCACGGAGACGGACGGGGCGGGCGCGGTAGGTATGGACGAGGAGCCGCCGGCCGAGCCGCGCGTGACCGTCGCCGTACCGGATCCCGAGCCGGCCGCGCTGCGTGCCGCGCTGAGCACCGAGCTGGCGCGGGTGCCCCAGGCGCACAGCGCCGCCGACGCGTGGGTGACCGTCGACGGCGAGGCCGGGCTCATCGTGGGGGTCGGGCTCGACCACCCCGACGACCCGGCCGAGCAGGAGGCGGCGCTGTACGCGGTGGAGGGCGCGGTCATCGACGTACGCCCCGAGCACCCCGTCGACGTCGTCTTCCTCCCGCCCCAGCCCACCGCCCTGACGCTCACCGCGGCCGGGGCGACGGCCGAGGGTGGATGCGCGTGCGGCGCGGGGGCGTGCGTGTGCGGCGAAGGGCCTGAAGCGGACGTCGCGTCCGGCGGGTGCGGCGAGGGCTGTTGCGGTGGCGGCTGCGGCGGGGCGATGACGGTGGACGAATGGATCCGGGACGAGCGGGAGCCGTTCTACCGCCGGGTCTGACGGCCGGAAGCGCCGTGACCGTCCGAGGTGAACGCCTCACACCTGGTCACCGATGCGCCCGAAGTCGTCGGGTTACGTATGGGGGACCCATGCGCGGCACCGGTAATCCATGATGGAATGCGGGCTGAGCAAGCTTCGACGCATTGGACCGGGTTGTCGACTTCAGTCGCATTCGGTCGCAGGATCGATCAGGGGGCGCTGGTGATCTGAGGTCTCGACGTAATACCCGGCCGCCAGCAGTCCCCCACGGTGCTCCGGAAGGAGGCCGACCTTACCGATGGACTCCGCCGCCCCCGTCAGCCTGAGCGATCTCGTCCCCGCCCTGCGCTGGACGCATCCCCGCAACACCGCCGAAGCCCTCGGCGATGCCCGGCTGCCTGAGAACTGGTGGTTGTCCGAACCCCTCGCCCGCGCGCTCGCCACCGTCGGCGCCGAGCGCGTCAGCGGTGCGCTGGCCACACTCGCCCTGCGCGAGTGGGAGCACCTGCCGCTCACCGACCTGGTGCCCGCGCTGCACGTGGTGACCGTCGACCCGGGGCTGCCCAAGTGGCCCGCGGAGGTCCGCGACGTGGTCACGGGGCATGTGGCGGGCTGGGAGGAACTGCTGCGGCTGCGGCCGTCCGACATCGCCGACTGGGCCTTCGGTCCCGGCAGCGATCCGGCACGGGTCATCGACACCGTCTTCGCCGAGGTCATCGACCGCCTGCCCGCCACTCCGGTACGACGCCCGGACGCCGAGCTCATGCGCGCCGCACGCATCATCGCCGACTGGATGCCCGACTCGGCACCCGAAGACGTACGCTCCGCCGTGGCCCGCCTCCTCACCGCCACCGCAGACGCCGCCGACATCGCCGGGGCCACCGACCCCAACCGCGCCCCCGACGCCGCCAGCCCCCCGGAAACCGCTTGGGCCACAGCCCCCAGCCGCGGCGGTCCCCGGGGCGCCCGCGAAACCCGCCCCGCCACCGACGACCCTCACCCGGAGCACGGCGACCCCCGCCCCGCTGCCGTCGAGGCGGAGCGTGATCACCCTCGGCCGCCGCACCTTTCCGAGCCCGGCCAAGAGGGCAGCGACCTCCCCGGACGCCGACCCGGCGACCCGGCGACGACTTCAACGGAGTCCCCCGCGGCTGCCACCTCCGACGCACCGCAACCGGGGACCTCAGCCGGCGCGCCCCCTCAGGCACCGGCGGCCGCGCACGGCCCTCCGAACACCGGTGGCTTCCCCGTCCAGCCCGCCGCCGACGCCGGCGCCCCTGGCACCCCCGGGGCGGGTGCTACCGGCGCAGGTGCTACCGGCGCAGGTG
>WHSL01000339.1 GCA_009380095.1 Streptosporangiales bacterium | reverse complement strand
CTGGTCAGCCAGCCGTCCCGCCCGGCCACCCGGCTCAAGCAGGCCGGCGTGGACGCCTACACGCTGCTGCGCGTGGGCGCCCTTGCTCCCCGTGGCCGGCAGATCGAAGCGCTGCGGTTGATCTTCCTACAGCATTTCCTCGTCGACGGTGACGGTGATGGGCTCGCCAACGTGCGTCCTCGCACCGAGGCCGGGCTGGGGGCGGCCGTGCTGGCGCCGGTGACGTTGACGGTGCTGACCGCGACATTTCCGGAGGGGCCCGCGCGGACTCGCGCGCTGGCGGTGTGGACGGCGGTCAGTCTGGCGGGCGGGGCGGCGGGCAACCTGGTCGGCGGTGCGCTCACGGGGTACCTGAGCTGGCAGTCGATCCTCCTGGTGAACGTGCCGATCGGAGTGGCGGCCCTGGCGGTGGCGATCCGGAGGCTGGCCGCCGCACCCATGGCCGGGTCTACACGGCGGCTGGACGTGCCCGGGGCGGTGCCGGCCACGGCCGGCCTCGTGGCGTTGACGTAAGCGCTGTCCGCACCCGAGAGCGGGGCGGGGCCGGCGGCCGCGGTGGCGCTGGCCGGAGGGGGCGTCGCGCCGACGGCCTTCGTCGTGGTCGAGGCGCGGGTGGCGCAGTCCCCGCTGGTGCCGTTGCGCCTGTTCAGGAGCCGGGCGATCTGGCTGGGGAACGTGGTGATGCTGCTGGCCGGGGCGGCGTTCCAAGTCCCGATGTGGTACTTCCTCGCCCTGTACATGCAGACGTGCTGCACCTGTCGCTGGAGACGGGGCCGGGGTTCTGAACACGGCCAAACAGGCCGGCGGCGCACTCGGCCTGGCGGTGCTGGTCGCGGCCACCAGCGGCGACATCCGCGGGCCTGATCCGGGTGAGCAGGCCCTGGCCGGCGCCTACGGGGACGCGTTCACCCTCACCGCGCTCGCCCTGCTTGTGGTGTCCGTACTCGCGCTCTGGCTTCCGGCCCGCCGCGACGACACGCTTGAGGACCGGCAGCGGTAGCGCCCCGGTCAGGGGTGTGTCGCGTGCGGTTCACACGAGAAGGTTCTGGTGCTGCGTCCGCGGTCATGCGGCGCGCCGCGGGACGGCCTGCAGGACCTCGACGTCCGGGCTTTCGCCATCGGGCGTGGTGATCTTCGCCTTGAGCAGGATGATCACGATCACGATCACGACACCGAGGCCGGCGGCAGCGAGGAAGCCCGTGGTGAACGAGGTGGCCGCGATCAGCGGGCCCGCGATGATGGGTGAGATGAACTGGCCGGTGAACATCGCTGTGCCTTGCAGGCTGGTGGCGCGGCCACGCAGTTCGGGTGGGGCGTTGTCGCCGATCAGCACGGTCAGGGAGGGCATGGCCAGCCCGTGGCCGATCCCGATCACGATCGGGGCGAGCAGCAACAGGACCGGCTGTTCGAGGGTCCCGTAGATGGCCAGGCCCGCCGACCAGCCCACCACGGCGACCCGCAGCAGCGCGGCGTGCGACCAGCGTGCCCGGATCCGCGCGTAGAACAGGCCGACGGCCGAGGCGCTGATGCCGGAGCCGACGACCGCGTAGACGGACACCAGGATGGTGGAGGTGATACCGATCTCCTCCAGCCGTTTCGGCAGGTTGACGGCCGGTACGTACATCATCACGCCGGTGGCGATCATCAGACCGGCGTAGCCCAGCAGTACGGGCCGTGACCGCAGCAACTTGAAGATCCCGCCGGTGTTCTTTCGGTCCTGGACGGGGGTCCTGGTCTTGGGGATGGCGAAGAGCACGGCGACGCCGAGCGGTACGCCGATGAGGTAGACCGTGAACGCGGCGTGCCAGGACAGGCCGCCGAGCGCGCCGGCGAGCAGCGGCCAGGTGATCCCGCCGACGGTCGTGGCGGTGGTGCGCCATCCCATCACCCGGTCACGGCGGGGGCCCTGATAGAGGCTGAGCATCGCGGTGGTGGTGCCGGTGAACACCACGGCCGCGCCGAGCCCGAGCGCGACCCGGCTGGCGATCAGCGCCGGGAAGCCCTCGGTCAGGATGCCCGCGCCGCCGCCCAGCCCGTACAGCACGAGCCCGGCGGCCAGTGGCAGGCGCACCCCGAAGCGGTCGATGACCCGCCCGACCAGGGTGCTGGTGAGGGCGATGGTGAGCCCATGGGTGGTGATGATGAAACCGGCGGCCGTACCCGAGACGCCGAGATCGTTCTGGATCAGCGCCAGGACCGGGACGATCGTCGCGCCGGCCATCACGCCCAGCGTGGAGGCCAGAAGGAGCACGACCAGCGTCGGCGGCCGCGGGACGGCCTGCGGCCGAGTCGATGAAGGTGAAGGTGAAGGTGAAGGTGAAGGTTCTGTCAAGGGATGTCTTCCTCTCGATCAGCGTCGGGCCCGGCAACTGATGTGCCAGTAACTGGCATTGTCCTACGGTTCTCAAATACGCACAATAGGCTTTAGCGTGCGACGAGCTTCCTTGGTACTGTGGAGCCATGTCCACCCCCGACCGGTCGCTGCCACTGCGAGAGCGAAAGAAGCAGCGTGTCCGGCGCACGCTGAGCGACACCGCGCTCCGCCTCTTCCTGCGGGAAGGCTTCCAGGAGACGACCCTGGAGCGGCTGGTCGATGAGGCGGAGGTCTCGATGCGGACGTTCTTCCGCTACTTCCCCTCCAAGGAGCACGTGGCCCTGGCCGCCGAGGGAGAGCTGTGGGAGGCGTTCGTCGCCGATCTCTGCGGGCGAGAGGTCCACGGCACCCTGCTGGCCGTCCTCCGGGAGTCGATGCTCGACTCCATCCGGGACATGGGGGAGGACTGGGAGCGGCGTTTCATCGCCACCCGCGGGCTCGCCGCCCGTACCTCCGTGCTCCGCGACTTCAGCGAGCTGTCCTCGATCCGGGTGCAGCGGCAGCTGGTCGAGGTGCTTGAGGAGAAGCTCGGCATCGACGGCCGGGAAGACGTCCGCCTTCGCCTCGTCGGCGAGTTCGCGCTGTCCGCGTGGCGCTGCGGCGCCAAGAACTGGGTCCGCGGCGGACGCCAGTACGGCAAGGGCCGCGGAGGCCGCGCCGAACTCATCAGGCGCGTCGCGGAGGCTTTCGACGCCATCCCCGCCAGCCTCACCATGACCGCCCCTCACCGCGAAGGCGACCCTGAGCCAGACGTGATCACCTCGGCGTAGATCGCCACAGTCCCCTGGGTGCAGAACAGTCCTCTTCGATTCCTGCTCGACGCTAACGTAAGAGTAGATGTGGTCAGGGCGTTCCTGCCCTCATCCGCCGGGGTGCGGCATTCACCTGCTTCGGAACCCTCTCGTGTCGCAGAGGTAGGATGAATCGCCGTACGGGGTGATCCACCCGAGCGGCGGCCCGGAGCGGCCTGATCGCGTCCCCGGGGTCGGCTCGCCCGCCGGTGATCGTTTGTTGAGGAGTCACGCTGTCTTCGCCCGTACCGGATCCCCCGGCCCCAGCACGCGCGGACAGCACAGGTTCCTCCCGTCCCTGGGTTCTGGTGGGCCTTTCGGGCCTGGTGATGGCGCTGAGCGGGCCGGGCCAGACGGCGGGAATCTCGGTCTTCATCGACCACTTCATCGATGACCTCGGGGTCAGCCGGTCGGCGGTGTCCACCGCCTACATGGTCGGCACCCTGGCCGGGGCTGTGGCGTTGCCGTGGATCGGGCGGGCGGTCGACCGCCTCGGGGTGCGTCCCGTGCTGGTCATGGTGGCGGCCGCCTTCGGCGTCTTCCTGGGGCTGCTGTCGGCGGTTCAGGAACTGGTCGGCCTAACGGCCGGGTTCGTGGGCGTGCGGGCGATGGGGCAGGGCGGGATGACCATGATCGCCACGACGGCGGTGGCCATCGCGATCACGCACCGGAGGGGCACCGCGCTGGGGGCACCGGCGCCGTCGGGGCCGCGGGGATCTCACTGTTCCCGTTGCTCGGTCAGCGACCGATCGAGGAGTTGGGCTGGCGGCAGGCATGCCTCGCCGAAGCGGCGCTGGTGTGGCCGATCGTGTTGCCGATCGCGATCTGGGGAATGCGCGGCGTGGCAGGCCCAGGACCGCCCCACGCTCCGGCCGGCCCGGGTGAGCAAGCCTCCGCCACCGGGACGGGTGAGCCGGTGTGGCCGCTGAAGGCGATCGTCCGTACGTCGATGTTCTGGGCCATCGCGGGCGCGGTGGCCTGTAGCGGCCTGATGTCCACGGCTGTGTTCATTCATCAGATCGCGGTGCTGGGCGAGCAGGGGCTCAG
>WHSL01000238.1 GCA_009380095.1 Streptosporangiales bacterium | reverse complement strand
GCGGGCGTGGGCCATCAACCAGGACACGAGCAACATTCCGGGTGGGCCGGAGGCCGGCGACAGGTTCGGCCACGCGAACGCCGTGCTCGACTTCAACGCCGACGGCAAGGCCGAGCTCTCCGTGGGTTCCTTCGGCGAGAACGGCACCGAGGGGCTGGTGACCGTCCTCAAGGGCGGGCTGACCTCCGTGGGCGCGTTCACGTTCGGTCCCGCCACGATCGGCGTCACCACCACCGCGCGCCTGGGTGCCGTACTCGGGCACTGACGCGTCCCGCCGGTCCGGGGGGAGGGCTCCCGTCGCCATCGCGGCGGCGGGAGCCCTTCGCGTACCCGCCGCTACGTCTTGTCCAGGCCGAAGACCTCGAGGAACACCCGGAACGTGGGGCACGGCCAGCGCCACATGCAGCTGCGGCAGCGCCAGATCGGGTTCGCCACGTCGCTGGTGATCCCACCGCCGTCGCGTGGCCGGTGCAGGGCGAGCAGCCGTAGCCCGATCTCGGCGAAGTCGCCGAGGTCGGCACGCGCGTGCGCGAGGAACGCGATGTCGTCCAGGCTCAGCCGCTTGCGTACGGAGACGTGGCCGTCGTTGCCGGCGAGCCGGGTCAGATAGGCGCCCTCACTCTGCCAGGACGTCGCCCGGCCGGCCCGGCCGTGCAGCGCGGTGAGGTGCTCGACGAGCTGGGCACGGCGCGGATCGTCCTGCGCCGGCGCGGTCATCGCGGCCGTCCGGCTGCCGCCGTCGTGGGCCGGGTACGCGGGTGCACCGAGCCACCATCTCGTACTACGAGAGCGTCGGGAAGCCGAACGCGGCGGTTCACCGGAGCGTCGCGCGAGGCGGGCGATTCGGTCACGTACGAGCCGAGATGATCGGGTAGAAGCGTGAGCGTTCGGGTATGCCCGGGCCGGGTGCGGCGCCGAGAGACGTCGACTGCCGAAGGGCGGAGTGCCGAAGGCGGATTGTCGAAGGGCGGAGTATCAGATGGCCATCCTCATCCTGGCTCTCGTGGTGGCGGTGGTCGCCGTGATGGTCCTCGCCACCGTCGGCCGACGGCCGGACCGGCACGAACTCCGCGTCGAGCAGTGGCACCGCGCCTGCGACGCGCTCTCCTCGGCGGCCGGTTCCGGTGGCGAGCACGCGGGCCCCGCGGTCGCGGACGAGCGGCCCGACGGGCCCACCGGCGCGGGGCACGTACGGGTGCTGGGGCAGGACCCCCCGCCGGGCACCGACCGGATGGCGGCGGACTGAGCCGATTTCTCCCGGTCGCGACGCGCCCAGCGCGGTGACGTTTTGGCGACCTTCTCGCACGGGGCGACGATGAACGCTAAGGTCTCGCTTGTGGAGCTGAAGGTCTCGAGTCGATCTCATGCCGGTCACACAACCGTCTCCGTGCGGGGTGAGATCGACCTCTATACCGCGCCCCAGTTGCAGGAGGAGCTCGCGTCGGCGCTGGACGCCGTGCCGGACCGCCTGCTCATCGACATGAGTCAGGTCGAGTTCTGCGACTCGACGGGCATGAACGTGCTGCTCTCGGCGCTCAAGCAGGCCAAGGATCAGGGCGGTGTCCTCGAGCTCGCCGGGCCGCGACCCGCCGTCCGCAAGATCCTCCAGGTCACCGGGCTGGACTCGGTGTTCACCGTGCACGCCGACGCCGCGGCCGCCGATCCCGCACGCCGCTGAGCGCGGCGCGGGCGGGGGCGCGGGCGGATGACTACCATCGAGCGGTATGAACCCGGTCGGTGACGTCGCGGTCATCATCGCGGCCAAGGACGAGGGTGACCGCATCGCGGCCACCGTGACGGCCGCCAGCGGGCTGCCCGGCGTGGATCTCGTGATCGTGGTCGACGACGGTTCGGCCGACGACACGTACGCGGCGGCCACCGGCGCGGGCGCCACCGTGGTGCGGCACGCGCGCAACCGCGGCAAGGCCGCGGCGATGGAGACCGGCGCCGAGGCGGTGCGCCTGCTGGAGCGCCGCGACGGCCGCGAGGTCCCGCGCCACCTGCTGTTCCTCGACGGCGACCTGGCCGCCACCGCCAAGGAGGCCGCCCCCCTGATCGACCCGGTCCGGGCCGGCTCCGCCGACATGACCATCGCCGTCTTCCCCGCCACCCGGCTCAAGCTCGGCGGGCACGGCTTCGTCCAAAGGCTCGCGCGCGACGGCATCCGCCGCGCCACCGGGTGGACCGCCGCGCAGCCGCTGAACGGGCAGCGCTGCCTGACCCGCGCCGCGTTCGAGGCCGCCCGCCCGCTGGCCCCCGGCTTCGGGGTGGAGACCGGGCTCACCATCGACCTGCTGCGCCAGGGCCACCGCGTCACCGAGGTCGAGGTCGCGCTGGAGCACCGGGCCACCGGCACCGACTGGCGGGCCCAGGTGCACCGCGCCCGCCAGTTCGCCGACGTGTCCCGCGCGCTCGCCGACCGCGAGCTGCGCCCGGCCCTCGTCCGCCGCGCCCGTCGTCTCCAGGCCAAGCTGTCGGGGGCGCGGCGCGGCGGCTCCTGGTGATCGCCGCCCGCACCGGGCAGGCGTCCATCGCGCTCAGCGTCCTGCTCACGTTCGGCGTGGCGCTGCTCGGCCCGTCCGCTTTCCAGCCCGCGCTGCCCGGATCGGCGGGACAGCCGCCGTACGACCTCGGCGCCGCGCCCGGGCCGCACCTCGTCACCGCGCTCGTTGCCGCAGCGATCGTGGCCGGCACGGCCGGGCTCGGGCTGGCGCTGTGGGCGCTGGCCCGCGGCTGGCGGCCCCGGCCGCGCCCGCTGCTGGTGGCGGGCCTCGTCGCCACGGCGGCGCTGGCGCTGGTGCCGTCCACCGGCTCCGGCGACCACCTCAGCTACGCCGCGTACGGGCGGATCGCCGCGCTCGGCCTGGACCCGTACGTGGTCTCCCCGGACGAGCTGCCCGGCGACCCGGTGGTCGGCGCGGCGGAGCCCCCGTGGACCTGGACCACCTCCATCTACGGCCCGCTGGCCACCGCCGCGCAGCTGCTCGCCTCCTGGATCGGCGGCGACTCCGTACGGCTCACCGTCTTCGTGATGGCCGTGCTGAACGCCCTGGCCTTCGCCGCCACCGGCCTGCTGCTGCACCGGCTGACCCGGGGCGACGAGGCCGCCCAAGCCCGCGCCGCGCTGCTCTGGACGCTGAACCCGCTGCTGCTGTACGAGCTCGTGGCCGGCATGCACATCGACACGATCGCGACCGTGTTCGCGGTCGCCGCGCTCGGCGTGGCACGCGCGGGCACCCGGCGGGCCGAGGCCGGCGCCGGAGCGCTGGTCGGGCTGGCCGTGTCGGTCAAGGTCACCACCGGGCTGGCCGGGGCCGGGCTGCTCTGGGCGGCGCGCCGGTCCCGCCCCGCCCTGCTCGCGCTGATCGGCGGCGGCCTCGTCGCGGTGCTGGTCACCTACGGCCTGGCCGGCCCGCACGCGCTCGACCAGGTGCGCCGGGCCAGCAAGTACGTCTCCCTGGCCACGCCCTGGCACCTCGTCGCCCCATGGCTGGACGCGACCCTCGGCAAGGGGATCTCCCGCCCGGCGATCGGCCTGCTCGCGCTCGCGCTCACCGTGGCGCTGCTCGTGCTGCTGTGGCGGGCGCTGCCCCGCCACCCGGGCCCGGCCGGGCCGGTCGCGGCGTGGGCGGACGGGCCCGTCCGGTTCGGCTTCGCCGCCGTGCTCGCCTGGCTGATGGCCGCGGCCTACGTGCTGCCCTGGTACGACGGCCTGGCCTGGGCGCTGCTCGCGCTGCTCCCGCTGTCCCGGTTCGACGGGCTGGTGCTGGCGCGGACCGCGCTGCTCGCGGTGGCGTACCTGCCGGCCCGTACGGTCACCATGCCCGGCGACCTGGTCTGGCTGGTGGACGTGCTGCGCGCGCAGGTCGTGCCGTGGCTGCTCACCGCTCTGCTGGTGCTGACGGTGGTGCTAGCGCGTGCACACTCGCGGCGATCGCCGGCGGAGCCGCGACCACCAGCGCCATCGCCGGAATCACGATCCCCGAGTCGTTCATGACGAAGCCCACCCCGGCCGCGACCGCGACCGCGATGAGCCCGGCGCGCAGCATCGGCGTCCGCTCGATGGCCAGCCGCAGCGCCGCCGTCCGCTCGTGCAGCGGGCGCAGCAGCACGAGCACGAAGAACGCGATGCCGACCGGCACCAGGATCGTGTAGAGCGGATTGCCCAGCGAGTTCAGCATCGCCCCGGCCTTGCGCAGCACGATCGCCCAGGCCTCGCCGGACAGCACCTGGCCGAAGAACGTGCCGAGGTGCGTGCGCTCCGCCGCCGGCCGCAGGTAGTCGAGGTAGGAGATCACGCCGATCACCACCGCCCCGATCAGCGCGAAGATCGCCAGCCTGGGGATCGACACCCGGCGCCCGGTGGCCAGCAGCCACAGCACCGCGTACGCCATCACCAGCGCGATCACGCCGCCGAAGTCGGCCCCCCAGCCCGGCCAGCCGTTGACCGCGACCACCACCAGACCCGCGGCCGCGATCAGCAGGCCGCGCGACCGGCGGCCGGGCAGCAGCTGCGCCAGCCCGGCCACGGCCAGCAGCGAGGACGCGGCGAAGACCTCGTGCGCCTGGTTGCCGAACCCGTAGTAGCGGCCGCCCACCAGCGGGGTGTATCCGGTCAGGCTGTTCATCTGCAGCACGCCGCCGGTCACGATGTCCGCGCCGAGCACCATCGCGGTGACCGTGACGATCACCGTCTCCGGGCCGAAGAAGCGGCGGCGCCACGGCCCCAGCCGGGCCACCGCCACCACCAGCACCGCGAACCCGGCCACGCAGGCGATCACCGCGGCCAGCGGGTGGGTGGTGCGCCACCAGGGGATGAGGTTCGCCAGGAACGTGGAGACCGGGGCCGCCGCGCCGAACAGCGCGATCGTCCGGGTGAGGCCGAGCACCCGGCGGCGGCGCGCGGCGAGCCCGCCCCAGTTGCGCCAGAGCGCCAGCGTGGCCAGCGCGTACAGCAGGAGCTGGGCCCCGACCAGCACGATGTAGTACGGCGGCAGCAGCTTGCTGACCGCCTGCGCGGCGACGTCCTCGTCGGCCAGCTCGGTGACGGCCGCCGCGGTGCCGTCCGGCCGGCCGCCGCCGTCCGTCCAGGCCGCGCCCACCATCCCGGTGGTCTCCGCGCCCGCCGCCAGGGCGAGCGTGGGGGAGATGTCGGTGATGGTGACCAGCGCGGGGCGCCGGGTGGCCGAGGAGGTCAGGTACGTGGCCGGGTACGGGCCGTCGCCGTCCGGCGCGGGGCCGGTCGCGATCGCGGTGTGCAGGTGGGCCCGGGAACCGGTGTCCGCGAGGCCCGCCACCAGCACGGTCGCGCCCGCGGGGAGGCGGTCCAGGACCGTGCCGACCTTGCGGTCCGCGGACCGTACGGCGGCCCGCCGCGTCCCGGCCGAGACGGCCGCTCCGGACTCCCCCTCGGTGTCCACCCCGGCCGCGACGTACGCGCGCGCCACGTCGTCCACGTCCACCGCGGTCAGCGTGCAGGCGCGCAGCATCTCCGGGGTGAGGCGGTCCACCGACGGGACGTACCGGTCCACCCGGCCCGCCCGGTCCGCCACGGCGAGCGCGCCGCCCGGGCCGACGCCGGCCGTGCACCCGCCGGACGCGCGCACCGAGGAGCCGAGCAGCCCGACGTCGGCGCCGTACTTGCCCTGCCGGTTCAGCCGGCGGAACGCCGCCCAGCCGCGGACCACGGCGCCCGCGCCGTCGGCCGTGGCCGGAGCGGGCAGGACGCAGACGGGGCCACCGGGCAGCGCGCGCTGACCCGCGGAGACGGTCAGCCAGCCGTCGACCGGGCAGGCCTGGGTGCGGGTGGTCCGTACGCTCAGCGAGCCGACCGCCCCCGCCCCGGACAGCCGCCACAGGTTCGGGGTGTCCCGCTCATTGACGTCCGACCACTGCAGCCCCGGCACGCCGAGCAGCACCGCCTGCCGGGCCGGCGCGGCGGACGCACCGCCGGAGGCGCCGGTCAGCGCGATGAGCAGGACGGACAGGAAGACCGCCGCCCGCGCGAGACCGCGGATGCGCACTGCTGGTCACACCTCTCCGTCCGTACCGGCAGGATGGTTCCGTGGCACCACCTGGGACTCCGATCACGGTAGCCGCTCAGCGGCCCGGCCGTTCCCCCGGCGAGCGGGGCCGTCCCGCGCTGCCCTGGCTGCAGTGGCCGCTGGCGTTTCTGCTGATCGCGGCGGCGGTCGCGCCCATCGTGATCCCCTGGCTGAGCAACCCCGCGGACCAGCGGCTCGTCGACCTCGACGTGTACCGCACGGCCGGGCAGAGCGTGCTCGACGGGCTGCCCGTCTACGACGTGCTCACCCAGCCGCCGCAGCTGCTGCCGTTCACCTATCCCCCGCTCGCGGCGCTGTTCTGCGTACCGCTGGCGCTGATGCCCTGGCCGGTGGCGCAGTGGGTCTGGGTGGTCTTCGTGTACCTGTGCCTCACCGCCACCACGTGGTACGCGTTCCGCGCGGTGCTGGACCGGGCCGGGCGGTTCGCGCCGCTCGCGCTGGCGGCGCTGGTGGCCGTGCTCGCCTACCCGATGCCGGTGTACGACCAGATCAGGTTCGGCCAGATCGACGTGTTCCTGATCCTGCTCTGCGTGGCGGACTGCGTGGCGCGGTCGCCGCGCTGGCCCCGCGGCGCGCTGATCGGGCTGGCCTGTGCGATCAAGCTCACGCCCGGGGTGTTCCTCATCTACCTGTGGATCACCGGCCGGCGCAAGGCCGCCGTCACCGCAGTGATCTTCGGCGCGGCGGTGACGCTGGCGGCGTTCGTCGCGCTGCCCCGCGACTCCGTGGACTTCTGGTTCGGCGCGCTGCTCGACAGCGAACGGCTCGGGTCCAACAACGGCACGGCCAACCAGTCGCTGCGCGGCATGCTCATGCGCACGTACCTGCCGGACGTGCTGATCACCGTGCTCTGGCTGGCCGCCGTGGCGATCGTCGCGTGGTACGGCTTCCGCCTCGCGCGCCGCGCCTCGCTCGGCGGGGCGGAGCTGATCGGGGTCGCCGCCGTGGGGCTGCTCGCCACCCTGCTCTCCCCCGTGGGCTGGATCCACCACCTCGCCTGGCTGGTGGTGGTGCTCGGCGCGCTCCTCGCCGGCGGGCGTTCCTGGCGCTGGTGGGCCCTGGCGGGCGGCGTGTGGCTGTTCTACACGCTGCACATTCCGTGGTATGGGGTGACGATGCTGGCCGACGACATCGGCCCCCGGGCGCTCGGCAAGATCGTCCAGGACGCGTTCGGGCTCGGCGCCGTGGCGCTCCTGCCGATCTTGGCGAAGAGGTACAAATCAGTCGGAAATCATGAGGCTGTGCAGCGCGAATAGCGCGTCGTATCCACCCGTGAACGCTTTGTAGCGGCTACGCTCAAGGAGTGCTGCTTGCAACCTTGGCCGTGTTCGGGTTGCTGATGGGGGCGGGGGGTCTCGTCGTCGCGGTGCTGGCGTACCGCCGGACCATCAGCATGATCGGGGACACCCGGTCCGCCGTCCACCGCCTGCTCAACGACGACCGCCGGGGCATCGACCCGCGCGCCGTGCGTGACGTGGCGGTGGTCCGCTACGACGCCCTCCGCGAGATGTCCGGCGAGCTGTCCTTCTCGCTCGCGCTGCTGGACGCGGCCGGCGACGGCGTGGTCATCACGTCCATCAACGGCCGCAGCGAGACGCGGACGTACGCCAAGGCCATCGAGGGCGGCAAGGGCGTGCAGCAGCTCTCGCCCGAGGAGTGGCGGGTGGTCCGCGACGCCCGGCTCGGCAAGGGCCCGGGGCGGTACGCGACGGCCCCCGCGCCGGACCGGCAGGAGGAGCCGGAGCACCTCGCCACCCCCTCCGAGAACGGAGCCCCGACCGAGGAGCAGCGGGCCGAGGTCACGCACGAGGCCAACGCCTAGTACTGCAACGGCACCTAGGTGCGTGGGTAGCCGTCATCAACCGCGCCGTCATCCGGCTCGTCGCGGTGCCGGCCCTGCTCCCGCCGACCGCACGCCGGAGCCGACACCAAGGGCGAGGAACGCGGCGTCGCCGTGCTGGACGCCCGTACGGGAGCCGAACGCTGGTCGATCGAGTTGGAGGACGCCCTGCCGGGAGGCGGCGGGCTCATCATGGAGGGCGCCACCGACGATCGGCTGCCCCGCATCGCGGGCGACGGTACGGACTGGTCGGTGGTGGTCCCGTACCGGCGGGAGCGCCCAGGGATGACCCGGGAGCGCGGAGGCTTCGCCTCGCCGCCGCCGGGACGAGTCCCGGCCCTCGAGCCCCCTTCACGTGCGTTGCAGAGCGCGGAATGCGTCGGTCCACGTACGATTCCGCCCTGGGCCATTGGCGGTGGGCTGCACGGTGTACCGGCAGAACAAGCTGTTGAAAAGCCACGGAGTCGATCCGGGGCCGAAGTCGCGGGCCATCGCGGCATCTTGCCCTAGTCCGTAGGTCGCGACCGCGAGCCTGCCGGT
>WHSL01000312.1 GCA_009380095.1 Streptosporangiales bacterium | reverse complement strand
TAAGCCTGGTGAACGGGGTAGGCGGCCTCGACATGAAGATCCCCTTCCGCTTCGCGGATGCGAGATCGTCATACCTACCGAGCCACGACGTGCGGAAGGTCGTGTTACCAAGCTGTTGCCAGAGAACATTTTCTGCGCACCGCCCGCGGGAGCCACGATGGTGCCGGGCGATCGTTCTCAGGACGGGGTGATCATGTCGCGGATCAGGGGCTTCTCGCTGGCGGCCGTGGGGGCCGCGGCGGCGCTCGGCCTGACGGCCTGCTCGGGAGGCGGTTCCGGCTCGGGGACGGCCCAGGGCACACCCGTCTCGCCCGCACCGGCGGCCACGGCGACCTCACCGAGTCCGACGGCGACGCCCACCCAGGGCCCGGCCGACGGCGCCACGCCGACGCCGCGCCCGAAGCCGAAGAAGCCCGAGAAGCTCAAGGCGGGCGACGAAGGCCCCGAGGTCGAGGCGCTGCAGCGGCGGCTCCGCGACCTGGGCTACTGGCTGGGCAAGCCGGACGGCAACTTCGGCGAGCTGACCACGCAGGCCGTGTACGCGCTGCAGAAGGCGGCGGGCATCGACCGGGACGGCATCGTCGGGCGTGACACCCGCGAGGCGCTCGCCGACGGGGAGCGGCCGAAGGCGAAGAGCGACTCCGGGTACGTGATCGAGATCGACAAGGAGAAGCAGTTGCTGCTCGTCGTGGACGACGGCGAGATCGAGCAGATCTTCAACACCTCCACCGGGTCCGGCGAGGTCTACGAGTCGGAGGGCCAGGTCAAGATCGCGGGTACCCCCGAGGGGCGGTTCCGCGTCTACCGGTCGGTGGACGGGTGGGACAAGAGCCCGCTCGGCCGGCTGTACCGGCCCAAGTACTTCAACGGCGGCATCGCCCTCCACGGCTACCTGTCGGTGCCGCCGTACCCGGCGTCGCACGGCTGCGTACGGGTGAGCGTGCCGGCGATGAACTGGTTCTGGCGCGACGACCGGCTGGAGCGCGGCACCCGGGTCGTGGTCCGCTGAGGGCTCAGGCGATGTAGCGGAGCCAGAGGTACGGAGCGGTCAGCGCGATCGTGATGACCGTGACGACGATCCCGTACTTCGTGAACCGCCAGAAGCCGATGGGCGTGCGGTTGCGCTCCGCGATGCCGAGCACCACCACGTTGGCGCTGGCGCCGATCGCGGTCGCGTTGCCCCCCAGGTCCGCGCCGAACGCCAGCGCCCACCACAGCACCTGACCGTCCGCCCCGGCCTGCTGCACGAGGTCGGCGACGATCGGGCTCATCGTGGCGACGTACGGGATGTTGTCCACGATCGCCGAGAGCCCGGCCGAGCCCCACAGCAGCAGCTGGGTGGCCATGCCCAGGCGGCCCTCGGTGGCGTCCGCCGCGGCTTGGGAGACCGCACCGATCACGCCGGTCTCCACCAGGCCGCCGACCATGATGAACAGGCCCATGAAGAAGACGAGCGTGGGCCACTCCACGTCCTCGAGCGCGTCCTCCACGGTCACCCGGGTGACCGCGACGAGCAGCCCCGCGCCGAGCAGCGCCACCACCGACGGCTCGTAGTGGAACACCGGGTGCAGCACGAACCCGGCGATCACCACCCCGAGCACGGCGAGGCTCTGCTTGAGCAGCCGTGGGTCCGTGATCGCCTCGCGCTCCTGCAGCGTCATGACCTCGTCGGCGCGCTCCGCGTCGTACGTGAACGCCCGGCGGAACAGCCACCGGATCAGCACGCAGTACACCGCCATGAGCACCACGATCATGGGCGCCATGTGCACGAGGAAATCGTTGAAGGACAGGCCCGCCCGGCTGGCGATGATGATGTTCGGCGGGTCGCCCACCAGCGTCGCCGCGCCGCCGATGTTGGACGCCATGACCTCCGCGATCAGGTACGGCACCACCGGCAGCGCGAGCCGCTCACAGACGAGGAAGGTGACCGGGGCGATCAGCAGCACCGTGGTCACGTTGTCCAGCAGGGCGGAGGCCACGGCCGTGATGAGCACCAGCATCACCATCAGCCGGTACGGCTTCCCGCGCGCCCGCTTCGCGGCCCAGATGGCGACGTACTCGAAGATCCCGGTACGGCGGAGGACCCCGACGATCACCATCATGCCGAGCAGCAGGAAGATGACGTTCCAGTCAACGCCGGTCTCCGTGGAGAAGAACGCGGCCTCGGCGTCGGTGATGTGGAACAGCAGCATCAGGCCGGCGCCGCCGAGGGCGACGACCGTACGGTTGATGCGCTCGGTCGCGATCAGGGCGTACGCGACGAGGAAGATCGTAATGGCGATCGGAGCGCTCAACAGAGTGTCCTTCGGTCGGTGGACATGCGGGACCGGCCGCCGACCAGACTTCCCGGCACTCCTGACGGAACCCTAACGCGTCGCCGCCAGGTCGTACGTCGTGGGTCGGGCCCGGGCCGCCGAAATGCACGGAATCTGCAAGTCTCCCGGCGTCAACCTGCACATCGGCGCTCTAAGGTGCCGCACATGACTGAGCGGAACGGGCGGCGCCGGATCCTCGTCGTCGAGGACGACGCGACGATCGCCGGGGCGGTGCGCAGCAGGCTCGAGGCGGAGGGGTTCGCGGTGCACGTCGTCGGCGACGGCGAGGCCGCGATCGCGGCCGACCGCGAGCTCGTCCCCGACCTGATCGTGCTGGACCGGATGCTGCCCGGGCTGGACGGCCTCGAGGTGTGCCGCACGGTCCAGGCGGAGCGCCCGGTGCCGGTGCTGATGCTGACCGCGCTGGACGACGAGACCGACCTGCTGGTCGGGCTCGGGGTCGGCGCGGACGACTACATGACCAAGCCGTTCAGTCCCCGCGAGCTCGCCGCGCGGGTACACGTACTGCTGCGGAGGGTGGACCGGGCGGGCGGGCTCGGCCCGGGGGATACGCGGGGCTCGCCGGCCTCGCGCGCCTCCCGGGCATCGGGGGGCGAGTCCGCCCGGCTCCGTCTCGGGCAGGTCGAGGTGGATCAGGCCGAGCGGCGGGTGTGGGCGGGCGGCGCCGAGGTGCACCTCACCCGTACGGAGTACGACCTGCTGTTGCGGCTCGCCGAGCGCCCCGGGCAGGTGCTGGAGCGGGAGCGGCTGCTCGCCGACATCTGGGGGTACGCGGACGCGGCCGCCATGCGGACGGTGGACAGCCACATCCGGGCGCTGCGCCGCAAGCTCGGCGCGGACCTGATCCGTACCGTGCACGGCGTCGGGTACGCGCTGGCCCGGGAGGACCGATGACGCGGTCGCTGAGCCGCCGCGCGCCCCGGCCGCTGGACTTCCTGCGGTCCATCAAGGTCAAGCTCGGCGTGATCATCGCGCTCGCGGTGGTGACCGCGTTCGTGGTGAACGAGATCGGCTTCCAGTTCAACTACAAGACCGGGCCGCGGGTGCTCGTCGCGATCGTGCTCAGCCTGGTGATGGTGCAGGTCATGGCCCACGGGATGGTGGCGCCGCTGCGCGAGATGGCCGCCGCGGCGCGGGCCATGGCGCGCGGGGACTACCGGCGGCGGGTCCGGGCCAGCTCGCAGGACGAGGTGGGTGAGCTGGCGCGCGCGTTCAACGTGATGGCGGCCGACCTCGCCGAGGTGGACCGGCAGCGGCGAGACCTCATCGCGAACGTGAGCCACGAGTTGCGTACGCCCATCGCCGGGTTGCAGGCGGTGCTGGAGAACCTGGTGGACGGGGTGGAGCGGCCCGATCCCGATACGTTCCGGACGGCGCTCGCGCAGACCGAGCGGCTCGGCGGGCTGGTGGCGCGGCTGCTGGACCTGTCCCGGCTGGACTCCGGGGCGATCGTGCCGGTCATGGAGTCGGTACGGTTCGCCTCGCTGTGCGCGCAGGCCGCCGGGGAGGCGGAGCTGGCGGCCGGGGACCGGCGGGTGCGGGTCGTGGTGGACGCGGTGCCGACGGATCTCACGGGGCACGCCGACCCCGCGCTGCTGCTCCAGGTGCTGGCCAACCTGCTCGACAACGCCGTACGCCACAGCCCACCCGGCTCCACCGTCACCATCACCGCCGAGCCCCTCCCCCGCTCTCCCCACCCAGGGGCCGTCACCGCTCGCCCACAAGCCGTCCCGCCACACTTCGACGCCACACCACCCCGGCCACACGCCACCTCCGCTCGACCGCAGGGCGTCTCAGCACGCCCGCAGGATGGCCCGCCCCGCACCGAGGACGGCTCGGCTCGCCCTCAGAGTGGGTCGGCTCGCCCTCAGGGTGGGTCGGCTCGCCCTCAGAGTGGGTCGGCTCGCCCTCAGAGTGGGTCGGCTCGCCCTCAGAGTGGGTCGGCTCGCCCTCAGAGTGGGTCGGCTCGCCCTCAGGGTGGGTCGGCTCGCCCTCAGGGTGGGTCGGCTCGCCCTCAGGGTGGGTCGGCTCGCCCTCAGGGTGGGTCGGCTCGGCTGCGAGGCGTGTCGGATTGGCCTGGGCCCGGATTGGCTCGGGTGGCCGGGGGTGGCGGGGTGCGGCTCGGGGTGACCGACGAGGGGCCGGGGATCCCGGAAGCGGCGCACGAGCGCATCTTCGAGCGGTTCTCCCGGCTGAAGGACGGCCGCGCCAGCGGCGGCGCCGGCCTCGGCCTCGCCATCGCCCGCGAGCTCACCGAACTGCACGGCGGCACCCTGCGGGCGGAGTCCGCCCCGGGCGGAGGGTGCCGCATGATCGTCGATCTCCCGCCCCCGTCCCCCCGCCACGACCGCGATTCCCGATCGGCCCTGGAGACACGGTGAAGCAGACCCCGGTCAAAGACGACCCCACCCCACCCGACCCACCCACTCCCTCCACCTCCACCTCCAACGTGACCATCACCAACGCCACGAATGAACCATCCGCCCACCCCAACCCGGACGAGCCCCCACACGCCGACGCGGAGAACTCGCCCCCGCACGCGCATGGCGGAAATGCGCCCCCGCAGGCGCGCGACGGGAATGCGCCCCCGCACGCCGATGGTGGGAACCCGCCCCCGCCGACCGGACGGATCACCCGGCGAATCCACGCGGCAGCGCTCGCCGGACCTCCGCCGCCCGCTGGCCCGACCGGC
>WHSL01000271.1 GCA_009380095.1 Streptosporangiales bacterium | reverse complement strand
GGCGAGTCCGACGACCACGACTCCGAGGACTCGTCCGAGGACGGAGGCGAGTCCAACGACGAGGACGAGCCTGCACCGGCTCCCGCTCCCGAGCAGGAGTCCGACCCCGCTCCCGAGCCCGAGCCTTCTCCGGAACCCGCACCTGAACCGGCTCCCGAGCCCGAGCCCGAGCCCGAGCCCGAACCCACCCCCGCGCCGACTCCCGAGCCCGCTCCTGAACCGGCTCCCGAGGCCAAGCCTCCACCCGAGGTTCTCGCATAGCCGCAGGTTCCCTACCCGATCCATGCCCATCGGCGAGCCCAGCCGGCGGGGCGCGTCTATACGCGAGATCCAGCGGTGGCGGGCGCGTCCACGCGGCGCGCCCGCCGTCGCGTATGCGTACGGTGGATCGCAGTCGCGACGAGCGCGGCAAGGCGAGACGATCCCGCGGCCGCCCAGGCCGCCCAGGCCGCCCAGGCCGCCCAGGCCGACAGGTTCCACGGTCCCCAGGGCGGGAATCACGTTGGCGGGTACGTTGTTGTCGATGTACGGTTCACCTTGCGGGCTCAGGCCTGCGGGCTTTGACAACTCAACATGGGGGTGACTGGCTTCGACTTCGGTAGACGTTCCAGGGGAAGCGGGCCGAGGGTTGCGTTCGTGACCTCGTTAATCCTGCGTTCGCAATAAACACAAGTGCCAACACCAAGCGCACTGATCTCGCCCTCGCTGCCTAAGCGAGTTTGAGATCTGTCAGCCCGGGCGCGCCTCCGTCCCGGGACCTGGCATCAGCTAGGAGGCTCACCGTTCAGATCCGGCCACGGGGCCTGATCGGAAAACCAACAGTGGCTGGGCCCGTCGGCGACTTGCCTGCGTGAGCGCCGGGGCCAAGCAGAACGATTAGCAGGCTGCGCCCGGAGAAGCCCTGTTTCGATGCCGAAGGACGCGGGTTCGATTCCCGCCACCTCCACCACAGCGAAAGCCGCTGATCAGAGAGATTCTGGTCGGCGGCTTTCGTCGTTCGCGACCGACTTACGACTGGAAACGGGTCCTCATGCGAGGATCTCCGCCGCCTCAGCGGAAGCCACGCCGCGGCCCATGTACACGTCCTGCGTCATGCTCGGCTTGCTGTGCCCGAGATGGTCGGCGATCTTCCTCGGGGACAGCCCGGCGTCGTCCAGCCGGGTCGCCACCGTCTTCCGCCACGTGTGCGTCGTCACCCACCCGAACGCCTCCTCGTCGATGCGGTCGAGCACCCGCTTGATATCGCGGTTCGCGTTGCTCGGCGATCGTAGTCCGCCGGACAAGCCGGGGAACAGGATGCCGAGCTCGCCCACCGTCCGCTGTACCTCTTCACCGTCGGCTGTGATGACCGTGATGCGCCGATCGGCGCCCGGCCAAGACATGCCCATCCGCCGCTCGCAGAGCGCGATCGTTCGGCGCGGTACGGCGATCACGCGCCAGCCCGCCTCGGACTTCGGCCGCTCCTGCATCACCGTGCCCTTGCCCGTCAGCCGCACGACCGTGGCGTTCACCTCGATGACGCCGGCCTCCCGGTCCACCACGTCAGCGCGGGCGGGAAGGGCCTGCTCGCCCTGGCCGGTACCGGCGGGCTCGGCATTCTCGCCGTCGCCGACCAGCTGTGCACCGTGTGGCTGCCCCTCGTACTCAGCGGGCTGGCGACGATCGGCGTCGTGGCCGTACCCAACAAGCCCGCGGACCGCTGACCCCGGACCGGTCAGGCCCGGACCGCCAGCCACGCGGCACCCGCGGCCGCTGTCACAGCGCGGCGGCCACGGTGGCGTTCCGGCCCTCGGGCGGCGGCCCAGGCGGCGAACCCGGTCATGACCGCGACGTAGCGGGCCACGTCCCGCTCGGGGGCGGCCGCCCATGCGGGGATCTCGGCCGCGAGCGTCTCGGCCTGCGCGGGGGTGTGTCCCGCGGCGATGAGCCGCAGCACCAGCCCGGCCGTGTCGAACCACGTGGGCGCTGCACACGACAGGCCCCAGTCGAGCAGGCGCACGCCGTCCTCGGTGGCGTGAAGGTTGCCGGGGTGGACGTCGCCGTGCGTGAACGTCTCGCCGGGCAGTGTGGCCGGGTCCCAGCCGTCCATGATCTCCCGGCAGGACCGGAGCACGGGCGTGTCGCCGAGCGGGGAAACAAGGAACCGGGCCGCCTTCTGCAGCATCGGTGCCAGCTTGACCGTGGCGACGTGCTCGCCGCCGACGCCAAAGTCCGCACGGAGGGCTCGTAGCACGGGAGTGATGTCTGGCGAGCCGGGGCTGAGGTCGGCGGGCCGCCCGGGCAGGTACTCGTGGACGAGGACGTGCCAGCCGTCCACATCCTCGGCCCAGAGCAGCCGCGGCGCCGGCGCGTCTGGCGGCAGCAGGTCCGCAGCAGCGCGTTCCCTTCCGTACTGGGCGGCGCTCGGCCCGTCGACAGGTCCGGCCTTGATGTGCACCGGCCCCTTGCCGGTCTGGGCGCTGCAGGCCACACCGGCGGTGAGCCCGGCCGACGCCGTCTCGCCGGGGGTGACGGCGCCGAACCGGGCCTCGATCAATGCCCTGGCGGCCGGAGGGATGTCACTCCACTGCATCCGGTCGGCCAAGGCTCCCCCTGATGGTCAGGGACTGTCGTGGCAACCCGCGTGGCACTGGTTGCACAGGCCGTCCGCGCCGGTGGGCCACAGCTCGTCGTCGACGGGCAGGCCCGCGGCGCGCATCGCCTCCACGGTAGCGGTCACGGCCGCGACGCCGTGCTCATCCTCGCCGTCGTCTTCGTCCGGGTCGACGGGGGCGTGGTGGATGAACCGTCCGGCGAGCGCGTCGCAGAACGCCGCGTATTCGCGGGTGTGTAGCAGGAAGGCGTGCTAGCCCGGGTCGACCTGCGGCGACGGGGCGAGGTGGGCGCCGGGGTTCAGCGCGCACGCCTGAAGGAAGTAGATCGCCTGCGTGACGACCCGCTCCGCGTACTCGCGGGGCACGTTCTCCTCGACGGTCACGCGGGCGACGAGCCGTCGGTACAGGCTGGGCGGTATGAGCGCCGTGGCGGGGATGGGAGTTGTGATGGTGACGGTCATCGTGACCTCCTCGGGCTGGGGTGTGCACCTTCGGCGGGGGATCGCTAGTGGCCGCGCGGCCGGGGCGCACAGCCCGGAGGCCCGGCCGCGCGGCGTCTAGGTGGCGGGGATCTTCGCCAGCTCGGCGGCGAGCTCGGCCGAGGAGTCGGCGACGACGGTCGACGGGCCGACGCCGGGCCGCAACGCCCACCAGCGGCCGGACGGGCGGGCGATGATGAAGTTCCAGCCGGGGAACTGCTCTCGTAGCAGGGCCTTCTCCGCAGCCACTTCCTCGGTGTGCGCCTCCTGAGCCATGGGGTAACGATTGACGGGCCGACGCCGTACCCTCAACGAACTTGCGCGAGTTTGCGCCGCGATTACAGTGCGTCGATGGCGGCGGTGATCAGCGAGCGTGCAGCGGACCCGGACACCGCCATACCGGCGAGCCCGGAGAACGCGCGGACGTACGCCGCCACCTCACTCGGCGCCGTCACGGTGACCTGCGCCGACAGGAGCTCGACCTCGACCCGCTGGTCGTCGAAGATGTTGAACGCCTCCAGCGTCCACATCGGCCGGTCGGCGGCGGTGAAGGGGATCACGCCGAGCCATACCGACGGCAGGCCGGTCATCGCGAGCAGGTGCCCGAGCTGAGCGGCCATCGCCTCCGCGTCGCCATGCCGGGCCCGCAGCACGGACTCCTCGATGATCGCGGCGAATCGGCGGCCGCCGCGCTGTAGCACGTGGTTGCGCTCCATCCGCGCCTCGACCGCCACGTCGACGTCGTCAGGGGTGCCCTGGAAGCGGGTGATCGACGACATGAGCGCGTGCGCGTACGCCGGCGTCTGGAAGAACCCGGGCACGACGGTGGAGCAGTACACCTTGTGGTGACGCGTCCGCTCGTATAGCGGGACCCGAGACTCCTGGTCCCGCGCCATCCCCGTGCGGTGCAGGCGCCGCCAGGACACGTAGGCGGAGTCGGCGGCCCGGTTCGCGGCGATCAGGTCCGGCGCCTCGCCGGGCATCTCGCACACCCGGCACCAGGCGGTGATGTCCGCATCCGAGGGCGGCTGCTTGGCGTTCTCGATCCGGGACGTCTTTGCCTCGTGCCAGCCCGCCGCACGGGACAGCGCGCGGGCGGTCAGGCCGGCGTCGAGGCGCAGATCCCGCAGCCGCGCGGCGAGCTCCGAGCGGGCCCGCTGGACGCTGGACGACGGGGACGGATGCGACGGCATGGCGAGAGGTCAGCCGGTGGGGCAGTCGTACTCCTCGTGCGGCACCGCCCGTTTCCACGCCGCCTCGAACGCCCACGAGCACATCTGCACCACGGCCAGGTCGTCGCACTCCTCATCACCGACGTAGGTGCCGTCCCCGGCGAAGTGCCCGAAGCGGACCGCACGGTCGTCGAACACCCAGAAGTCGTTCCCCGGCAGATGCAGATCCGACGCCTGCCGCCGGGGAAGCCACCGCACCTGCTCGCCAGCGGCGGCGTTGTTCGCGGCGGTGATCTCGTACTCGAACCGGATGTAGTCGGTGACCGGCTCGGACACGATCCGCACCCGCCGGAACTCCACCCCGCGCGCCCGATGCCGCCGCACCTCCTCGTACCAGCCGGGGTACGCAGGCCGCGTTAGGTCGAGCTCGCCGGCCTGCCACGCCTCGAAGACGGGGTCGGTGCCGTAGCCGTCGCGCATCTCCAGGTGCACCGCGGTAAGGCTGGCCGTCCCGATGAGGCGGTCCCACAGCTCAACCGGCTGCGGCTGCTCCGTCGCCATTACACGCCTCCTGGATGATCTTCTGCATCCGCGCAGGCAGCCTCACGCGGACCTCGTGCTCGCCAAGGGGGCTGTGCTGCTCCATCGCGGCCTGCTCGGCCGGGTCGGTTACCAGCCACCCCTGGAGCAGCAGGTCGCCGGTCTCGTCGTCGGTGAACACAGCCGGGCAGTTGTTGCCGCCGCTTGTGTCGTCGATGCCCACGAACCGTATCGCCATGATCGCCTCCAGGGCTGCGGGTTTGCGCATGCTTGCGCCCCACCCCGAAGGGTGAACGGCGGGGCACCTCAGGTCAACCCCCGCTCGACGACGCCTCGGCCGTGCAGGGCCGGGGCCGTCTCGTGGCGCAGGAGGGGCGTTCAGAGTCGCGGGCGAACACCGCTGTCGGGTGGATCAAGCAGACGGTCGACGATCTGGAACGCCACCAGATCGGCGGGATGACCGATCGCGAGCGCGCGCTGTGCACGACGCTGCTGCACGGCCTCGCCGCAGCGGGCCACATCACCCGGGAAGGGGCGGCCCGGTGACGCGCGAACGCCCGCACGCCGACGCCGTGCGCCTCGCCCAGGCGATCGCCGAGGCGCTCACCGTCCCCCAGCCCGGCCCGGACGCCGAGCCCGAGGAGTGGGACCGCCGCACCGAGGCCGAGGCCGGCCGGGCGCACTATGTGGACCACGTCCTCGGCAGCTTCAAGCGCGACGGCCTCGACCTCACCCTGCGCCTGCTGGCCAGGGCGCCCGTGGTCGCCCCGACCAGCCGCCGCGGGTGACGGACCTGTGACAAGCAGGCCAGCCATCACGCTGACGTCGCCCGGCGTCGCACGGACGCCGGGCCTGTCCCGAGAGGGGAATCCAGTGAAGAGACACACCTTGATCGTCGCGGTGTTAGCGGTGGCGGCTGCGATCGCCGCCGGGGTCTCCGTGACCCTGGTCGTCGCACCCGACGCGCCGGCCGCTCGGCCTGCGGCCGCCACCGCGAGCGCCACCCCTGCCCGCGAGCAGGCCGCGCGGCAGTTCCTGCTTATCGTCAAGCCGGGCGAGGACATGCGCGCCCGCTGCGTGCGGGCCGAGACGATGTTCGAGGAGGAGAAGTCCCCGGCGGCGTTCGACGAGGTGAAGGACTGCCTCCGCGCCTACGCCGCCGTGAGCCACAGTGTGGCCGGCGGGCTGCGGTCCGCGGCGTGGCCGGCCGAGGCTGCGCGCGATGTTGAGCGGCTGGCCGCGGTCAGCTCGGCGCGGGCGAGCGCTCTGCAGCGGGCAAGCCGGGTCCGCACCTTCGACTGACGAGGAGGTCCGGTCTGGCGAGGGCGGCCCCTCAGCGACGCGATCGCGACGCTCGTCGTCCGCACGACCTGATGTCCGTGTGTCGCTCGCGAACGAGCGGAAGGGTGCAAGGCATGACTCCCGAGGAGCGGAGCCTGCGCGCCCGCATCGCCGTGCACATCATGTGGTCGAGGACCCCCGACCGGGCGGCCCGCACGCGCCCCGCTCGCGACAACGGCCCGGCCGCCCCCTCGGACTCGCCGTACTGGCTGAACAAGGTTGACCCCGACGGTCGCATGTCGGAGACCGACCGGCTCTTGGCGGCGGAGAGCGCCCGCAAGACGTACTACCTGCGGCTGGTCAAGAAGGGAGTCGCAGCCCGGCGGAAGGGCGAGAGGAGCCCTTGATCGGGCGACCGGGAAACGACCTAAAAACCGCCGAAGATTCCCAAGTTTCGCCAACGCCTGCCAACACCAAGAGGCAGCGAATGCGCTGTTCACATGGCATTCGCCAACCGATCCCAATGTCTGCCAACCATGCTGCTGGGTAAGACGCGGGTTCGATTCCCG
>WHSL01000350.1 GCA_009380095.1 Streptosporangiales bacterium | reverse complement strand
CATGACTGGAACACTATCGAGCATGTGTTCGACGTGAAGATGTTACTGCAGGTAGAGCCCATTCTTCGACGTCAGGCGCTTGAGATGCGCCCCTGTGTGGTGGCTCGGGGAGGTCGGCCTCGCCGGGGGTAGGGCTAGAGGTCGATTTGGCCGGTGATTTGGGGGGTGGTTTGGCCGCCGACCCAGATGGTGCCGTCGGGGTCGCGGTGGATGTGGATGCGGCCTTCGCGGCCGATCGCGGTGCCTTGGGCGGCGACGTATGACGGCTCGGCGCGGCCGGTGCCGATCAGCCATTGGGCGACGGACGCGTTCAGGCTGCCGGTGACCGGGTCCTCCGTCGTGCCGCCCGCGCTGGGCACGAACGCCCGCACCTCCCACGCCGGCGACGCGCCCGCCGGGTGCGGTCCGACGACGCCGATCTTGTACGTCACCGGCCCGGGCCGTACGGCCAGCACCTCATCCGCGGTGCCGAGCAGCACCGCGACCCAGCCGGGCCCGTTGTCCGCCCACTGCGCGTCCACGACCGCCGCCCGCTCGACGCCGAGCGACGCAACGATCTCGGCGACCACGGACTCCTCGACCGGCCCCTCCCGCATCAGCGGCGGCGCGGCGAACGCCAGCCGGTCCGCGTCGCGCCGTACCGGGATCAAACCGGCGGCGCACTCCTGCACGACGAGGTCACTCTTCCGAGGCTCCCCACCCGAGGTCAGCCAGGCGAACGCGGTCCCGAGCGTGGGGTGCCCGGCGAACGGCAACTCCCGGCTCGGGGTGAAGATCCGCACCCGATAGTCGGCCTCGGGGTCCGCCGGCGGAAGCACGAACGTCGTCTCCGACAGATTCGTCCACTGGGCGACCCGCTGCATCTCCGCGTCGCCGAGCCCCTCCGCATCGAGCACCACGGCCAGCGGATTCCCCGCGTACGGCCGCCTCCCGAACACATCAACCTGCAAGAATCGCCGCTCCATGCCCCCGAGTCTGACGCATCGCGCCGCGCCGCGGCGGACCGGGTTCAGGCGGGGTCGGGGGTGGGCCAGGGGGAGTGGCAGGCGCGGTGGAGCCAGGAGTCGAACATTTCGCGGGTGGCGGAGGCGGAGGCGGAGTTGTCCTCGGCGGGGACGTATTCGTAGGAGTAGCCTTCGCGGCCGATTCGGCCGTCGTCCTGCCAGAGCAGGATGGAGTAGAAGAGGTCGCCGTTGCCGAGCCGGAATCCGTGGACGACGGGCATGAAGTCGTAGCCGTACGCCTCGAGGGTGATGTTGCGGGCGCGCAAATGCACGTCCACGACCGCGGCCAGGCGTATCTTCCAGCCCGCCAGGTCCGGCCGGGCCAGCAGGAAACGGATGGTGGGCCAGGCCGTGTAGAGCGACATGCCGATGACGTCGAGGGTGCGTTCCTCGGGGCGGCGGATCGTACGCATCCGTTCCTGCAGCACCGGATAGACGTCCATCGGGTCCGGGAAGTGGCGGTCGATCTCCTCCCGCCCGGCCCGGCGTTTCCCGCTCGCCACCTCGTAATACGTGGAGGCGAGAAGGACCGTGATGACGGTCAGCGTCAGTTTGTTGGTGTCACCGAAACCAAGGCGTTCGAACGCGTTCTGCAGCCACGGAATATGGATGAGGAGAACGATGAGCACGCCACCGATCGCGATGATCGACTGGAGCACGTCGAACGTGGCCGGACCGGCCCGGCGAGCCCATTCGTGCAGGCGGTTCCATCGCGATGGCTGTGCGGGCATGACCTCTCGCAACTGCGCTAGGCTCGCGGGGTGTCGAGCGGGAAAGCCGCAGCGAAACACGCTGAATCGGGCCCTTGGGAGATAACGAATGGACGGCCATCGGGCCCTTCTCGGGCATCGGCGAGACGTCGCCGCGTCCGAAAGCGTGCTCTTGAACGTCTCGGCCCTGCCGCCCGATCGGGTCGGCTCGGCGATCGTCGAGATGAGCGCCGAACTCGGCGAGCGGGGCGCCCTGTTCACCGTGGACGGCGTACGGCGCCGCCCGCACCTCACCCTTTTCATGGCCCGGTTCCCGAAGGCCACGGTGGATGCCGTACGGAGCGCTGTCGCCGCCCTCACCAGCGATCTCGACCGGCCACGCGCCGCCCACACCGGATTTCATCTCACCCCCGGCCACTATTACGAGGCCTCCTATCGGCGGACCGGACCATTGATGGCGCTGCACTTTTCCGTGCTGCGCGCGCTGGCCGGGATGCGTTACTCACCGGGAGAGCCGGTCGTCGAGGACTACTTCGCGCCGTACACCGAAGAACAGCGGGTCAACGCCGCGGAATCGGGTTATGACCTGGCGGGCGAACTCTTCCGCCCGCACGTGACGATCACCCGATTCCCGGAGGCGCCAAAAGGCCCACTCTCCGAATCCGAGGGCGACCTCTCGTTCGAGATCACCCGGCTGGGCCTGTTCACCGCCGACGACCTCGGGGCCACCGACCGTCTCATCGCCGAGTTCGTCCTGAGCCCCTGAGCCCTGAGGCGCCGGGTCAGGCGGTGTACCCGAGGGCCGAGCTGGCCTTGTCCGCCGCCTGGCGCACCTGCTGCAGGACATGCGGTTCCTGCTCGTCCGGGATGTGCGCGGAGATGCCGGACAATGAGAGCGCCGCGACCACCGCACCCGTGTGGTCGTACACGGGGGCACCGAACGCCTTGACGCCGAGCAGCACGTCGTCCCGGCTGACGGACCCCCCGGTGTCCCTTATGTCGCGGATCGCGGACCACAGCTCGTCGGGATCGACGGGAGTCTTCGGGGTGTTCTGCGACAGCGGCCGCGCCAGATACGACGCGATCTCCTCGTCGGGCAGCGCGGCGAGCAGCACCCGGGGCGCCGCGCCGATAAGCAGCGGCAGCACGCCGCCGAGCTGGAGGTAGTGCCCGGCGGCGAAGTCCCCGTCCAGCCGCTCCACGCAGACCGCGTCGAAACCGCGGCGGATGCACAGGAAGATCGTCTCGCGGGGCTCGCGGTCACCGCCGCCGGGCTCGAGCTGCGCGACGGTTCCGGGACTCTACTGGCCACCGCGCCGGGCGCGTTCCACGAGCGCGAGTGGGTGTTCGTCGCCGCCGGATACGACCCAGGATCCGGCGGGGCGACCCTGTACCGCGGCATCCGCGGCCGCACCATCGCCGAAACGCGTGCCGCCGTCGGCGCCGGTGCCGACGCCGCGCCGGGCCGGATCCGTGAGGTCTACGCGGGGGCCACGCCGGACGCCCAGGCCCTGTTCAACGGCAAGATCTCGCATCGGGTGCTGCTGAACCGCCCGCCGCGCGCCGACGAGCTCGAGGAGCTCCGTGCCGGGGACCTGCCCGACCCGGGCGCGACCGTCGTGGCCTGGGACTTCTCCCGCGACCAGAACAGCCTGCGGGTGCCGGACCGCGGCCCGTACCGGGTGGCCGGCCGCTGCGTCGGCATGCCGACCCGCGCGATGACCGGCCCGCACTGGGTCAAGGGCTCCGCGTGGACTTCCGGCTGGCCCCGGACGAGTTCTCCGCGATCCACTTCCACGAGGACGACCTGGAGGACGCCGGCTGGGAGACCTCCGTCCGCGTCACGCTTCCCGCCGACCTGAAGAGCGGCGTGTACGCGCTGCGCGCCGGGCGCGGCGACGACGTGGACCGCGTTCCGTTCGTGGTGCGCGAGCCCGCCGCCGGGCCGCACGCGCCGGTGCTGGTGCTG
>WHSL01000125.1 GCA_009380095.1 Streptosporangiales bacterium | reverse complement strand
TCGCCGGCCCTCGGGTGCCGGGGGTCGTCGGGGTGTCCCGCAGGCTGGGTGTGCCCGGGACCGGCGGCCGGCCCTCGCTCGGCGTGCTCACAGCCGCACCGCCAGCCGGTCGCCCTCGATGACCGCGGCGTGCGCGCGGCGGGGTGCGAGGCAGTCGCCGAGCCGGTACACGGGCGGCCCCTCCCCGGCGGCGTGCCGTTCCTTCAACGCGAAGTAGAGGTCCGCGTCCGGCGCCTGCTGCAGGGACAGCACCACCCAGTCGGCCCGCTTCTCCCCGGCGGCACCGGACGCGAGGTCCTGCGTGCTCACCCCGCCGCCCACCACACCGGTGATCATCGTGTCCACGGTCTGCGTGATGCCCTTCTCGGTGGCCCGCAGCCACCACGACTCCATGTCCAGGGTCACGCCGAGGTCCTGCCCGACCACCATGCCGTTGGTCGCCACCTCGACCGCACACCCACGGTCGGCGAGCAGCTCGGCGACGCTCGTTGCCTGGTGGAAACCGAGCTCGTCCACCACCAGCACGCGCCCCTCGGGGTGGGCGTCCCCGGAGAGCACGTCCCGTACGTCGCAGATCCGCGGCGCGCCCTCCGGCGGCTCGCCGGGCACCCAGTACGGCGTGGCCGGCCTCGCCCCGGTCGCGACCACCACCACGTCCGGCCGCTCCGACGCGACGAGCTCCACGTCCACCGTGGTCCCGGTCTTGATCGCGATGCCGAGCCGCTCGCACTCGGCGAGCTGGTTCCGTACGAGGTCGCCGAACTCGCTGCGCACCGGCACGCGCGCGGCGAGCCGTACCTGGCCGCCGGTCTGGTCCTCGCGCTCGTACAGCGCGACCTCGTGGCCGAGCCCCCGCGCGGCGATCGCGGCCTGCATCCCGGCGGGGCCGCCGCCCACGACCATGACCCGGCGCGGCCGCGCGGTGGGCGCCGGCAGCGGCACCGACTCCCGCCCGGTACGCGGGCTCTCGATGCAGCCGAGCCAGCGGTTGAGCCCCATCCGGCCGACGCACTCCTGGTTGCAGGAGAGGCACAGCCGGATGTCGTCCGGCACCCCGGCGCGCGCCTTCGCGGCGAACTCGGCGTCCGCGATCTGCCCGCGGACCACGCCGATCAGGTCGGCGTGCCCCTCACTGAGCGCCCGGTCCGCCTGGATCGGGTCCTTGAACCGGCCCACCCCGACCACCGGCAGGCTCACCGCTTTGCGCAGCGCCGACGGGATGAACAGCGCGTATCCCGGGGGCACCGCCATGGACGCCTCGATCATGTACAGGCTGGAGGTGGCGACGCCGATGGAGGTGTTGATGTAGTCGGCGTGCCCGCTCGCCTCCATCATCCGTCCGACCTCGACGCATTCGTCGAGCGTGATGCCGTCGGGGAGGAACTCATCGCCGCAGAGCCGTACGCCGAGCGCCATGCCGGAGCCGATCGCCTCGCGCACCGCGGCGAGGATCTCCAGCAGGACGCGGGCCCGGTTCTCCAGCGTCCCGCCGTACCGGTCGGTGCGGTGGTTGGTGGCGCCGGACAGGAAGCCGCGCACGATCGAGGAGTGCGAGCACTGCAGCTCGATGCCGTCGAACCCGCCGGCCCGGCAGTGCCCGGCCACGGTGGCGTACCCGGCCACGATCTCCGCGATCTCGGCGACCGTCACCGCCTTGGGGACCTCGCGGAACATCGGGTCCGGCACCGGCGAGGGCGCCCACACCGGCAGCCGCGAGTACATCCCGCTGGCCTGCCCGCCGTTGTGGTTGATCTGCGCGAAGACCGGCGTGCCGTGCCGGTGCACGGCCTCGGTGATGCGCCGGTAGCCGGGGATCACGGCCGGGTTGAAGCCGTGGATGAGCTTCTCGTACGGCCAGTCGGTGGGGTGGGTGGAGTGTTCCTCGGTGATGATCAGCCCGGCGCCGCCCTTGGCTCGCGCCTCGTAGTACGCCGCGTGCTGCTCGGTCGGCAGCCCGTCCTCGGCGTAGTTCGTCAGGTGGGCGGAGAACACGATGCGGTTGCGGACCGTCACCGGCCCGATCCGCAGCGGCTGGAACAGGTACTTGTACCGGCCGGCGGTCATCGCTCTCCCTCCAGCACCGCGCGCCGGCCCTCCAGCACGGCCTGGTGGATCGTGCGCGGGGCCACCGCGTCGCCCGCCACCGTGCGCCGTTCCGCGTCCGCGGTGAGCGGGGCGGGCAGCCGGGCGCCGGCGTCCACGACGAGGGCCGCCGCGACGGTGCGGGTCCCGGCGCCGAAGGCGTCCTCCAGCTCGGCGCCGTCCCGGGTCACCCGGCGCAGCGCGCAGCGGCGTACGTACTCCACGCCCGCGCCGCGCAGCCGGGTGTTGGCCGTGGCCAGGTCGCCGGAGAGCGCCAGGTTCTGGCCGGGGATCTGGTCCGGGAAGGCCAGCGTGACCGGGCCGCGGCCGATCAGCAGCTCGGCGATGGAGACGCCGATCGGGCCGCCGATCGGGTCCCAGATCAGCACCGGGCCGTCCGGCAGGTCGCCGCCGTCCGCGACCGTGCCGAGTAGCTCGTACGCGGACACCAGCGGCGCGCCGTCGGCGACCTCGTAGCCGGGCGGCGCGTCCCGCGCGCCGGTGGCGATCACCACGGGGCCGTCGTGGGCCGCGGCCTCATCGGCGGTCACCGTGCGGCCGGTCTCCACCGTGACACCGAGGCGCTCGCACTCGGCGGCGAGCCATGCGGTCAGCTCGGCGAGCCGGGCGCGCGTCGGCGCCGCCGCCGCGGTCACCACGGTGCCGCCCAGCCGGCCGGCGCGTTCGGCGAGCGTGACGCGGTGACCGCGGAGCGCGGCCACCCGCGCCGCCTCCAGGCCCGCCGGGCCGCCGCCTACGACCAGGAAATGCCGGGCCCGCGCCGCCTCCGGCCCGGCCGGTCCGCCGCCCGCGGCCGGGAGGCCCCGGGACGCGGCGGCGGGCAGGTCCCGGGGGGCGGCGGCGGGCAGACCCCGGGGCGCGGCGGCGGGCAGGTCGGGATCGGCGTCCTCCGTCTCGTGGCCGGACCGCGGATCGGCGACACAGCTCACGATGGGGTTGCGGTTGTCCTGCACCTGGCAGGCCTGGTTGCACAGGATGCACGGGCGCGGCGCCCGGCCCTCGGCGGCCTTGCGTCCCAGCTCGGCGTCGGCGATCTGCGCACGGGTCATCTCCACGCCGTCGGCGATCCCGTCGGCCAGCGCCCGTTCCGCCATCGCCACCTCGACGATCGACCCCTGCGCGAACACCGGCACCGGGCCCACGGCGGCCTTGATACTCCGGGTCAGGTCGAGGTTGAAGCCCGGTTCGGTGTGGGAGTCGGGGCGCGTGGCGGCCCCCGAGTAGATGGCGCCGCGCACCACCACCAGGTAGTCGGCCAGCGGCGCCAGGGCGGCCGCGATCTCCGGCGCCTGCTCCGGGGTGACGCCCGCCCACGGGGCCAGCTCATCGCAGCTCAGCCGTAGCCCGAGCACGCCGTCGCCGAGCGCCTCCCGGACCGCGCCGAGCACCTCGCGGGCGAACCGGAGCCGGTCGGCTCCGTACGCGTCGTCACGCTGGTTGGTCAGCCCGGACAGGAACTGCCGGACCAGGCTGTGCTGGCCGGCGTTGACCTCCACCCCGCCCAGCCCGGACTCGACCGCCAGCCGCGCCGCCGCGCCGAACCCCGCGACGACCTCCGCGATGTCGTCGGGCTCCATCACCTTCGGCATCTCGCGGGTGTTGACCTCGGGGACGCCGGACGGCGCCCACATCTCCCGCTGGCTGTAGGCGGACGTGCCCTGGCCGCCCGCGTGTCCCAGCGACGCCAGCACCAGCGGGCCGTACGGGGCGCACTCCTTGGCGATCGCCGCCCAGCCCGGCCCGCAGTCCGCGGCCAGCGGGGCCCGCTCGTACGGCCAGTCCGACTCGTGCACCGGGGCGGTCTCGACCACGATCACCCCGGCCCCGCCCGCGGCGCGCCGCACGTAGTACGCGACATGCCGCTCGGACGGCGTACGGCCACGCCCGAGGTTGGTGACGTGCGGCCCGAACATGAGCCGGCCGGGCGCGGTCGCGGCGCCCAGCGTGATCGGCTCCCGCAGGGTCATGCCCGCTCGCGTTCCGCGCTCATGGCTTCCCTTCCGCACCGGCCGAGGCCTCCGTGACACCGCATTTTGGCACCCGGTGCCACATAGGTGTCAATGCCCTTGGGCCAGGAGCTACCCCACCGGTCCGTTCTTCAGGCCAGGACCTGCCGGAGCAGGCCGGTGGGCCTGGGTCAGGCGGGGGCGGGGGAGGTGTGGCGGGGTGCCGTCTCGCGGACGGTGGGGATGACGGCGAGGGTGATGGCGGCCGTGGCGATGACGTAGAAGGCGGGGGAGGTGGCGCTGCCAGTGGCGGAGATGAGCAGGCCCATGAGGAACGGGGCCGTACCGCCGAAGGCCGCGACGCCGATGGTGGCGTAGCCGGGGAGCAGGCCGATCAGGAACGTGGACACCGACACCAGCAGGATCACCGCGACGAGCGTGCGCTGCCGGCCGATCCTGTCCCCGAGACCGCCGAAGTAGAGCCCGCCCAGGGGCCGTACGAAGAACGCGACGCCGAACACGGCCAGCGAGGAGAGCAGCGACACGGTCCCAGGGAGTGAGATCTCAGCGGGGGAAGGCGGCGAGCACCTGGCGCTCCGCGTCGCGCAGGTAGTCGCGGAGCCGCGCCTCGGCGGTGGCCAGATCGCCGGCGGTGATCGGCTCCACGATCGAGGGGTGCCGCCGCAGGTACGGCTCGTGGAACGCGCGCGGGTCGGTCATCACCGCGTACGCCAGGCGGAACTCCGCGAGCAGCCCGCGCATGGTGTCGTCCGTCCGCTCGCTGCCGGCCAGCCCGGCGATGGCCTGGTGCAGCGCGATGCTCGCGTTCGCCACGTCCCGCCAGCGCCCCTCGGCCGCCGCCCGCTGCCCCGACTCGACCGCGGCGCGCAGCGCGCGCAGCACCCGCACCGGCACGCTGTCGGCCTCGCGCAGCGCGCCGCACTCGATCAGCCGGCGGGCCCGGTAAAGGTCGCGCACGTCGTCGGGGGTCGGCTCGCGGACGAACATCCCGCGGTTCAGCCGGTGCACCAGCAGCCGCTCGCGGACCAGCACCTGCAGGCCCTCGCGCAGCGTGTTCCGGGAGACGCCGAGCCCGGCGGAGATCCGCTCCTCCGGCAGCTGGTCACCGGGCTGGAAGCCGCCCGCGGTGATGCGGTCGCGCAGCGCGGAGGCGATGCGGCTCGCCGTGCTGTCGCGCCCCGTCGCCTGCGGCGAACCGGACCGGCGGTCCCCCGTCGTCTCGGTCAGCATGCCCCCTACCCATCGCCGATCACTCAACAATATATTACCGTGCTCTCCGTGCGGCGTCGCCGGGACGCCCTGATAGGGGAGGGTATGGCTCTGCGGATCGGTGTGGACATCGGCGGGACCTTCACGGACCTGTGCGTGACCGGCGACTCCGGCATCGTGGCGGTCGGCAAGGTGCTCACCACCACGGACGAGCCGGCCCGCGGGGTGGAGGAGGTGCTGCGCGCCACGCTGCGCGACGCCGGCCTCGCCGCGCGCGAGGTCACCGGGCTCGTCCACGGCACCACGCTGGTCACCAACGCGCTGATCGAGCGCAAGGGCGCACGGACCGCGCTGCTCGCCACGGAGGGGTTCCGCGACGTCCTGGAGATGGCCCGCGAACACCGCTACGAGCTGTACGACCTGATGATCGAGCACCCCCGCCCGCTGGTGCCCCGGCACCTCCGCTTCGACGTGCCCGAGCGGGTGCTCGCCGACGGCAGCGTGCACCGGCCGCTTGACGTCCCGTACGTGGAACGGCTCGCCGCCGAGCTGGCCACTGCGGGGGTCGAGGCCGTGGCCATCTGCTTCCTGCACTCCTTCACGAACCCGGAGCACGAGCGCCGTGCCGCCGACGCCGTACGGCGTGCCGCTCCCGGCCTGCGGGTCGCGCTCTCCTCCGACGTGGTCCCGGAGATCCGCGAGTACGAGCGGGCCTCCACCACCTGTGCCAACGTCTACGTCCAGGGCATCACCGAGCGGTACCTCACCGACCTGCGGCGGCGGGTCGCGGACGTGGGCATCGCGCGGCCGCCGCGGATCATGCTCTCAAACGGGGGCGTCGCCACGGTGGACACGGCCGCGGCGTACCCGATCCGGATGCTGGAGTCCGGCCCGGCCGGCGGCGCGCTCGCCGCGGCCGCGTTCGGCGCCGAGGACGGCGATACCGAGAGCGGAGCCCGCGACCTGCTCGCCTTCGACATGGGCGGCACCACGGCCAAGCTCTGCGTGGTGGCCGGCGGCCGCCCGCTGGTCACCCACGAGTTCGAGGTGGACCGCGTCTACCGGCTCCGGCCGGGTTCCGGCCTCCCGGTGAAGGTCCCGGTCATCGACATGATCGAGATCGGCGTGGGAGGCGGCTCGATCGCCCGGGTGAACGCGCTCGGCCTGCTCACCGTGGGCCCCGACTCGGCGGGTTCCGACCCAGGCCCCGCCTGCTACGGGCGCGGCGGCACCGCGCCCACGGTGACCGACGCCGACCTCGTCCTCGGCTATCTCGACCCCGGCTCCTTCCTGGGCGGGCGGATGCAATTGGACGCCGGCGCCGCGTGGGAGTCGATCCGTACGCACATCGCCGAGCCGCTCGGCATCGACGTACCGCAGGCGGCCTGGGGCGTGCACACCATGGTCGACCAGGACATGGCGAACGCGGCCCGGGTGCACGCGGTCGAGCGCGGCAAGGACCCGGCGGCGCTGCCGCTGTTCACGTTCGGCGGCGCGGGGCCGGTGCACGGCGCCGGGGTGGCCCGCGCGCTCGGCGCCTCCCGCGTGGTGACGCCGCCCCCGCTCGGAGCGTGCGCTGCGCGCCGCGATCGCCGAGCTGCCCGACGGCACGCACACGGCCGCGCTGGAGACCGACGGCTTCGGCGAGGAGACGCTGCTGCTCAACGCGACGCTCTCGATCACCGGGGAGGACATCCACATCGACTTCGCCGGGTCCTCACCGCAGAGCCGGTACGGGGTCAACGTCGTGCTCAACTACACCCGCGCGTACGCGTCGTTCGCGGTGAAGGCGGCGATCGCGCCGGAGGTGCCGCACAACGCCGGGTCGTTCCGGCCGGTGCACGTGACCGCGCCGCGCGGGTCCGTACTGAACTGCGAGCCGCCCGCGCCGGTGGCGTCCCGGCACCTCGTCGGGCACTTCCTGCCCAGCCTGCTGTTCACCGCGCTACGGCCGGCGCTGCCCGGGCGGCTGCTCGCGCAGAGCGCGGACGCGCTCTGGATGACCGTGTGGCGGGGCCGCCAGCCGGAGACCGGCGCCACCGCCGAGGAGGACCCGTACACCCTCACGGTCTTCCAGGCCGGTGGCGCGGGCGCCCGCGCCACCAAGGACGGGCTCAACACCACCGGCTTCCCGACCGGCGTGCGGGCGGCCCCGACCGAGGTCGTCGAGACCCTGACGCCGCTCGTGCAGCGCCGCCGCGAGCTCCGTACGGACTCCGGCGGGCCCGGCCGGCAGCGCGGCGGGCTCGGCCAGGTCACTGAGGTGGAGTGCCGGGTGGCGGGCCCATGGACCGTGAACGGCAACGTGGACCGCACGCTGTTCCCTGCCGCCGGGGCGGAGGGCGGCGGGCCCGGCGCCGCCGGGTCGTTCACCACCGCCGAGGGTGCCGAGCTGCCGCGCAAGAGCCTTGTCCTGCTGGACGCCGGCGACGCGGTGCTGTTGCGGCTCCCGGGCGGCGGAGGCTACGGTGACCCGTTCACCCGCGACCCGGCAAGGGTCCGCGCCGATGTGGCCGACGGGTACGTCTCCATCGAGGCCGCCCGCCGCGACTACGGCGTCGCCATCACCTACACCGGCCCGCCGGACGCCCTGGTCCGCCCGCCCGCCTCCTACACGATCGACGAGCGTGAGACGGCCCGTCTCCGCGGGCCCGGGCGGGTCCCCGGCGACTGACGGTGGTCGTGGTTACGATGGCGCTCACGGCAGGGGAGGCCACGCTCATGAGGATCCGCGTCACGCTCGAGCTGTCCGGTAAGACCGCGACCGGGTTCGTGGTGCCCGATGACGTCGTCGCCGAGCTCGGGGCCGGCAAGCGGCCGCCGGTGCGGGTCACCATCAACGGCCACACGTACCGTTCCAGCGTCGCGTCGATGGGGGGCCGGTTCATGGTCGGCGTGAGCGCGGAGAACCGCGCGGCGGCCGGGGTCGCCGCGGGCGAGACCGTCGACGTGGATCTCGAGCTGGACACCGAGCCGCGCGAGCTCACCGTCCCCGAGGACCTCGCCGGGGCGCTCGACGGCGACGCCGAGGCGAAGCGGTTCTATGAGTCGCTCTCCTACTCCAAGCGGCAGCGCATCGTGCTGGCGGTCGAGGGCGCCAAGAAGCCGGAGACGAGACGGCGCCGGGTCACCGGCGCCGTCACGGCGCTCCGCGAAGGCCGGGAGCCCTGAGCCGGCATGGCGACCGGGAGCGGCCTGCCGGCACGGGCCGGGGTGGTCGTCGCCGGGGGCGGTGTGGTGGGCACGGCCGTCGCCTACCATCTCGCGCGGCGCGGGGTGCGGGACGTGCTGTTGCTGGAGCGGAACACGCTCACCTCCGGGACGACGTGGCACGCCGCGGGGCTGGTCACGCAGGCGCGGGCCACCGCGGCGGCGCGCGAGATCCTGGTACGGAGCCGCGACGTGTTCCTCGGGCTGGAGGCGGAGACCGGGTCCGCCACCGGCTATGTCACCACCGGCACGCTCGTCTTCGCCACCGGCGCGGATCGGATGACGGAGCTCGCCCATCAGGCCACGGCGAGCCGGGCCAGCGGCTTCCCGGTGGACGTGCTCGGCCCGGAGCAGGTCGCGGAGAAGCATCCGCTGCTGGACACCCGCGGCGTCGTGGGCGGCGTCTTCTTCCCACAGGACGGCCGCGGCAACGCCACCGACACCACGATCGCGCTGGCCCGCGGCGCCGCCCGGCACGGCGCCACCCTGCTCGAACGCGTCGCGGTCACCGACGTGCTGACGGCGGACGGCCGGGTGCGCGGGGTCCGTACGGAGGCCGGTGACGTCGAGGCCGACGTGGTGGTCAACGCGACCGGCCTGTGGGCCCGCGACCTCGGCCTGCGGCACGGTGCCGAGGTGCCGCTGCAGGCCATGGAGCACTTCTACATCGTCACCGAGAAAATCGGCGGGTTCCCGCCCGGCCTGCCCACGGTGAAGTGCGTGGACGAGTACGCCTACGTCAAGGACGAGGCCGGCGCGCTGCTCGTCGGCTTCTTCGAGCCCGGCGGCCGGCCCTGGGACCCGGGCCGGGAACGCGACGGCGGCTTCGTCACGCTGCCCGAGGACTGGGACCACATCGGCCCGTTCTACGAGCGGATGACGGCCCGCTTCCCGGTGCTGGAGAACGCGGGGATCCGGCTGCACTTCTGCGGTCCGGAGGCCTTCACCCCCGACGGGCTGCCGCACATCGGGCCGGTACCGGGCCTGGAGGGCTGTTACGTGGCGGCCGGCTTCAACTCGGTCGGCTTCATGAGCGGCACGGGTGTGGGGTCGGTGCTCGCCGACTGGATCGCCGACGGGCGCGCCCCGTTCGACATGACCGACTTCGACCCGGCCCGGGTGCAGCCGCACGAGACGAACCGGCGCTACCTGCACGCCCGCGCCGCTGAGACGCTCGACCTCGCGTACGAGATCCACTGGCCGTACGAGCAGCGCACCGCCGTACGGCCGCTGCGCCGCAGCCCGCTCTACCACGCCGTGGCCGAGCGCGGCGCGGCCTTCGGCGAGACCCTCGGCTGGGAGCGCGCGAACTGGTACGCGGCCCCCGGCGACGACCCCCGGCCCGCTCCCACCTGGGGGCTGCCGCCCTGGCACGAGCGTTCCGGCGAGGAGCACCGGGCGGTCCGCGAGACCGCCGGCATGTTCGACGTCTCCGACTTCGGCAAGCTGCTCGTCCAGGGCAGGGACGCGCTGGCGGTGCTGCAGCGGATGAGCGCCCGCGAGCTGGACGTCGAGCCCGGGCGGATCGTCTACTCACCCTGGCTCAACGAGCACGGCGGCATCGACGCCGACGTCACCGTGACCCGGCTGGACGAGACGCGCTTCCTGGTGCTGTCGGGCGCGTCCACGGTACGGCGCGACCACGCGCGGCTCGCCGCGGCGCTGGGGGACCGGCACGCCACCGTCGCCGACGTCGGCGGCACCATGGCCATGCTCACCGTGATGGGCCCGCGCGCCCGCGACGTGCTGGCCCCGCTGACGGAGGCCGACCTCTCGGACGCCGCGTTCCCGTTCGGGACGTCCCGGGAGATCGACCTCGGCCACGCCTACGTCCGCGCGACGCGGGTCACGTACGTGGGCGAGCTGGGCTGGGAGCTGCTGATCCCGGCCGAGTACGGCGAGCACGTGTTCGGCGTGCTCTGGCCCGCGCTGGCCGCGTACGGCGGGCGGATGGCCGGCCACTACGCGATGAACTCGCTGCGCCTGGAGAAGGCGTACCGCAGCTGGGGGCACGACATCGGCCCGCACGACACGCCGCAGGAGGCGGGGCTCGGGTTCGCGCTGGCGTGGGACAAACCGGGCGGCTTCACCGGCAGGGAGGCGCTGCTCCGGCAGCGCGAGACCGGTGTGCGGCGCCGTCTCGTCCAGTTCCTGGTCAAGGATCCGTCCCGGATGCTCGTGCACGACGAGCCGATCCTGCGCGACGGGCGGCGGGTCGGGCGGGTGTGCTCGTCGGCGTACGGTCACACGCTCGGCGGTGCGGTGGCGCTGGGCTGGGTGGAGGTGGACGAGGTCGTCCCGCGGGACTGGTTCACCGAGGGCGCGTACGAGATCGAGTCCGCACTGGACCGCGTGCCCGCCGTCGCCTCGCTCCGGCCGATGTACGACCCGAGGTCGGAGCGCCCGCGCAGCTGAGCGCCCCGGCGGCGATCAGCCCGCGATAATGGGCGCCGTGAGACGCCTGGAGCCGGTCGCGCCGGCCTTCGCGGGGATGCGGACGCCGCTGTCCATCGCCCATCGGGGCGGGATGGCGCTCGCCCCCGCCAACACCATGGCCGCCTTCGACCTCGCCGCGTCGCACGGCGCCGACGTGTTCGAGACCGACGTGCACATGACCGCGGACGGCGAGCTCGTCACCATCCACGACGCCACCGTGGACGCCACCACCGACGGCTCCGGCCGGGTGAACACGTCCACCTACGCGGAGCTGGCGAAGCTCGACGCCGGCCACCGGTTCCCCGGCCCGCGCGGCGACTTCCCGTACCGCGGCACCGGGGTGACCGTGCCGCGGCTGGCGGACCTGTTCGCCGCGTACGGCGGCACGCACGGCTTCAACATCGACATAAAGGCCCCGTACCCGGGTGTGGAGGCGGCGCTTTGGAAGCTGATCGCGTCGTACGACGTGACCGAGCGCGTGGTCGTCGCGGCGTTCGACCAGCGGCGGCTGCAGCGGTTCCGCGCGGTCAGCGGCGGCCGGGTGGCCCTGGGGGCGGGCGTCGCCGAGGTGCGGCGGTTCGTCCTCGCGCACAAGCTGCGGTGTCCCTGGCTGTACCGGCCGCGGGCCGCCGTGCTGCAGATCCCCGTCGCGGCCGCCGGCCTCGACCTCGAGGACCGGCGGCTCATCGACGGCGCGCACCGGCACGGGCTGCAGGTGCACTACTGGACGATCAACGACGAGCCCACCATGCGGGAGCTGCTGGCGCTCGGCGCGGACGGCGTGATGACCGACCGGCCCGACCTGCTCCGGCAGGTCCTGGGCCGGTGACGGCCCGGCTCACCGCCCTCAGTGCAGGGTGAGTCGCTTGGCGATGACGGTGAGGGCGGTGAGGCTGACCACGGCCGCGACGATCACCCAGAAGCTCGGCGCCACCGGCATGCCGGTCGTCTTGATCAGCCAGGTGGCGATCAGCGGGGTGAACCCGCCGAAGATCGCCACGCCGATGTTGTAGCCGACGGCCTGACCGGTCGCCCGGGTCTCGGTCGGGAAGATCATCGCGAGCAGCGAGGCCATCGGGCCGAAGTACAGGCCCTTCAGCGCGGCGAGGAAGAACACCACGACGAGCAGCACCGGCAGCGTCTGGAGCCCGACCATCAGCGCGAACATCGGGTAGACGAGCACCAGGATGAGCGCCGCCGCCGGGATCATCAGGCGCAGCTGGCCGACCTTGTCCGCCAGGTGTCCCGCCAGCGGCGTGATGGCGATGAGGATCAGCGCGTTCACGATGAGGGAGTAGAACGAGCTCGACGCCGGCAGCCCCAGCTCCGTCACCGAGTACGTGGGCAGGTACGTGATCAGGTAGTTCACGCACGTCGTCACCGCGAGCAGGCCGATCGCGACCAGCACCCGCACCTTCTGCTCCGCCAGGATGGTCCGGACCGGCACCTTCTTCTCCCCGGACGCGACCACCGCGGCGGCCTCCGCCGACTCCGGCATGTGCCGCCGGATGTACAGGCCGGCCGGCCCGACGAGCAGGCCCACGATGAACGGGATGCGGAACCCCCACGAGTCGAGCTGTGCGTCGGTGAGGGTGGAGGTGAGCGTCGTACCGATCACCCCGGCGAGCAGCGTGCTCATCGACTGGCTGGTGAACTGCCAGCTCGCCGCGAACCCGCGCCGGTTCGGCAGGTGCTCGACCATCAGTGCGGTGGCGCTGCCGTACTCGCCGCCCGCCGCGAAGCCCTGGATCAGCCGCGCGATCAGGATGCCGATGGGAGCCGCCACGCCGATCGCCGCGTACGTCGGCATCACGCAGATCAGCAGCGTGCCGACCACCATCAGCCCGAGCGAGAGCGTCAGCGCGGGCTTGCGGCCGGCGCGGTCCGCGTACGAGCCGATGACCAGTGCGCCGATCGGGCGGATCAGGAACGACACGGCGAACGTGCCGAGCGCGAGCATGAGGGAGACGGTCGGATCGGCGTTGGTGAAGAACGCACGGGAGATGTAGTCCGCGAAGACCGCGTACACCGCGATGTCGTACCACTCGAGCGCGTTGCCGATGGACGCGGCAGCGATGATCTTGGTGCTGCTGACCTTCTTCTCACCCGTCGCGGTGGACGGGGAGGCCGGTGATGTCATGAGGCTGGGCCCTTCACGAGACGGTGCGCTTCCTGTCGCCCCCGATGTCGCCGAGATCCCAGAAGAGACCGGCCATGACCCGCAGGGCGTCGCGTGCCAGCGACCCCAGCAGGTGTTCGTTCGGCGCGTGCTGGCTGCAGCCCGCGTACGAGTGCGGAATCCAGATCGTGGGGAGCTCGAGCACGTCGGCGAACGCCTCGTTCGGCAGCGAGCCGCCGAGGTTGGGCAGCAGGCCGGGCTCCTTGCCCGTGGTTTCCAGGATCGAGGCCTGTGCCCAGCGGATCCATTCGCCCTCCGGGTCGGCCCGGGTGGCGGCCATCCCGAGGTCCACGGTGACGTCGACCATCGGGTAGCCGTGCGTGTCGAGGTGCTCGCGCAGGATGGACTCGAGGTTGCGCGCGTCCGTACCGACCACGTACCGCAGCTGGCCGTGCACGCGGGCGGTGCCGGGGATGGCGTTGACCGGGCCGTCCGGGTCGCCCGCCGTCATGGCGAGGATCTCCATGGTGTTCCAGCCGAAGAGCCGCTCCGACGGGGTCAGCCCGGGTTCCCCCCAGTCCGGGTCGATGGCCGGGCTGCCCGGAGAGGTGTCGACCTCGATCTTGGCGAGCGCGGTACGGACCGAGTCCGGGATGGGCGGCGGGCGCAGCCCCTCGACGAGCAGCCGTCCGTCGCCGGTCACCATCGAGGCCACCGCGCCGGTGAGCGTCGTGGCGGGGTTGCGCAGCACGCCGCCCCAGTTGCCGGAGTGGTGCGAGCCCTCGCGGGCGGTGTAGCGCAGGGTGAAGTTGGTGACGCCGCGGGTGCCGAGGAACAGCGTGGGCAGGTCGGCGGCGAGCCGCGGGCCGTCCGAGGCGAACAGCAGGTCGGCGCGGAGCTCGTCCTTGAGGCGTTCGCAGAGCTCCACCAGCCCCGGGGAGCCGTTCTCCTCGCCGGTCTCGAGCAGGAAGACGACGTTGAAGCCGAGCCTGCCGTCCCGGGCCCGCAGCACCTGTTCCAGCGCGCCGAGGTTCACCGTGTGCTGGCCCTTGTTGTCGGCCGAGCCGCGTCCGTACCACTTGTCGCCCTCGATCGTGAGCCACCACGGGTCCAGGCCGTCCCGCCACTGCTCGGCGTGCGCGAGCTGCACGTCGGCGTGGCCGTACGTGAGCACGGTGGGGAGATCGCCGCCCTCGTGCCGATGCGCGACGAGGAACGGGTGGGCGGGGGAGACGGGGTTGTCCACGATCCGCGCGGTGAAACCGATTCGTTCCACGTCAGGGACGATCTGCTCGCTCAGGTACGCGTGCTGGAACGGTCCCGAGGACGGGTCCTGGCTCTGGGTCGGAACCGCGACGCGGCGCGCCAGATCGTCGCGGAACCTGCCGGAGTCGAAGTACTCGGTGGCGAAATCGATGGCGGTGGCACGGTTCATGATCTGAAAACGTGCACCCGGTGCTGCGCCGAGGCAAGATCCACGAGCGTTTTGCCGTTGGCGGTTGGGGACCGCGATCGTTGCCGTTCCGGCAACGGCCGATAGCGTACGGCGCGTGGGCCTCTACGATCCGGCGCTCCGCTACTTCCTCGCCGTTTATGAGGTGGGGTCGGTGAACGCGGCCGCCCGGCGGCTGTTCGTGGCGGGGTCCGCGGTCAGCCGGCAGATCGCTCGGCTGGAGAAGGAGGTCGGGGCGCCGTTGTTCGAGCGCCGGCCTACCGGTGTGGTGCCGACCGAGGCCGGGCGGGCCTTCGCCGGGTATGCGCGGCGTGCCATCCAGGACGCGGGGCATCTGGTGGACGAGATCCACTCGCGGCGTGGTGCCGACACGTTGATCTCGCTCGCGGCGGCGCATGGCATCGGTCACTCGTTTCTGCCTCGGGTCGCCGCCGACTATCGGGCGGTGCATCCCGGGGTGCGGTTCGAGTTGCATGTCACCGGGCCGGTCGCCGCTACGCAGTTGGTTCGGGATGGTGCCGCGGATGTGGCGGTGACGTTCAACATCGCGATCGAGCGGGGGGTGCGGATTCTGCATTCGGTGCCGGCGCCGTTGCGGGCGGTCGTACGGCCTGGACATCCGTTGTCTGGTCGGGAGGGGGTCACGCTCGCCGAGGGTGCTTCGGTATCCGCTCGTTCTGAATCCGCCCCGGAATACCAGTCGTGATCTTTCTGAGGTGGTTGGTGCTTCCAATGGGGTGCCGGTGGAGCCGGTGTTGGTGTGTGAGAACCCTGGGGCGATGGTGCGGTTCATCGCCCGGTCGGATGCCGTTGGGTTGATCGGGATGATCTCCGTCGGGGCTGAGGTGGAGGCGGGGGAGGTTGTGGCGGTGCCGTTGCTCGATGAGGAGTTGCGGCAGCGGAGTTTGCAGGTTCAGGTTCAGGGTGGGAGGGAGTTGCCCCGGGCGGTGCGGGAGTTCGGCGAGGCGGTCGTCGGGGCACTGGGCGCCGTAGAGGTCTGATTCCCGGCTGCCGCGCCGGGACCGCCGCCGCTGGGCCGCCCACCGCTGGGCCGCCCACCGCGGCTGCCGCCCGCAGCCATCCCGCGCTGCCGCCCGCCCGCGCTGCCGCCCGCCCGCGCTGCCACCCGCCCGCGCTGCCACCCGCCCGCGCTGCCACCCGCCCGCGCTGCCACCCGCCCGCGCTGCCACCCGCCCGCGCTGCCACCCGCCGTTTGAGTGTGGCGGGTCAGGTGGCGCGGTCAAGGGCGCCTTCGGCGTCGGCTTCGCCGATGGCTTCGCCACCCTGGACAGCGCCACCTGACCCGCTGGTTTTGCGGCTAGCGGGTGGCTGGGGAGATGTGGTGGTCCGGTGGTCTTCGTGGGGACGAGGCCGGGGCGGGGGTTGGATTTCGTGGCCGGAAGTTTTGGTCTGGGGCTGTGGATAACCCGTTCTCCGAACGTGTGTTCGAGATAATGGGTGCATGGATGTTCGGGGGGATTCCTTGCTTGACCGGCTCGCTTCCGCGGCGGCCGGTCATGAGCTGGCGGCGGTGCTGGAGGGCATCGACCGGCGTGCTCTGACGGGGGAGGAAGCGGCGGGCGTGCTGCTGGCGGAGCGGCGGCAGTCCGCGCACTACCACGCCGCCTCCCTCGACACGATGATCGAATTGGGCCTGCGCGATGAGCCAGCGGAACGACGGGAGTTCCCCGGCCAGTTCGCCGCGGAGGAGCCACGCGCGCTCCTCCGCCTCACCAAGGTGGCGGCGGAAACCGAGTTCTGGACCGGATGGGCACTGAGCAGCGAGTTCCCAACCGTCATGAACGACTTCCGCGCCGGCGTCCTCGACTGGCCGCGCGCACGCCTGTTCCCCGACGTGCTGATCAACCTGACCCCGCCACAGATCGACATGATCACGCAACGCGTCCTGCCCGACGCCCCAGGCCTGACAACAGGCCAACTACGAGCGCGCTTACAACGCGAGGCAATGGCCATCGACCCCACCTGGTGGAAGCGCACCTACGAGGAGCGCATCCGAGACCGGCACGTCCAAAAGACCATCAACCCCGACGGCACCGCCAACCTCAACGGCCGCGACATGCCACTGGATGGCGTATCCCAGTCAATGGCCAACCTCACCCGCCTGGCCAAGCAGGCAAAGAAGGCCGGCGACCCCCGCCCCCTGGAACTCATCCGCGCCGACATCTACATCGGCTACCTATCCGGCTCCTACCAACAGGTCAACGACGACGACATCATCGCCGACCTCCTCCTCCACGCCACCGAGGAAGCAAAGCACGCCACCGACGAAAACAAGGCGAAGCCCTCCACCGACAACCCCCAGAACGACGCCCCCCAGGACGAGGACCCCCAGAACGACGACCCCCAG
>WHSL01000240.1 GCA_009380095.1 Streptosporangiales bacterium | reverse complement strand
GTCAATACCGCTTCCCGTGCGATTCGGTACGCGCCGAAGCCCTATTGATCAATCGTTCTCCGGCCATATTTCGCAAGACGGAAGAAGCGATCTCCGGCGTGTCGTGGATAACGGTTTGAAAAATGGCGTGATCAGCCGGGGCGCTTCGCGACCACGACGTCGCGGATGATGGCCTGGTCGACACGGTGCCGCAGGCCGAGGTACGGCTCGGAGTCGCACACCGCGAACCCGTTGTCCTCGAGCACCCCGGCAAGCTCCTCGCGCTTGGCGACGTACGTGTTCCAGGAGATCCCGATCGCCCCACCGGGCCGCAGCAGCCCCGCCCATACCGGTACGGCGGCCCGCAGCAGGTCCAGCGGGCGGCGGGACAGCGCACGTCCCGCATCGCCGCGGCCGCCGCGCCCTCCGGGCCGGGCCGCGTGCTGCACCCCGTACGGCGCGTCGGTCACGATCAGGTCGAACGACTCCCGCTTGAAGAACGCCGCGCTCTCCAGCGTGTCGGCGTTCACCATGCTCAGCGCGATGGTGTCGCCACCGCGGTACGCCTCCTTGGTGGCGCCCACGGTCACGTCCAGCCGGCGGCCGATGGTGGTGCGGTCCCGGCGCACCGGCACCGTCGCGGCCTGATGCTTGAACCGGTTGTTCTTCAGCCAGGTGCGGATGAACGCGGAGTAGGCGTCGAAGTCCTTCTTGTCCACGTCCACGCCCGCGGAGTCGAGGCCGTACATGAGCGCCTGGTTGAGCGTGGTGCCGCGGCCGCACATCGGGTCCAGCAGGCGCAGCCGCCGGCCGAGCAGCGCGTCCGGGTCGCAGGTCATGGCGGTGACGTTGACCAGCAGCTTGGTGAAGTCCTCGTTGGTCTTGCCGGCGTACTTCTGGATGGTGAGCAGGTCGCTGCCGAAGGTGTCCAGCCGGTTCAGCGTGACGGGGCGCAGCAGGCCGCCCTCCACGGCGTACAGCGCGTAGAGCGAGGAGAGGTTCGCCAGCCGGTCGAGGTCCGCCTCGCGCGCGCCGTCGAGCGAGAACGTGATGTACGGGACCCCGCCGATCACGGTCTCGGCGACGTCGCGCACCCGGCCGCCGAGCGCGGTGGTGTTGAAGACGCCGAGCTCGGCGCGGACCAGCGCGACCGCGGAGCGCGCGTACACCCGGTTGTGCGAAGGCAGGACAAGAAACGCGTAGTCGGCCATGTTCCCGAGGTCGTCGTGATCGGTTCGGCAAGCTCAGAAGAGCTCGCACGATAGCAGCGCCACCCCTGCACCCCCGGGAGCTCCCGGCCCGGCCCTCAGGGGGCGAGCGCCGCCGCCAGCCCGAACGCGGCGAACAGCGGCGGACTCATGAACACCGTGTTCCGGCTGATCCTGCCGTCCCGTACGTCGAAGACCTGCAGCGTGTGCACGTGGTACGCGCCGTCCTCGCCGCGCAGGTAGGCGACCGCGGCGGGCTGGCCGTTGGCCGCCACGGGAATCATCCGCCAATCGCGGCCGCGCATCCGGAACAGGTGCTCCATGAAGCGCGCGTAGGCGGAGCGGCCGGAGTACCAGACCGGCACCGGCGGCATCTCCAGCGCCGCGTCCTCGGTCAGAAGCCGGGTGATGGCGCCGACGTCGGCGCTCTCGAACGCGGCGATGTACCGCTCCACGAGCGCGCGGCGCTCCGGATCGGTGAGCTCCGCGGAGCCAGGGTCTCCGGCCCGGGCCTCGGCGAGCCTGACGCGGGCGCGCTGCAGCGCGCTGTTCACCGCCGCCGTGCCCGTGTCGAGCATCTCCGCCACCTCGGCGGCCGGGTACTCCAGCACCTCGTGGAGCAGCAGCACCGCGCGCTGCCTGGCGGGCAGGTACTGCATCGCGGCGACGAAGGCGAGCCGCAGGTCGCCCCGTACGCTCAGCGTCTCGGCCGGGTCGCCGCCCAGCGCCGGGGTGGGGAACGGCTGCAGCCACGGCACCTCGAGCGCGGGGTGCAGCGGTTGCTCCGGGTCGTCGCTCGGCCCGGCGAGCCCGGAGGGGAGCGGCCGGTGGGCGCGGCCCTCCAGCGCGGTCAGGCAGGCATTGGTGGCGATCCGGTAGAGCCAGGTGGGCAGCGAGGCGCGCCGCTCGTCGTAGGAGTCGAACGCGCGCCATGCGCGGAGCAGGGTCTCCTGCAGCAGATCCTCGGCGTCGTGCAGGGAGCCGAGCATCCGATAGCAGTGCGCCAGCAGCTCCCGCCGCCACCGGCCTCGGCCCTCGCGCCGCCGAGGACGCCGTACGGCCGTGCTGGGCGAGATCGTCGCGGCGTGGGCGGCCAATGACGCCGCCGCGTTCGCGGCCCACTACACCGAGGACGCCACCGTGGTGTTGCCGGGCGGCGTGTTCCACCAGGGCAGGGAGGCGATCCGCGGGTTCATGACGGCGGCCTTCGCCGGGCCGATGAAGGGCTCGTGCTCGCTGGACGAGCCGGAGAGCGTGCGCGTGCGCGGTGACCAGGCCGTGGTGATCAGCCGCTGCGGCATCGCACTCGCGGGCGAGGACGAGGTGGCACCGGAGCACGCCCGCCGGGCCACCTGGGTGCTCAGCCGCCGCGACGGCGCCTGGCTGGTCACCGCCTACCACAAAGTGACCTCGGCTGACAGAGATGACCGCCCGCGCCCGCCACCGAGGCACGGCCGGCAGAGGTAGCGGGGGCGCGGCAGGTCTAACCCGCGCCGGCAGCCGGTTCGGCGGGGAGGATCACGCGGAAGGTGGAGCCGCTGCCGGGGGCGGTCTCGACCTCGGCGCGGCCATCGTGGGAGGTGACGATGGCGGCCACGATGGACAGGCCGAGGCCCGAGCCGCCGTGCGCGCGGGAGCGGCTGGCCTCGGCCCGGTACAGCCGCTCGAAGATCAGCTCCGCCTGGTCCGCCGGGATGCCGGGACCGGCGTCGGCCACCTCGAGCAGCGCGGCCGGCGCACCGGGCGGCGGCGCCGGCCCCACCCCCGCGGTGACCGGCGGCGCGTTCCCCAGCGGTCGCGGCTCGACCCGTACGGTGACGTCCCCGGCGGTGTGCATGACCGCGTTGGCCAGCAGGTTGTTCACGACCTGCCGGAGCCGCGGCTCGTCGCCCTCGACCTGTACGGGCTCGGGCCCCCCGTCGTCCGGCCCGGTGAGCCGGATGGTCCGCTCCGGCGCCCGGGCGTGAGCGTCCCGTACGGCGTCGCCGCGACCTCGAGCAGGTCCACCCGGTCCCGCCGCATCGGCCGCTCCTCGTCGAGCCGGGCCAGCAGCAACAGGTCGTCCACCAGCAGGCCCATGCGGCCGGCCTCGCTCTCGATGCGCGCCATCGTGCGGTCCGGCTCCGGCCCGGCCCGCGCCCCGCCCCGCCGGTACAGCTCGGCGAACCCGCGGATGGAGGTGAGCGGCGTACGCAGCTCGTGCGACGCGTCCGCGACGAACCGGCGCAGCCGCGCCTCCGATGCCGCCCGGCCGCGCAGCGCCGACTCGATCTGCCCGAGCATCCCGTTCAGCGCCCGCCCGAGCCGCCCCACCTCGGTGTGCGGGTCCTCGTCGGGCACCCGGCGGGACATGTCGCCAGCGGCGATCGCCTCCGCGGTGTCCTCCATCCGGGTGAGCGGTTTCAGCCCCACCCGTACCAGCGACGATCCGGCCAGCGCCAGCAGGGCCAGCACCACCAGCGTGACGACCGCGTCGATCACGGTCAGCTGGTTCACGGTGCCTTTGACGCGCGACAGCGAGATCGCCACCACCACGGTCCCGCCGTCGCCGCCGCTGTGCGGCACCGCCAGCGCCCGCCAGCCCTCGCCGTCCGCGCCGGCCGCCGTGTACGGGCGCCCGTCCGTGGCGTGCGACGCCACCTCCGCGTACGTCCCCACCTCCGGGTACGGCGCCACCTCCTGCCCGATCACCCGCTGCAGCGACCCGTCGGCGGAGTAGAAGAACACGTTGAAGCCGCTGTAGATCCCGCGCAGGTCCCGATCCGGCGGGGGCGGTGGACCCTCGCGGCGACCGTCCTCCACCGGCCGGTGGAACGGTGCCGCCGCCTGCCGCAGCTGGTCGTCCACCTGGTTCACCAGGTACGACCGGATGAGCAGCACCCCCGCCACGTTCGCCGCGACGAGCCCGAGGGCGGCGAGCGCGGCGATCGCCAGAACCATCCGGGAGCGCAGCGTCCAGCGGCGCCGGCCGGTCACGTCAGGCCTCGGCGTTCTCACCGGCGGAGCGGGGCAGGCGGAGCGTGTAGCCGAAGCCCCGTACGGTGTGGATCAGTGGCGGGTCCTCAACGTCGACCTTGCGCCGCAGGTAGTAGATGTAGGATTCGACGATCCGGCCGTCGCCGCCGAAGTCGTAGTGCCATACGTGGTCCAGGATCTGCGCCTTGCTCATCACCCGGCCCGCGTTGGTGAGCAGGAAGCGCAGCAGGTTGAACTCGGTGGGGGACAGGTCGAGGATCCGTTCGCCGCGGCGCACCTCGTGTGCCTCCTCGTCCATCTCCAGGTCCGCGTAGCGGAGCACCCGGTCGTCCTCGTCCTCGGGCCGCCGTCCGCCGGCCCGCCGCAGGATGGCGCGGATCCGCAGCACGACCTCCTCGAGGCTGAACGGCTTGGTCACGTAGTCGTCGCCGCCGACGGTCAGCCCGGTGATGCGGTTGGCGACGGCGTCCCGCGCGGTGAGGAACAGCACCGGCGCGTGCACGCCGGACGCGCGCAGCCGCTTGGCCACCTCGAAGCCGTCCACGTCGGGCAGCATCACGTCGAGCACGACGAGGTCGGGGCCGAAGGCCCCGGCCGCGCTCAGCGCCTCGGAACCGGTTTGGCGATCTCCGTCGCGTACCCCGCGATGCGCAGAGTGGCGGACAGCAGCTCGCGGATGTTCTCCTCGTCGTCCACCACGAGGATCTTCGCTTTGGCGGAGGTTCCGGAATCGGTCACAAGCTCAACATTGCCGTTCTTGGCTCGGAGTTACCTCAAAGCCGACTCATGAACGGGGCGTAACGGGGAAAGAGCGGCTTATCAGGGAAGCAGTAATTCCTTAACCCGGCCACAACGTGAGGATTTCTAGGTTCCGCCCATGAAACCCGTAGCGTTCGACTGTAGCCAGGCTCGCCGCCTCGCCGGGCGCCTCGCCGGGCGCTTCGCCCGGCGCCTCGCACTCGCCGGCCTGCGCACCGCCAACCGGCTGCGGAGGCCCGGCCCGCCGAGCGCGGACACCGTACGGATCCTGCTGTTCCACGCCTACGGCATGGGTGGCACCGTACGTACCTGTTTCACCTACGCCGAGCGCCTCGCGGACAACCACGACGTGGAGATCGTGACCGTGATCCGGCAGTTCCCGGAGCCGCGCCTGCCGGTTCCGGACGGCGTACGGCTGTCGGTGCTGGACGATCGCACCAAGCGGTGCGGCTTGGTCGGCCGCTGGCTGGAACGGTTCCCCAGCGTGCTGGTGCCGCACTCGGACTCCTCCCGTCGCGCCTGCACGCTCTGGTCGGACCTGAAGATCTTCCGGTACATGCGCTCGCTGCACGGCGGCGTGCTCATCACCACCCGTCCCGGGCTCAACCTCATCGCCGCCCTCGCCGCCCCGCCCGGGGTGATCACCATCGGCCAGGAGCACATGCATCTGACCTCGCACGGGGCGGGCGTACGGAAGATGATCAGGCGCCGTTATCCCCGGCTCGACTCGGTGGTCACGCTCACCCGCGCCGACCAGGAGCGGTACGAGGCCGCGGTGCCCGGCGCCCGGGTGTGCTGCATCCCGAACGGGGTGACGCCGCTGGGCGGGCCGCCGGCGCGGCGGGACGGGCGGATCGTGATCGCGGTGGGCCGGTTGACCACGCAGAAGGGCTTCGACCTGCTCATCAAGGCGTGGCGGGAGGTGGACGCCCGGCATCCTGACTGGCGGCTGCGCATCTTCGGCTCCGGGCCCAAGCGTGACGAGCTGCGCGGGCTCATCGAGAAGTTCGGGCTGAAGGACAAGGTCCGGCTGATGGGGCGCAGCACGGAGATCGGGGACAGGTTCGCCGAGTCGTCCATCTTCGCGCTCAGCTCCCGCAGGGAAGGGCTCCCGCTGGTCTTGATAGAGGCGATGAGCAAGGGGCTGCCGCCGGTCGCCTTCTCCTGCCCGACCGGCCCCTCCGACGTGATCGTTCCGGGGGAGAACGGCCTGCTCGTCCGGCCCGGCGACGTCCGCGCCCTGGCGGCGTCGGTGTGCGAGCTGATCGAGGACCCGGAGGCGCGGCACAGGCTCGGTAAGGCCGCCACCCGGGTCGTCGACCGGTACGCCCCCGAGCTCGTCGCGGAGCACTGGGAGACGCACCTGGACGAGCTGGTCAAGAGGCGCATGTCCTGAACCGGGTTCATTCCGTGGGCCGATCCGACTCTGAGCTGGTCTTGACGTAGGACCCACGGCGGCCCGAGGTCGGTCGCCGAATCTTGCGGTCATGCGTGAGACAGCGACGACCCAGGCCGAGCCGGCCGAGCCGCGTCCGCTGCCCGTGGTGGAGATCGTCGTACCGGTCTACAACGAGCAGCGCGCCCTGCCGGAGTGCATCGACCGGCTGCACGGCTACCTGACCGGCCGGTTCCCGTTCCCCTTTCGGATCGTGATCGCCGACAACGCCAGTACGGACGGCACGCTCGCGGTCGCGTGCGCGCTCGCGGAGGCGTACCGGGGCGTGCACGTCATGCACCTCGACCGCAAGGGACGGGGGCTGGCGCTGAAGGCGGCCTGGGGGGCGAGCACCGCGGACATCGTCGCGTACATGGACGTCGACCTGTCCACGGATCTGGACGCGCTGTTGCCGCTGGTGGCGCCGCTCGCGTCCGGGCACAGCGAGCTGGCCATCGGGTCCCGCCCCGGGCTCGGCTCGGCGGTCACCCGCGGGCGCAAGCGGGAGATCATCTCGCGCTGCTACAACCTGCTGCTCCGGCTGTTCCTGCGCGCCGGGTTCAGCGACGCGCAGTGCGGGTTCAAGGCCGGGCGGCGCGAGGTCGTGCACCGGCTGATCGAGTACGTCGAGGACGACAAGTGGTTCTTCGACACCGAGCTGCTGCTGCTCGCCGAGAAGTCCGGGATGCGGATCCACGAGGTGCCGGTCGACTGGATCGACGACCCGGACAGCCGGGTCGACGTGGTACGGACCGCGATCGACGACCTGAAGGGGATGGCGCGGGTGGGCCGGCGGATCGTCTCGGGGGCGTTCGGCGTACGGATGCCCGAGTACGTCCGCCAGGCCCGGCTGCCCCGCGAGATGCCCGGCCAGCTGCTCCGGTTCGCCGCGATCGGCACGCTGAGCACGCTCGCGCATCTCGTGCTGTACGTGCTGGGCGGCCTGGTGCTGCCCGCGCTGGCCGCCAACGCGGTCGCGCTGGCGGTGACCGCCGTCGGCAACACCGCCGCCAACCGGCGCTTCACCTTCGGCCGGCGGGACCGCGAGGGCCGGTTCCGCAGTCAGGCCGAGGGCGGGCTGGTGTTGACGCTCGGCCGCTGTGCGGAGCGGACGAGCACGATCGGTCTCGGGCCGGGCGTGATGATCCCCAGCCTGCGGCACCCGATGACCGCGGCCTCGGCGATCGCCACGCTGGCCGAGCTCGCCGGGCCCGGCCGGGTGAGCGTCGCCGTGGGGTCCGGCTTCACCGGGCGGTTCACGCTCGGCCGCAAGCCGGTGCCGTGGGCGGACGTGGCCGCGTACGTGTCCGTGGTCCGGGGGCTGCTCCGTGGCGAGACCGCCGAGTGGGAGGGGGCGCGGATCAGGATGCTGCATCCGGACGGCTTCGGCGCCCCGCGTCTCGTGGACGTACCGTTCCTGATCGGCGCGGCCGGGCCGAAGGGGCTGGCGGTCGCGGAGGGGGTCGGTGGCGGGCTGTTCCTCGCGGGCGGCCGGCCGGTGGCGGGCTTCGACCAGGTGGTGAACCTGACCTTCGGGACGGTCCTGGACGACGGTGAGGACGTCGCCGCGGAGCGGGTGATGGCCGCCGCCGGGCACGCGGTGCCGGTCGCGTTCCATTTCGCCGTCGAGCACGGCCTGCCGCTGGACGGGTTCCCCGGCGCGGAGCGGTGGCGCGCCGCGTACGAGGACGTTCCCGCCGGTGAGCGGCACCTGGCCCTGCACGACCTGCACCTGGCCGCCGTGAACGAACGGGACCGCCCGTTCGTCACGCCCGAGCTGATCACGGCGTTCGGCCTGGCGCTGAGTCCCCAGGGGTGGCGGGAGCGCCTCGCGGCGCTGGAGGAGAGCGGTATCACCGAGATCGCGTACCAGCCCGCCGGTCCCGACATCCCCAGGGAGCTCGAAGCCTTCGCGGCTGTGGCCGCCTAG
>WHSL01000119.1 GCA_009380095.1 Streptosporangiales bacterium | reverse complement strand
CCCCGTCCCCTGCGCCCACAACCTCCGTGCCCACCCCCCTGTTGCGGGGCTCGGGGAACCGGCTGGGGATTAGACGGACCCATGGAGGGTGCCTTCGCTCCCCAGCCCGATTCCCCAGCCGGCTTCCCGGCCCGGCTCTCCGGCCCGTTCCCCGGCCGGCTTCCCGGGTCGTCCCCCAGCCGGCTTCCCGGGGTCGTTCCCTGGCTGGCTTTCCGGCTGGGCGGGGTGGGGGGTTGGGGCGCTGATACGCTGGCGGGGACCGTGGATCCCGTGCGGGAGAGTGCCCTGGCAGCCGGTCGGGGACGCCGAAGGAGCAACCCCTCCCGGAAACCTCTCAGGCCAACGGACCGTGCGGACGAGGTCGCTCTGGAAAGCAGGGGTTATCCACAACCCCTCGCCGAAGGTGCAAACCGCGAAGAGGTTGTCCACAACCTTCGCGGTGAAGCTCTCAGGCACCGATGACAGAGGGGAGGATCGGGCTACCGGCCCTGATCCGCTCCGTCTGAAAGGGTGCCACCATGACCGACACCCCGCCCGCTCAGCAGGCGCCTCGGGAGACGCCGCTGCGCGCCGTGCACGAGGCCCTCGGCGCCAACCTCGTCGACTTCGCCGGCTGGCTGATGCCGCTCCGCTACGGCAGCGAGACCGCCGAGCACACCGCGGTCCGCGAACGGGCCGGCCTGTTCGACCTCTCCCACATGGGGGAGATCAGCGTGACGGGCCCGCAGGCCGCCGCCCTGCTCGACCACGCGCTCGTCGGGCACATGTCCGCGGTGCGGGAGGGCCGGGCCCGCTACACGATGATCTGCGACGCCGCCGGGGGCGTGCTCGACGACCTCATCGTCTACCGCCTCGGCGAGACGGAGTATCTCGTGGTCGCCAACGCCGCCAACGCCGACGTGGTGCACGCGGCGCTGGTGGAGCGCGCGGCCGGCTTCGACGCCACCGTCACCGACCGCTCCGCGGAGTTCGCGCTGATCGCGCTGCAGGGACCGAAGGCCGTGGAGATCCTCGCCCCGCACACCGACGCCACCCTCGACGAGATCAAGTACTACGCGGGCTACCGGCAACAGGTCGCCGGCCGCCCGGTGATGCTGGCCCGCACCGGCTACACCGGGGAGGACGGCTTCGAGGTCTTCTGCGCGCCCGCCGACGCCGAGCACATCTGGTCGGCGCTGCTGGCCGCCGGCGAGCAGCACGGACTCGTGCCCGCGGGCCTGTCCGCCCGCGACACGCTGCGCCTGGAGGCCGGCATGCCGCTGTACGGCAACGAGCTGTCCCGCGAGGTGACCCCGTTCGAGGCCGGGCTCGGCCGGGTGGTGAAGTTCGACAAGGAGGGCGACTTCGTCGGCCGCGACGCCCTGCTGGCCCGCTCCAAGGAGGGGCCGCGGCAACGGCTCGTCGGTCTCGTCGCGCGCGGCCGCCGGGTGCCCCGGCACGGCTACCCGGTGCTGGTGGACGGCGCACCGGCGGGCGAGGTCACCAGCGGCGCGCCCTCGCCCACGCTCGGCAAGCCGATCGCGATGGCGTACGTGCCGGCCGACGCCCCGCCCGACGCCGAGTACGCGGTGGACGTGCGGGGCCGCGCCGAGCCCGCCGACCGCGTCGACCTGCCCTTCTACCAGCGCGCGAAGTGACCGCGCGGAAACACCGGCCCGACCGAGGACTTGGGGAGTTACGAGATGAGCGTTCCCGCTGAGCTGGGATACACCAAGGAGCACGAGTGGGTCGCGGTGACCGAGGGCCTCGCCACCGTGGGCATCACCGCGCACGCCGCGGAAGCGCTGGGCGACGTCGTGTTCGTCGACCCGCCCGAGGTGGGCGCCACGGTCACCGCGGGCGAGGCGTGCGGCGAGATCGAGTCGACCAAGTCGGTCAGCGACATCTACGCGCCGGTGAGCGGCGAGGTGACCGAGGTCAACACCGCCGCGGTCCACGACCCGAGCCTCATCGGCACCGACCCGTACGGCGCGGGCTGGCTGTTCAAGGTGCGCGTCGACGGCGAGCCCGCGGGCCTGCTCTCCGCCGAGGAGTACGCGAAGCTCACCGATGGAGAAGGGTGACGGCGTGACCGAGACGCACAACCGTTCGCTGGCCGAGGTCGACCCTCAGGTGGCCGAGGCGGTGGCGGCCGAGCTCGGCCGGCAGCGGGACACGCTCGAGATGATCGCCTCGGAGAACTTCGCGCCCCGCGCGGTGCTCGAGGCGCAGGGCTCCGTGCTCACCAACAAGTACGCGGAGGGCTACCCCGGCCGCCGCTACTACGGCGGCTGTGAGCACGTCGACGTGATCGAGCAGCTGGCCACCGCAACGCGGTGCCGTTCGACCCGCGGCCCCCGCGGGTCCTCGGGCGCTAGTGCGCCCGGGGGCGGGAAGGAGAACGATCAATGGCGATCAGTGTCTTCGACCTCTTCAAGATCGGTATCGGGCCGTCCAGCTCGCACACGGTGGGCCCGATGGTGGCCGCGCGCACGTTCGTCACCGGGCTGCACGAGGCCGGGCTGCTCACCCGCGTCGCGCGCGTCCGCGCCGAGCTGTGCGGGTCGCTCGCCCTCACCGGCAAGGGCCACGGCAGTGACCGTGCCGTGCTGCTCGGGCTGGCCGGTGAGATCCCGGCCGAGATCGACCCGGACACGGTGCCCGGCACGGTCGCGGAGATCGCCGACTCCGGGACCGTACGGCTGCTCGGCCTGCATCCGGTGCCCTTCGACGCGCGGGCCGACATCGACTTCCGGCGCAAGGAGCGGCTCCCGCACCACCCCAACGGCATGCGGTTCCTCGCCTATGACGCCGAAGGCGAGCCTCTGCGCACCCGGGAGTACTACTCGGTCGGCGGCGGCTTCGTGGTCGACGAGGCCGCCACCGGCGCCGACCGGATCAAGGCGGACGACACCAAGGTGCCGTACCCGTTCGCCTCGGCAGAGGAGCTCATGCACCGTTGCCGGGAGACCGGCCTGCCGATCAGCGGGGTGATGCTCGCCAACGAGCTGGCCTTCGGCCGCACCGAGGCGGAGGTCCGGGCCGGCCTGCTGGGCGTCTGGGCCGCGATGAGCGCCTGCATCTGGCGCGGCTGCGGCACCGACGGGGTGCTGCCCGGCGGGCTCAAGGTGCCGCGCCGCGCGCCCCGGCTGCTCCGCGGCCTGCTGGAGCGCCGGGCGGCGGGCGGCGCCGCCGATCCCCTGGAGACCATGGACTTCGTCCAGCTCTACGCGCTGGCCGTCAACGAGGAGAACGCGGCCGGCGGCAAGGTCGTCACCGCGCCCACCAACGGTGCCGCCGGCATCATTCCCGCCATCGCGCAGTTCTACCGCTCGCACGTGCCCGGCGCCGACTCCGGCGGAGTGGTCCGGCTGCTCTTGGTCGCCGGGGCGATCGGCATCCTCTTCAAGGAGAACGCCTCCATCTCCGGCGCCGAGGTGGGCTGCCAGGGCGAGGTCGGCTCCGCCTGCTCGATGGCCGCCGCCGGCCTGGCCGAGGTGCTCGGCGCCACACCCGCCCAGGTGGAGAACACCGCCGAGATCGCGATGGAGCACAACCTGGGGCTGACCTGTGACCCCATCGGTGGCCTCGTCCAGGTGCCGTGCATCGAACGCAACGCCATCGCCGCGGTGAAGGCGATCAGCGCCGCCCGCATGGCCCTGCACGGCGATGGCACCCACTTCGTCTCCCTCGACAAGGTCATCGCCACCATGCGCGCCACCGGCCGCGACATGCACGACAAATACAAAGAAACGAGCCGAGGCGGCCTGGCCGTCAATGTCATCGAATGCTGACGCACCCGGTTCACCGCATGCGCGTGGGGGTCGCGGGACGGCGGAATGCGAGGGGAGGCATGTCCGGTATCCGGGGGAAATGCACGGCCGCCTGCCCGGCGCCCTTGCGCTCTAAACGGTGATGCGCTCGGCAAGCAATTCCGCCGACATATGTTGTAGCGCACCTCCGAGCGGGAACTCTGCGTGTCGGTGCCGTCACACGGCGAAGCCGTTGGCGGAGCGAGGGGGGAAAATGACTACCGTGACCTTTGTTGACAAGGGCTTCGAACGGAGCCCTGCCGACGATTTCGAGTACTCGCTGGTTCTTCGCGTCGGGCACTACTTCGAGACGCTGGCGGCGGAGTCCAGGCCACGACGGGAGTGTGGCTGCGTCGACGTCGACATGGAGGCGGTCGACCACGAGGTCGAAGGCATCGTGCTCAACGCATACCGGGACACGCTCGAACTCCACGAATTGGACGATGCCGCGGCAACCGCGACCAAATTCGAGGAATACATCGGCGCCGGCGACACCCTCTACTTCCAGGGGTGTCTCGGAGCGGCCGACGCACGACGCGAGTGCGGCTGCCTCGAGGTCGACGTGAACACGGCCGAACGCTACATCCGCAGAATGGCACTCCAGGCCCACCACGAAATCCACCAGATCGAGCAGCGGCCCGCCCTGCAGAAAGCCTCATAATCACCCACACGGGTCAGGGAAGGGTTTCTCGGGGAGTGCCTCGGGCGGCGCCCGAGAAACCCTTCCCTAGGACCTGAGGCCGGGCAGGTCCTCTTCCCAGAACTCGGCGGGGCGGCGGCCCTCGGCGCGGGATTCCTCGTGGCCGCGGAGCTCGACGCGGCGGATCTTGCCGGAGATGGTCTTGGGGAGGTCGGCGAACTCGATGCGGCGGATCCGCTTGTAGGGGGAGAGGCCGGCGCGGCAGTGCGCCAGGATCGACTCCGCGGTGGCGGCGTCGGGGGTATGGCCGGCGGCGAGCACCACGTACGCCTTCGGCACCGCCAGCCGTACCGGGTCCGGCGAGGGCACCACCGCGGCCTCCGCCACGGCCGGGTGCTCGATCAGCACGCTCTCCAGCTCGAACGGCGAGATCCGGTAGTCCGAGGCCTTGAACACGTCGTCGGTACGGCCCACGTACGTGATGTAGCCGTCGGCGTCCCGGGAGGCCACGTCGCCGGTGTGGTAGTACCCATCCCGCATCACCTCGGCGGTCCGCGCGGGATCGTCGAGGTATCCGGTCATCAGGCCGAGCGGGCGGTGCGCGAGGTCGAGGCCGATCTCGCCCTCGGAACCGACGTCGCCGGAGATCGGGTCGACGAGCGCCACGGTGTACCCGGGCAGCGGCCGTCCCATGGAGCCGGGCCGCAGCTCCTGACCGGGCGGGTTTCCGATCTGCGCGGTCGTCTCGGTCTGCCCGTAGCCGTCCCGCAGCGTGATCCCCCAGGCCCGGCGGACCTGCTCGATGATCTCCGGGTTGAGCGGCTCACCGGCGCCGAGGCACTCCCGCAGCGAGGTCTTGTACGCCCCGAGGTCCTCCTGGATCAGCATCCGCCACACGGTCGGCGGGGCGCAGAACGTGGTGGTGCCGCACCGCACGATCTCCTCCAGCAGCGGGCCCGCGGCGAACCGCCCCTGGTTCACCACGAGGATCGTGGCCTGCGCGTTGATCGGCGCGAACAGGTTGCTCCAGGCGTGCTTGGCCCAGCCCGGCGAGGACACGTTGAGGTGCACGTCCCCCGGCCGCAGGCCCAGCCAGTACATGGTCGACAGGTGCCCCACCGGGTACGACGCGTGGGTGTGCCCCACCAGCTTGGGCTGCGCGGTGGTGCCCGAGGTGAAGTAGAGCAGCAGCGGGTCCGAGGCGCGCGTGGGCCCGTCCGGCGAGAAGTCCGGCGAGGTCTCCTCGGACTCCTCGTACGCCAGCCAGCCCTGCACCCGGCCGACCGAGATCTTGGTCCACTCCCCGGACAGCCCGGCGAACTTGGCCGTCTCCGCGGCGGCGGTCACCACGTGCCGTACGTCCCCGCGCGCGATCCGGTCGAGGATGTCGGCGGAGGAGAGCAGGGTGGTGGCCGGGATGATGACCGCGCCGAGCTTCATCGCGGCCAGCATGGTCTCCCACAGCTCGATCTGGTTGCCCAGCATGAGCAGGATGCGGTCGCCGCGCGACACGCCCTGGGCGCGCAGCCAGTTCGCCACCTGGTTCGACCGGGCCGCCAGCTCGGCATAGCCGAGCTTGGACTCCGGCCCGCCCGGCTCGGTGATCCACAGCGCCGTACGGTCCGGGTGCTCGGCGGCGATCACGTCGTACCAGTCGAGCGCCCAGTTGAACTCCTCGAGCTCCGGCCAGCGGAAGTCGCGATACGCGGTCGCGTAGTCCTCGCGGTGCTCGAGCAGGAAGTCGCGTGCGGCGCGGAACTCGTTCACGTTCACTCCAGAAAGGCTGGGCTCGACTCCGGATCCCGGGGCGCTCGATGATCCTGGGCATCATCCTGATCGCCGGTGCGCGCGGTGCACAAGCCCGAGCGGTCCGATCATGAGACGCTCCCGGAATGCGCACCCTCTATCCGCCCATCGAGCCGTACGAGCAGGGCATGCTCGACCCCGGCGACGGCCAGCTCGTGTACTGGGAGGTCAGCGGCAATCCGGCGGGCAGGCCGGTGGTGTTCCTGCACGGCGGGCCCGGCGGCGGCACCTCGCCGAACCAGCGGCGGCTGTTCGACCCGGCGCGCTACCGCATCGTGCTGTTCGACCAGCGCGGCTGCGGGCGCAGCACGCCGCATGCGAGCGACCCGGCGACCGACATGTCGGTCAACACCACCTGGCATCTCGTCGCCGACATGGAACAGCTGCGGGAGCGGCTGGGCATCGACAGGTGGCAGGTCTTCGGCGGATCCTGGGGCAGCGCGCTGGCGCTCGCGTACGCGCAGACGCACCCGGAGCGGGTCACCGAGCTGGTACTGCGCGGGGTCTTCACGCTGCGCCCGCGTGAGCTGCGCTGGTTCTACCAGGAGGGCGCGTCCATGGTCTTTCCCGACCTGTGGGAGGAGTACGTTGCGCCGATCCCGGCCGAAGAGCGCGGCGACATGATCACCGCCTACCACCGCCGGCTGAACTCCCCGGACGCGCGGGTACGGGCCGAGGCGGCACGCGCGTGGAGCGTCTGGGAGGGGTCCACGGTCACGCTGCTGCCGCAGCCGGAGATCATCGCCCAGCACGGGGAGCCGGAGTACGCGCAGGCCTTCGCGCGGATCGAGAACCACTACTTCGTCAACGGCGGATTCTTCGAGGACGGGCAGCTGATCCGCGACGCCGCGCTGCTGCGGCACATCCCCGGCGTGATCGTCCAGGGCCGGTACGACATGTGCACGCCGGTGACCACCGCCTGGGACCTGCACCGCGCGTGGCCGGAGGCGGAGTTCCACGTCGTCGGCGACGCCGGCCACGCGTTCAGCGAGCCGGGCATCCTGGACAGACTGATCGAGGCCACGGACCGGTTCGCGGCGACATGACCGTCGCGGTCCGCGCCGCCCGCGCGGACGACATCGACGCCGCCGCGGAGGTGCTGGCCCGCGCCTTCAGCGGCGAGCCGCTGTTGCGCTGGATCTACCGGGACCAGCGCACCCGGCCGCGCCGGCTCCGCGCCATGTACGTGATCATGCTCCACGTCCACCTCGGACACGGGATGTCGGCGGTCACCGAGGACGACGGCCGGGTCAGCGCGGTCGCGATGTGGGATCCGCCGGGGGCGTGGCAGGTCCCGGTGCGCACCCAGTTGCGCCACCTGCCGTCGATCATGGCGATGTACGGCACCGAGCTCGGCGCGCTGCGCCGCAGCCTCATCGCCATGGGCGTGCTGGACGGCCGGCATCCGGCGGAACCGCACTACTACCTCTCGTACCTGGGCACCGATCCCGGCCGTCAGGGCGGCGGCCGGGGTGGTGCGCTGCTCCGCGCGGGGCTGCGGCGGTGCGACGCGGAGGGCGCGCCCGCGTACCTGGAGACGTCCACGCCCGGGAACGTGGGCTACTACGAGCGGTTCGGCTTCCGGATCGCCGACGAGTTCCTGATCCCCGGCGGCGGCCCGGCGTGCTGGGGGATGTGGCGCGCGCCGGCGCTACAGTGACGGCTCAATTCGGGGGGAACGGGGACAACGGGGAAACGGGACACGGGGACAGCACATGCGATCGGCGGAGCGGGAGTGGTCCCTCGACCTCGAGGGCTCGGGCGACGACTGGCGCAACGGCGAGATCCTCCGGATCGGTGATCGGTACGTCGCGGTCAGCGGTGAGCGCGTCGTGGGGATCTCCAAGGACGGAAAGCGGACGTGGGAGCGGAAGCTCGATAAGGACGGCGACGCCACGGTCTCGATCGCGCACGGCACGCTGGTCGTCCAGTACCGGCACCCCAAAGGCGGTGACTGGCCGGGACGCGAGGTCTACACGGGGATCGACGCGGACAACGGGAAGACGCTCTGGGAGACGGTCGCCGCGCCGTACGGCTCCGCCGCCGGGAACATCGTGCTCACGCCCGTCTGCCGGGACGAACAGACCAACGCCATGGACGACTGCCAGCTGAGCGCGCGCGACGCACGGACCGGCGGCGTCCGGTGGACGATCCCCACCGAGCACGTGCCCGAGGTCGAGGCGTACACGGACGATGTGCTGGCCGTGACCACGCGCCCCCGCGGCTACCGCGGCAAGCACCGGCTGACCACGTACGACGCGGGCACCGCCGCGCGGCTCGGGGTACGGGCGGAGTTGGAGACGTTCGGCGGCGAGCTGCTCTATCCCAAGGGGCAGGACCGAGTCTCCGGACCGACCTTCATGACCGGCGATCACCTCGTGCTGACCAGTGAGGAGGACACCGAGTATCCCGAGAGGTGCGAGCTGCGCATGGTCGCGCTCGACGTCCGGACCGGTGCCCGGGACTGGCGGAACGAGCTTCCGACCGGCGATCCGGAGAAGGACTGCCAGTCGGCCTGGAGCGAGGACTCCGGCCGCTACGTCGCCGGCCGCACCGGGAAGAACGAGCCGCTCGTCTTCGACCTGGCCGAGAAGGAGAAGCGGTGGACCGGCCCGCCGGACACGTCGATCGTCGCCACCGACGGAAAGGTGGCCCTGGTCCAGAGCGGCACGGAGCGCACCGAGCTCAGCCTGTACGAGCTGGGCTCGGGGAAGAAGCGCTGGAGCGACACACGCGGCCCCACGTGGGGCCCGACGGACGCCCGGATCCACGGCGGCCGCCTGGTCGCCTTCCCGGACGACTGCGTCTCCGCGTGCCACGTGCGCCTCTACGACCTGGACAAGGGCCTCCTCGACGTCGCGCCGCGCGGCGAGTACGCCGGCTCCGGCAAGGGCTGGGTGGCGAGGCGACGACGACACCACCTTCTCGGTCACGTCAATCCCTTGACCACGCTCGAGATGAACTCGTCCCGATCCGCGTCGGGTGCCTCGACCGCGACGATGTAGCGGCCGGTCCGGAGGAGGGTCAGGTCCCGGAGGTCGTCGTGCCGTACGGCGAGGCGGCCGCCGACGTCCATCAGCCCGCAGATGTCCGCACACTCGCCGAGCCGGCTCAGGTCGGCCAGGTCCTTGCCGTCCTTGCCGACCAGGGCACGCGCGTGCTCGTCAAGAACGATCAGCGTGGCGCCGTGCCGTACCGCGACACCGACGGCGAGATCGGCTCGGCCGGATCGCGACCAGAGGGGTCGGCCGGTGGCGGGCTCGAAGGCGTGCAGCACGACGTCGTCGGCCGTACACGACTCCCAGAACACCAGCACGCTGCCGTCGGTATCGGCCGCGGCGTTCCGGTCCGGGGACTCGCACGACAGCGGGGAGCGATGTTCCCGCCCCCACTTCTCGTCGCCCGTCCTCGCGTCGAGCGCGACCAGCTCGCCGCGGCCCGCGTCGTCCGGGTCCTCGACGAACAGGGGGACGACGCCGTCGGCCGACGCGCTCGCGTTGCCCCGTTCGCCGGTCAGGACCGGATGCGACGTCTCATCGGAGTCGAAGGATCGCTCCCACAGGAGCTCCCCGGTGGCCAGGTCGAGCCCGGTGGTCACCCGGTCGAACTCCTTCCCCACGGAGTTGACGACCACGGCGTCGCCGGCCGCAGCGTGGCTCAGGCCGCGTCCCGGTTCGCTGTAGTGCCAGAGTTTCCTTCCGGTGCGCGCGTCGTACGCCTCGATCCGCTGGGAGGTCCCGATGAGCAGCCGCCCACCGGCGACCCGCCGCTCCGGAGTCCGATCGTTCGCAGGCACGGCCGGTCCCGTGACGCGCCACGCCTCGGTCAGGGCCCCCGGTCCCGGTCCCTTGGCGGGCGTGTCCCCCGTGGACTCCCCGTCGGCGATCCGCTGGTCGCGTTCGATCTCGGGAGGATCCTCCCCGAGCGACGAGCAGCCGCCGATGACCAATGCCAGCGCCATAAAAATCCCCCCGTATGCCGCCACATGGCGGCAAACGGTAACGGGTGCCGGCGGGCGAAAGCGGGACTTCGCACCGCTAACGACTGTGATTTGGGGGATCTTCCGGGCATGCGGGTGCGCGGGGAAGGGATCGGCTCCCCCGCGCACACGTGCAAAGCGCGATCACCGTGGCGATCGTGAAGGTTCGAGGTGCCGGTCCGCCGGGCCGGGGTTGGCCGTCCCGGCGGACCGAGCACCATGCCGTAACGAGGACGTTCCGCCCCGCCCGGGACGACGGCTCCTCGGACCGTGCCAGGGCTCCTTCACGCGTGCGGCGTTCACGCAGAGCCTTCGCAGGCGACCGGGGGTCCGGCGCGCGGGCGTACGGGCCCTGGATTCCCTGGGCGTCACGCACGTCGCGGCGGGTGGGTGATCAGATCGAGCCGTGGCCGAGGCCGCGGGTCCGGACGCGACCGTACGCCCGGCTCCATCCGCTCACCGAAGGCGACCCCACACCCGCCGTGCCTTCCCGTCTCCCCCGCGAGAAAGGACGGCCTGGCGGCGCGGAGCGCCTCTGTTCCATCGGCCCGTCAGGCGCGTAACGGGGGTTCGGCCCCGCTGTCCGGCGAGCACGGCCGGCGGCCCACGAGCCTGCGGTCTCTTGGACGCCGGGCCGTACGGCCGAGCGTCGCGGCCCGCTGACGCGGGCGGAGGCCGGTGCTCGTTCGGAGCCTTGCCGGGAGTGTCATCCGTGCCCTCCTGAACGTGGATCTCGTTGCCGCCGATCAGGGCCGTACCCGCTGGTCAGCCCGCCACACCAGGCGATCGCGAATCTTGCGATCTTCATTTGGAGGGCGCCCTTAACTACTGCTAGGTACACATGGTGAGTACGCTCGGCGACACGGCGTACGGCGACCGGACCCCTCAGGAGGAGCGACCACGATGCGTGTGAACGTCGACTTCGACCGCTGTGAGAGCAACGCGGTGTGCATGGGCATCGTGCCCGAGGTCTTCGAGGTGCGCGACGACGACTTCCTGTACGTGCTGCAGGAGGAGCCGCCCGAGGAGCTGCGCGCCAAGGTCGAAGAGGCCGAGCGGATGTGCCCCAAGGCCGCGATCAAGATCGAGGGCTGATCAGCCGCGCGCGGCGGCCAGCGCGTCCGCCCAGGACGTCGGCTCGGCGACCAGCGCGCGGTACCGCATCACCTTCGCGGCGGAACGCATTCCGAGCACGCCCACGAGCCGTCCCTGGTGGCCGATGAACGCGGTGAAGCGGCGCTCCTCCGGGGAGCCGTGCACGAAGGCCACCGTGTCCGCCGGCGCGGCCAGGCCGACGAGCTGGATCTTGACCTCGTACTGATCGGACCAGAAGTACGGCACCGGCGCGTACGGCAGCGCCGCGTCCGGCCCGGCCAGCAGGTTGCGGGCCGCGGCGGCCGCCTGTTCGCCGGCGTTGGTCCAGTGCTCGAGGCGGAGCCGCCGGCCGAACCCCGGGTGCGGCCAGCTCGCCAGGTCGCCGGCCGCGTACACGCCGGGTGGCCCGGCGGCGCAGGTGGCGTCGCAGGCGATGCCGTCCCCGATGGTCAGGCCGGAGTCCGCCAGCCAGGCGGTCTCGGGCGCGACCCCGACCCCGATCACCACGAGGTCGGCGGGGATCAGCGTGCCGTCGGCGAGGCGTACGGCCTCCACGCGCGGGCCGCCTTCCAGGCCCGTGACGCCCACGCCGAGGTGGACCCCTACACCGTTGTCGCGGTGCAGCTCCGCGCAGGCGGCGCCGATCCGGGGGTCGAGCACGCGGGAGAGCGGGGTCTCCGCCGCCTCCACGACCGTGACGTCGAGGCCGCGGGAGCGCGCGGAGGCCGCCACCTCGGAGCCGATGAAGCCGGCGCCGATCACCACGACCCGAGGCGTGCCGTTCGTCAGCTCGGTGAGCAGGGTGCCGCAGTCATCGAGCGTGCGGAGTACGTGGACGCCGGCCAGGTGGTCCGTGCCGGGGAGCCGGCGGGGGGTCGCGCCAGTGGCGATGATCAGGCCGTCGTAGTGGATCTTGCCGGCGTCGTCGAGCGTGACCGTGCGGGCGGTCGTGTCCAGTGCGGTGGCGCGGCGCCCGATGCGCAGGTCCAGCCGTAGCCCGTCGTAGTGGCCCTCGGCGCGGAGCGCGGTGGAGGCGGGCTCCTCCTTGCCGGAGAGCACGTGCTTGGAGAGCGGTGGGCGGGAGTACGGGAGGTGCCGCTCGGCGCCGACGAGGGTGAGCCGGCCGTCGTACCCTTCGGCGCGCAGCGTCTCCGCCGCGCTCAGCCCCGCCATGCCGGCGCCCACCACCACGATGTCGCGCACCGCGCCTCCGCTTCTCCGACCGCCGCTCCGCGCCCACAAGGTAGCCCGCCCGTGGAGGAGCGGGACATTCCCCCCGGCCCGCCGCGGCTCGAGGTTGGGCACTTCTTGCCGTTGACCGTCACCTCTCGGCCGCCTGATGTGAAGGAGGTCCCCACGGGCGTTCGGGAGGTACCGGTGAAACGACGGATGCGTTACCTGGCCCTCGGGGCACTGCTGCTGCCGATGCTGTTCGCGGGTGCGCCCGCGCAGGCGGACGTGAAGGCGGCGCGGGCCGACTCCGCGCGGGCCGACTCCGCGCGGGCCGAGGCGTCGCCCGGAGACCTCGTCTCCGCGCAGGAGATCAACGCTCCGGGCTTCTTCTACGCCCGGGTCTGGAAGATCCTTTACGCGTCCACGGACACCCACGGAGCGCCGATCACGGTCAGCGGCACGGTGATCGTGCCCAAGGCCCCGTACGGCGCCCCGCGGCCCATCGTCGGGTACGCGCCCGGCACGCACGGCATGGGGGACCAGTGCGCGCCGTCGCGGCACCTGGAGGCGGGCGACGAGAACGAGGGTGGGCTGATCCACCAGTACGCGGGGTCGGGCCTCGCCGTCGCGGTCACCGACTACGAAGGGCTCGGTACGCCCGGCGACCACCGCTACATGGTGGCCAGGTCCGCCGCGCACGTGCTGCTGGACATCGTGCGCGCGGCGCAGCGGCTGCCCGGCGCCGGACTGCCCGCGGACGGCCCGGTCGGCCTCGCCGGATACTCGCAGGGCGGGCACGCCGCCTCATGGGCCGCGCAGGTAGCGCCGGACTACGCGCCGGACCTGGACGTCAAGGCCGTCGCCTCGGGCGGTACGCCCGTCGATCTGCGGCACATCGCGGCGGAGAACGAGGGCGGCGAGAACTTCGGGCTCGTACTGGCCGCGGGCATCGGCATGGACGCCGGTTATCCCGAGCTCGACTTGGAGTCCTTCCTGAACGACGCCGGCCGGGCCGGGATCGAGGAGCTGCGCAACGGGTGCGACTTCAGCCCGTACGCGGGGAAGACGCTCGCCGACTACACCACGAGCGATCCGCTGGAGACGGAGGAGTGGCGGACGATCCTGGACGCGCAGAACGTGGGCGGGATGGAGCCGCGGGTCCCGGTGCTGCTGTATCACTCCACCGGCGACGAGATCATCCCGTACGAGGACGCGCGCGAACTGCGCGCGGCCTGGTGCGACGCGGGCGTGAACGTGACGTTCAGAACCTTCCTGCTGCTGGAGCACGCCACGACGGCCGCGGTGGCCTCGCCGTACGTGACCACGTGGATGCGGAACCGGCTGGACGGCAGGTCCACCCCCGGCAACTGCTGACACGCCCGCCGCGAACCCAGACCCGGGCCGTCACTCAGAGGCGGCCCGGCCCGCCCCTTGCGCGGCCGGCCCCTTTGCCCGGCTCGTGGATCCGGCCCCCTAGCCCGGATCCACGAGCACGGATCGCCGAGGAGCGGACCGCCCGGGCACAGGCCCGGTGGGAGCGGTGCTGGTGCGCAGGAGGCCGGTGCGCAAGGGGTGGGTGTGCGGGGCGTCCGTGTGCGGGCGGCCTGTGCGTGGGGCGGCGGTGGGCAGGGCGTCGACGGGGATCACGGCCGCGAGCAGCGCGGGCGTGAGCGTGAGCGCGGCCCGGCCGAGCAGCCGGAGGCGGTGGCCCCGGCGGGCGGCGGAGACCGCGGCGGCCCGCTTCTCCTCCCCATAGCGGCCGAGACAGCGCTCGGGGTCGAGCTCATACCTGTTCCACCGCAGCTGCGGCGGCCGGTGCCCGTTCAGCGCGACCGCGCCCCCGTCCGCCGAGCCGGCCGACTGCTCCGTGGCTGCGAGACCGGCCATGCCCCCGTTCGCAGACCCGGTGGTGACGGAGCCTGAGCTCGCGGCCGTGGTCGTGCACCCGGGCACGGCAGGGGTCTTGGCCGGGGACGCGGCCGCGGATGCGGGTGGGGCCGCGGGCGTGGGGGCGGGCGTGGGCGTGGGCGCCGGTGGGGCCGCGGGCGTGGGCGCGGATGTGGGCGTGGGCGCGGATGTGGGCGTGGGTGGGGCTGTGGGTGCTGGTGGGGCCGTGGGTGCGGGTGTGGGTGTTGGTGGGACGGTGGGTGCCGGTGTGGGGGCGTCGGGGGGTGGGGGCATCGGCGGGACGAGGTCGGCGATCCGGTGGCCGCCGCCGGACGTTGGTAGCGGGGCGCGCGGGCGGACCCGTCCGAGACCGGCCGGGATGAAGCGTCCGGGTACCGGGGGCGGGCCGAGGTAGCGGAGCGGGGCCGGGGCCGCGGCCAGCAGGGAGGCGAGCAGCAGTCCGCAGGCGCGGGCGTCGCCGAGCGCGGTGTGCTGGGCGCCGGGGGAGCGGCCCGCGACGGCCTCGGTGGCCGCGGTCAGCCCATACCGGCCGAGGTCGAGCTGGCTGCGCGCGGCGGTGAGCGTGCACAGGCCGGGGAGCCGTACGTGCCAGCCGAGGCGGGCGAACTCGGCGCTCAGGAACCCGTCCTCGAAGGCGAGCTTGTGGCCGGCCACCACGGCGCCGGAGAGCAGCCGCAGCAACCCGGGCGCCACGTCGGCGAACCGCGGCGCCCCGGCCACGTCGGCCCACCGGATGGCGTGGAACTCCCCGCCCCCCAGCTCCCCACCCGCGTCACCGGAGGCGCCACCCGCGCCGGCCCGGCCGGCCGGGGTGCCTCGTGGGTCGATGAGGGTGGAGTGCTCGGCGAGGACCTTGCCGTCGCCGCGCATGCGGATCACGGCGATCTCGCAGACTCGGTCGCCGCCCCAGGGATCCAGCCCCGTCGTCTCCAGATCGATCACCGCGAACTCGAGTCGCCGTGCGTCGATGCCGGTGCCGCGCCTGGTCAGTCGCCCGTAGTCGATCATGTCGCCCTCACGGACATCCATGATGCCCGCTGCCACCGACGGTTTCGGGCGACCGCCCATGCCTCGGCGTGGGCACGGCGTGTCGGACGGATCGGCGGGGCGGGGAGCGCGGTCAGGGCACGTCGGAGGGGAGCAACCGCGCCAGGGACCGTACGGCCCGATACTGCAGCGCCTTGATCGCGCCCTCGTTCTTCCCCATCAGCTGCGCCGTCTCGGCCACCGAGAGGCCCTGCAGGAAGCGCAGCGTGAGGCACTGCCGCTGCTCGTCGCCGAGCCGCGTGATCGCCTCGCGCACGGTACGGCGCGTGATGGCGTCGAGCACGAGGTGCTCGGGCCCCTCCTGCAGCGGGCCCGGCTCCAGCGCCTCGTCGGTGCAGATCTCCATCCGGTACCGCCCGGACTTGTAGTGGTCGGCCACGAGATTGCGCGCGATCGTGATCAGCCACGCGCCGATGTCGCGACCCTGCCACGTAAAGGAGCCGATCCGCCGCAACGCCCGAAGGAACGTTTCGCTGGTGAGGTCCTCGGCGAGGGAGTGCGAGCGGACGCGGGCCTGGATGAACCGGTGGACGGTGGGCCGGTAGGTCTGGAAGAGCTCGGCGAACGCCTCCGTGTCACCGGTGGTGGCACGGGCCACGAGCTCGGGCGCGGTGACCGGCTCACCGGACCGCGGTGCGGGCACTTCGGGGCGCGTCGGTTCCCCGGTTTCCCGGGGCTCACCGGAGGGCGGGGCGCCGGGGGAGACGCCCGGGGTGCCGCCGGGGGAAACGCCCGGGGTGGGCTGCAGGGGGGCGGGCCGCATTGGGGCAGTGTAAGCATTCGCTTTCGTCTCTGTCCGCCGTTACGGAAAACCGGTCCGATCGTTATTAAGGACCCCCACCGACCGGTCCGGTGTCGCACTCCGTCAGCGATGGAGCACCGGGAGTCTAGAACACGGATCGTGGCTTCTGCCCGACGACCTCCCAAGAAGTCCATCCGCCATGTCGTGACAGTCGGTCAGCACGGAGTCACGGTGCGGTGCCGACGATCATGTCGAGCAGGGCGGACGGCGACCGCCCATTCGGCGCCCGCCGAGCCCGTTCTGTGCCCTTCCCGTACGAGGTTTTTCACATGGTGATCCTGGAGGCCGGGATTCCTTGTCCGCCCCCCGCAACGGGACTAGCGTCTGCCACTCGGGGGCGTACGGCCGGGGGGTGATGAAGGATGACGCGGCTCGACGCGGACGGTTACCGCCGCGAACGCACCGTGCTCAGCGACGCGTTCCGTCGGCTCCGCGACGCCGCCGGGCTGTCCGGCGGCGAGGTCGCCGCCCTGCTCAACTGGAGCCAGTCGAAGATCTCCAAGATCGAGACGGGGCGCGTGCTGCCCTCACCGGACGACGCCGAACGCCTCGCCACCGTGCTCGGCGCGCCCACCGGTACCCGGGCCGAGCTGGCCGCCCGCGCCGTACGGCTCCAGGCTCAGCACCGCAACCTGCGCCTGCTCCGCAAGCGCGGCGTGCACCGGGCCGACTGGTCCCACGGCACGCACTACCGGGTCTTCCAGCCCGTCATGGTGCCCGCCCTGCTGCAGGCCGCCGACTACGCGCAGTCCGTCGCCGAACGGGCCAACGCCGCCACCGCGGCGGACGTCGCCGCGGGTGTGGCCGCGCAGATCGACGGGCAGTCCGTGCTGTACGACGACCGGCGCCGCTTCGACATCCTCGTCACCGAGGGCGCGCTGCGCTGGCGGCTCTGCGACGACACCGTGATGGCCGCCCAGATGGACCGGCTCATCAGCCTCTCCACCCTCGGCAACCTGCGGCTCGGCGTCATCCCGCTGTCCGCCCGGGTCGGCGAGCTGCCCGTCAACGCGTTCGGCGTGCACGACGAACGCGAGGTCGTGATCGAGACGTACAGCAGCCGGCGGCGGCTCACCGACCCCCGCGAGATCGACTACTATCTCCGCGTCTTCGGCGTGCTGCAGAGCTCCGCCCGGTACGGTCCGGAGGCCCGCGAGCTCCTTGCCGGTATCGCCCATTTCTACCGGCGGCAGGCCCCACAGGAACTTCTCGATTAGTCCTTGTTCCAGCTGAGATCCGGGAATAGTCTCCGGTTGCCGCGCTGGCGTCCACCCGCTTCACGTGGGGGATTCGGCCGCAGGCGCGCCCCGGCGGGGAAGGAGGGGTTCCAGTCGGGGCGCGCCGGCATGTTCGCCGTCTGCGTCGGCTTTCCCTCGGCCCGTAGTGTTGGCCCGGGGGCTTCGCCCCCGTACCCCCTCCCAGGGGCTGTCGCCCCCGGACCCCCTGCCCGGGTTGGTCGGGTTCCGGGTCGTTGGGTCCGCGCGTCATCTTGCCCCGATCAAAGGTATTCGTGCTGGGTTACGGTTGCTTTTGTGGCGGATGTTG
>WHSL01000209.1 GCA_009380095.1 Streptosporangiales bacterium | reverse complement strand
GGCCCATGGCGCGGGACGGGCCCGCCTACCGGTCGAGCTCGTGCCGGTAGACGACGAGATCGGGGTCGGCGCGGGATCGGCCCTCACCGCGATACCCCGCCATCTCGGCGAACCGGGTACCGCCCACGTTCTCCGGCCTGATGCCGGCGCGCATCTCCACGGCGCCGCGCGCGGCCGCCGCCCGCTCGAACCCGCGCAGCACCGCGAGCCCCCGCCCGCCCAGCCGGTACCGCGGGTCGAGGGCGAACATCCCGAACGTCCAGGTCCCCGTGCGGGGATGATCCCGGATGCAGTCGATGGCGCCGATGAGCACGTCGCCGCGCCACACACCGAGCAGCACCTTGTCCTCGTACCCCTTGCCCTCGGGCAACGCGATGTAGGCGCTGACCGCGTCGGCCGGGCCGCGTGCCCCGCCCAGCTCCCGCTCGTCGGTGAGGCGCTCGAACAGGCGCTCCAGCAACGGCCCGTCCTGCGGCACCAGCGGCCGCACGGCCAGCGAGTCGGGCGTGGTGATCGCGAACTCCAGTACGGTGCCCGTCACGCAGCAGGCTACAAATCGCCCCCCGGCGGTTGCCACGGGTTTTCCACAGGCGCGGATTTCCCCTGCCGTCCGCGCAGCCGCCGCGCGATGATGCAGGTGACCTGATCGAGCGGGACGGAGGGGGGACGATGTCCGAGCCGGACACGTCGCGAAGCGGCGCGAGCGGTGTGGAGGCCGCGCGGTCGATGCTCGCCGCGGACCGGGCGTCCACAGGCCTGGGGATGGAGGTCGTGGAGATCGGAGCCGGCCGCGCGGTGCTGCGGATGAAGGTCACCGCCGCCATGATCAACGGCCACGGCGCCATGCACGGAGGATACGTGTTCCTGCTCGCCGACTCCGCCTTCGCCTGTGCCTGCAACAGCCACGGCCCCGTCACCGTGGCCGCGGGCGCCGACATCACGTTCGTCGCCCCCGCCGGCGAGGGCGACATGCTGACCGCCACCGCCGAGGAACGCACCCGATACGGCCGCAACGGCGTCTACGACGTGACCGTCACCCGCGGTCCCGAGGTCATCGCCGAGTTCCGCGGGCGGAGTCGTGCGCTCATCTCCTGACCCGCGCCGCGGTGTCCGGCTCGGCCCGCTGGCGGGGCAGCCGGAGGCCGGCGCCCCGCGCCCGGGCGTCGAGCGGCGAGGGCACGGCGGTCGTCTGGCCTCGGTAGATCCGTTCGAAGTGGTCCAGCGACCGCTGATGGTCGTGCCGGAGCGCGGCGGCCCGGCCCGCCCGCCCCATGGCCGTACGCAACCCGGGCGTGCCGAGGATGTCCCGCAGATGGCCGGCGAGGGCGGCCGCGTCGCCCGGCGCGAACAGCCGGCCGTTGTGCCCGGGCCGTACGAGGTGCGGCAGCGCGACGGCGTCCGCGGCCACCACCGGCAGCCCGCTCGCCATCGCCTCCAGCGTGGCGATGGACTGCAGCTCGGCGATGCCCGGCATGACGAACACGTCCGCCGCCGCATACACCAGCGGCAGCTCCGCGTCCGGGACATGGCCGAGGAAGAACACCCGGTCTCCCACGCCGAGCCGAGCCACGAGGCGTTCGAGTGCGGCCCGCTGGTTGCCGGTCCCGGCGAGGACGAGCTGGAGGTCACCGGCCGCGGGCAGCGCGCGTACGGCCGTGTCCAGGCTCTTCTCCGCGTCGAGCCGGCCGACGAACAGCGCCGTGTCCCGCTCGGGCAGGTGGAACCGAGCGCGCGGCGGGGCACCCGTCCGGGGACGGAAGCGCCCCAGGTCGATGCCGCAGGAGACCGGTTCCACCGGGTGGTGGAAGCCGTGCGCGGCGAGGAGCTCGGCAGCGATCAGAGTGGGGGTCGTCACGTGGCCGGCGCGGGCGAAGACCCGCCGAAAGTCCCGCCAGAGCAGCTCGCCGAGCCAGGCCCGCGGGCGCGGCGGCAGGGGGAGGTACTGCTGGAGGTTCTCCGGCATGAAGTGGTTCGTCGCCACGGTCCGCACGCCGGCCTGGCGCGCGGCGCGGAGCGCGGCCCGGCCCACCGTGAAGTGTCCCTGCACGTGGACGACGTCCGGGCGCACCTCGGAGATCAGCCGGGCGATCCGCCGCGTGACGCCGTCCGGCACGACGGCCCGCATCGTGGGGTGCACGAGCAGCGGCATGGAGCGCAGCCGATGCACGGTCACGCCGTCCACGTGATGGGTCCGCGGCGGACCCTGGTCGGACCCGCACACGACGGAGACGCGGTGCCCGCGTGCGGCGAGCCCGGTGGCGAGGCGATGGGTGAAGTGCGCGGCGCCGTTCACATCGCCGGGGTAGGTGTCGGTGCCGATCACGACCGTGAGCCGTGCGGGCGTAAGGGGAGGGGACATGCCGGGGCTCCTCGGGGTGGGCTGCCGCCAGGCCGCAGGTGCCGGACGCTCCCGTTCTGTCGCCCAACCCTTATGCCGAGCCCTCACGCTCCGATAGGGGCCGAAGTCCGAATTAACCGCGAATTCGCCCTCGCCTCGAAGCCGAGAAATCTCCGTCCCCGCAGGTCACAGCGGCTTCAGTTGCCCACTCGGCGATGTTAACCGGCCATTCTCAGAGCCAGTTGACGACCGCGAGGGCGATGAGCGCGACGATCGCGCCGAGCCCGCCGACGATCGCGAAGCCCAGAGCGATCTTCACGCTGGCCGGCTGGGCCTCCCGCCAGCCCAGCTCCGCGGCGGGGCCCCGGATCAGGCCGTGCCCCTCGCCGGACGAGAAGCTGTACTCTCCCGATCCGTCCAGCGCGCGGTGCGAGGTCCGGTACAGGCTCCGGCCGACGAACGCCGTCGCACCGAGCCGCACCCCGCCCAGGCCCGCCTCGAACTCCACGGTCCGTACGACGTCCGTGATCGTGTAGGTCGCCTTCTCCGGGTACAGGGCGACCCGGTACGTGTGCACCTGGGTGATCCGCCGCCGGGTGAGCAGCTCCTGCCACTGCGGGACGTCCACGTCCACGGTCAGGTCGAAGCCCCGCTCCGTCGGAACCATCGTGTACGGCGTGCCCGCGGTCGCGGCCTGGACCCGGGCGTACAGCTCCTGCGTCATACCTGCGCTCTCAGCTCCCACGAGCCCGCAGGATATGCCCATGGTGGCCGGGGCCGTCACGGCAAGGGGATGATCAACGGGTGCCGCGCCGGGAGGAACGCATGATCACCGAGGAGCAGTGGGACGACGCCGGACTGATCTGGCGCTACCACGTGATGGGTCATCGGCCGCGCCCGTGCTCGGCGGCGATCGGCCTCGGCAGCCACGACCTCGGCGTCGCCACCGCCGCGGCGGAGCTGTATCACCAGGGCCTCTTCCCAGTGATCGTGTTCAGCGGCGGCAACAGCCCGACCACGGCCGACCGCTTCCCCCGCGGCGAGGCCGTCCACTACCGCGAGCGCGCGATCGAACTCGGCGTCCCCGCCGAGGCCATCCTCCTCGAACCCCACGCCACGAACACCGGCCAGAACATCACGTTCTCCCGCGAGATCCTGCGCACGGCCGGAGTCACGCCCGACTCCCTGCTCCTGATCGCCAAGCCGTACATGGAACGCCGCGCCTACGCCACCTGCCGCAAACTCTGGCCCGAACCCGACCTCGTCTGCGCCTCACAACGCCTGACCCTCGACGACTACGCCAAGACCATCGGCGACGCGAACCTCGTCCTGAACATGATCGTCGGCGACCTCCAACGCGTGATCGACTATCCAGCCCGCGACTACGCCATCCCCCAACCCGTCCCGCCCGAAGTCCGCGCCGCCCAATCCCGCCTCATCCAAGCCGGCTTCACCACCCGCCTCCCCGGACCGTGAACCGGACGGCTGACCGGCCTCCCCAAGCCCAGCGCCGGACTGCTGACCAGCTTCCCCAAGCCCGGCGCCGGACGACTCACCCAGCCCCTCCGCACGGAAACGACACCGCCCGGAAGGCGGTAGACTCTGACCCGCCGCACCCACCGCGGCACGCCGCCTTAGCTCAGTCGGCCAGAGCGACGCACTCGTAATGCGTAGGTCGTCGGTTCGATTCCGACAGGCGGCTCCCAGGTCAAAGGCCCCTTCCGATCATGGAAGGGGCCTTTCTGCGGCGGCGACCGCCCGGCGCAGTTCGCTCGGCTCGATCTCTTTGGTGAGGAAGCCGCTGGCGCCGGCTCGCAACGCGGCGAAGAGGTACTCGTCGGTATCGAACGTGGTCAGAATGATCACGCGGCAGTCGGATATCGCCGGGTCGGCGACGATGAGGCGGGTGGCGGTGATGCCGTCCGTGCCCGGCATCCGGATGTCCATGAGAATCACGTCGGGATGGGTGGCCTTGGCCAGCCGCACGGCCTCGTCGCCGGTGGCGGCCTCACCGACGACGGCGACGTCCCGCGTACGGGCCAGCAGGCCGCGGAAGCCGGCCCGTACGAGTGCCTGATCGTCGGCGAGGAGCACCCTGACGGTCATACGGGTGAGCCTGCCACAGGGATCTCCGCGCTCACCGAGAATCCGCCCGGCACCGATCCCACGGTGAGCGCGCCCCCGAGGGCGCTCACCCGTTCCCGCATGCCGGCCAGGCCGTGCCCCTCGGCGATCTTTCGCACCCCCGGCCGTCGTCCTTGATTTCGACGGCGACCGAGGACGGGCCTCGGTCGATCGTCACTTCGGCGGTGGATGCTCCTGAATGCTTGAGCGTGTTGGTGAGCGCCTCCTGAACGCTGCGATAGACGGCCACGGCGGCCACTGCGGGCACGGCCGAGGCGTCGCCGCGCTCGTGCATGATCACGTGCAGCCCGGCGGCACGGGCGTTGCCGATGAGCCCGCCGAGGGATGCGGGATCGCGCTGCGGCTCACGGTTGTCCTTTGGAGTTCCCACCAGAGGTCGGCGGCGGCGTAGATGATCTGGGCGGCACCGATGACCGCCACCCACCGAACGCGTGGCGTGCAGGCGGCGCTGAAGTAGGCGGCCGACGCCGGCCATATCCAGCCGTGAACTTTGGACCGGGTCAGGAAGTTGTAGACGAAGATCGCGCCGATCGAAAGGATCAGTACGGTCATCGGCCATCGGCGCCTGAAGAGCAGGAGCGCGCCGAGGAGCACCCCGAAGGGGATGGGAGCCTGCCACATGGGCTCGTGGTCACCGGCCGCCTCGATCCCGGTGACAACGCCGACGACGGTGATGAAGGCGAGCGCCAGGTCGAACAGCCAGGCGGAGTGACGCACAGGCGCCGGCGTGCGTCGCGTGAACTGCGAAGCCATGGGAGGTTGCCTTCTCCTGAGGGACATGCCGTCCACCGGTCCGCACTACGCGCTCCCCGTGAGGGATGGCGCGTAGTGCGGACGGGCGGCGAGCCCCAGCGCCGAGGCCGGGTCAGACGTGGGTGACCAGGAGCGTCACGCCGGCCTCCTCGCCGCAGTCCACCATGACGGGCCCGACACCGTTGCCGACCTCGGGGGCAAGGGTCGCCTTCGCCAAGAATCGCTTCGGGTTGGCATCGAGGATGCGGATGTTCTCCAGCACGGGCCTGCCACCCATCCCGGCGACCACGGCCTTGAGGCCCTCGCCTCCGCCGCAGTGCCCGGTGATCGTAACCACTTCGCCCCGCTTGGCGGTGGGGTTGGGGCTGACCTGGACCACCGCCCTGGCGCCCGGCGGCGGCTTCGGCGCGGCGACCGTCGCGGCGGTGCCCGCTCTGGTTGTGCCGGCCTGGTCGTCGGCGGACGCGATGGCGCCCCCAGCCCGAGCACGCCGGCGGTCAAGCCGACTCCGGCTATCGCGGCGATCACCCTCTTGGTCATGGGATTCCCTTTCGAATGGCGTTCAGGTTCTTGCCGACGCTAGGGCGGCCCGCACCGGATCCGCGTCGTCCGTCACACGTCACTTGAACCTGCACCAAACGCGTTACGCCCTACATCAAATGAAGGCCTTTCTCGTCGGCGGCGACCGGGCCTACTGGGCCTGGTCCGTGGGCGGGCCGTCCAAGATGTCCTGGACGGTGGGGACCGTGCCGTTGCGGGCGGGGGCCGGTGGGGTGGCCGTTGGGCGGGGGAGGAGACCCGCCGTGAGGAGGGTGGCGAGGGCGGAGGTGTCCGCCCCGCCGGCGTCGGTACGGACCACGACCGGCCGCGGTGCCCGCCGCGCCAGCTCGGCCCCCACGTCGAGGCTGCGGCGCGCCAGCTCGTACCGGAGGATCGCACGGTTGTCCCGGTACGCCTTGGCGAGCGCCCGCTGGGCCCGCGCCTCGTTCTGCGCGGAGATCAGCCCGGAATGCCCCCGGGTCTCGATCTCGAACCGCACCTTCTGCGCCTCGGTCTCCTGCTGCTCGAGCAGCTGCGCGACCTCCTCACGGGCCTTGTTGAGCGCCGCCTTGACCTCGACGATGCGCGCGTCGCGCACCTTCTTGGCCCGCTCGATGTCCATGTTGAGGCTGTCGATGCGGCGCTTGCGAGTGAGCCCCCACTCCTGGTCGTAGGCCTGCTGCTCCTTGGCGACGCGCTCCCGGGTGGCGAGGTGCTGCTGGTACTGCACCGGGAGCTGCACGTCCGGGATGTTGCACCCGGTGATGCGCACGCCGTACCGGTGCAGCTGCGTGTTGAGCAACTCCTGCATGTCGGCCACGTCCGAGCCGCGCAGGTCGTAGGCCCGCTCGGTCTGCACCTTGCGGGCCCGCTGGCGGATCGCGTCCTGCACCGCCGAGGAGAGTACGAGATCGAAGTTGCCCGCGCCGATGGTACGGACGAACAGCACCGCGTCGTTGATGCGGAACTTCAGGAAGAACTCGATGGACCGCAGCGGCACGTTCTCCCGGGTCGGGCAGGCCATGACCGGCGCCGAGTACGGGATCTCGGTCGAGGTGTCGACGACGAAGTCGACCCGGGACCAGGGGTGCCACAGGTAGTGGCGGCCGGGGGTGAGGGTGCGCACGACGGCGCCGTACCGGGTCAGCACGCCCGTGGTGCCCTGCTCGATCTCCACGATCGCCGACCGCCACCACCACAGCAGCGCGACGACGAGGGAGACCGTGCCGGCAACGTACGCGAAGCCGGACAGCACCGCGGCGATGAGGCCGAACCTGCCGTCGTCGCCGGCCGCGGCGAGGCTGAACATGACGCCGCCGAGCACGGCGTAGAGGCCGAACCAGAGCGGCAGCATCCACCACATCCGGCGGCGGTTGCGCGGGATGATCACCGGGATCAGCGTCCCGGACTCGCCGCCGCGCAGCAGCTGGGCGATGTCCGACCAGGCGGCGACGGATTCGGCGATCACGGAACGACGGCTCATCGCGGGGGCGCTCATTCGCCGGCCTCCTCGTCCTCGATGCGGGTGGTATCGAGAGCACCAACGGCAGCGGGATCGGGGGCGCCCGCGCTCGTCTCCGCCACGACCGTCCGCCCCGGTACGGTCGGCCGCTCGGCCTCGAGCAGCCGGGTGATCTCCGCCTCCCGCTCCGCGATCCGCGCGGCGACGTCGGTCAGCCGGGACCGTACGGCCGCCATGTCGCCCTCGGTGAACAGCTCGGTGCCCCGCTCACCGATCAGCTCCCTGGCGAGCTGCAGGAAGTCGACCCCGGCGGGCCCGTCCGCGCCGGAGGCCCCGCCGCCGATGCGCATCAGCTGCGGCATGTGGCCGGCCACGTTCTCCAGCGCGTCGAGCACCTGCTGCTGGTAGCGGTACTCGAGGATCTCCGGCGCCTCGGCCGCCGTCATCGCCCGGATGTCCAGCGCCTGCGCCTCCAGCAGCGCCGCGTTGGCCCGCGCCTCGGACTCGGCCTGTACGTAGCGCTGCCGCGCCATCGCCTGGGCGCGGTTCGTCTCACGCTCCACCGCGGTGTCCATCTGCGCCTGGTACGCGGCGATGTCGGCGTTGATGGCCGACAGCTCCTCCTGCTGCCCGGCCAGCTCCTTGATCAGGTCGCCCTCGTCCCGCTCCTTGCGCAGCTGCAGCGCGTACTCGTGCGTGTAGGCCTCCTTGGCCACCCGCACCATCTCGGGCGACGCGAGGTCCATCCGATACCCCTGGTCGGAGGGCTCGGCGTGGGTGATGTTCGCGTTGGTCAGCTCCACCGCCGGGCGGAACTGCTGGTTCAGCTGGTCCAGCAGACGCCCGGTGTCGTCGCCGACCATGTCGTAGATGCCCGCGGCCTCCTGCTCGTAGATGAGGCTGCGGATCGTCTCGCTGACCGCGTTGTTGAGCTTCTCCTCGAAGCCGCGCACCGCGCCGAGCGTGTAGACGAACTCCGTCGGATCGTTGATCCGGAACTGGATGAACAGGTCGATGGAGGCGCTGACGCCGCCCTGCGTGGGCGCCTCCCGTACCGGCGTGTTGAAGGGGTACTCGCGCGTCGTGTTGATGATGTACGACACCCGCTTCCACGGGTTCAGCAGGACCACCCGCCCGGGCCCGACGACCTGCTCCAGCTTGCCGAACCGAGTGATCATCGCCTGGCAGCCGTCGGGCACCATCACCATGCCCTGCCGGAACCACACGACGCCCACCGCGACCAGCGACAACACCCAGTAGTGCACCCCGAAGAAGGGGTGGATCAGCACGTCCACGCCGCGCGCCGCCTCCAGCGCCACCACCACGAGGCCGATCAGCGGAAGCACCAGCACCGGCAGCATCGAGATGAGCGACCGCCCTCGCGGCAGCACCATCGGGCAGATGGCGTGTACGGACTCGCCGTCCTTGCGCTGCTGCCCGCTGCGGTTGAGCGCCTCGCCGGCCTCGTCGAGCGGTACGGACTTCTGTTCCATGACGGTGGCGAGCGCCCCGCCGTGATCGCGTACGGCAGGGAAGTCGCGCGGGTCGATGCCGTCCTCACGGATCTCCCGTACGGTCTCCGCCACCTCGGTGGCCTTCTCCGCCACCCGCCGCACGCGGGACGCCCCCGTTGGTCTCTGTGTCACAAGATCTCCCCGTACTCAGCTGAGCCGAATGAGCGGCCCGGTAGAGGCCATCCCACATCGATCCGACGCAGCCGGGGGGCGGTTGGTTTGCCCGGTGACACGAACGTGATACGCGGCGTCACCCGGCGCTGTCGGCCCGCCGCGCGCGGTAGTCGCGGACCTTGTGCCGGTTGCCGCAGCGCTCCATGGAGCACCAGCGGCGCCGCCCGGGACGGGAGGTATCGACGAAGAGCAGCCGGCAGTTGTCGCCCCCGCATTCCCGGATCCGCGCGCGGAGCGGGCCGGAGACGAGCTCGACGGCGTCCCGCGCGAACGCGCCGAGCACCTCCGTGCCGGTGATCGGGGTGGACCAGGCGAGCTCTCCGGTGCCGAGGTCGATCACCGGCCGTGGCGCCGGCGCGGCCGTGGCCTCGTTGAGCACGCGCAGGTCCGCCGTACGGGGACGTTCGTCGTTCGCGATCGCCTCCACCACGGGCCACAGGGCGCGCCGGAACCGCTTGATCGCTGCCAGCTCCTCGTCGTCCACGCGCACGTCGTCGGCGGTCAGCGGGGCCTGCCCGGCGAGCCGGGAGCCGGTCAGCCAGGCTCCGAGGTCGCCGGGCTCGTGCAGCAGCTCGTACCTCACGTACGGCCCGAACCCGCCGGTGACGAGCAGCTCGAGGCAGAGCGCGCCGGGGTCGAAGGTGAAGGTCTGACCGTCGCGCCCGGTAAGCCGCCTCGCTCCTGGAGTCACGTAACCACTCTAGCCGGTGTCTACCCGGGACGCCGGAGCGGTGCCGGTCAGCTCTGCGACCAGGGGCCGTCGCCCCAGCCCTCCGCCTCGGCCATGAGG
>WHSL01000337.1 GCA_009380095.1 Streptosporangiales bacterium | reverse complement strand
GCGGGTGCCGGGCGGCGAGGATTGCCGTCAGTACGCGACCTGGGTGCAGAGCAGGAGACGCTCCGCTACGGCGCTCCGGCCGGGGTCGATGACCGCCATCTGCTGGCCATGTACCCCGAGGAGCGGCGACACCGCCTCCTGCGGCTGGACGCCCGGGACGGCACCCGGACCGAGGTGGGCGTCCTGTCCGGCGAGGTCTCGGCGCTCGTGCCGGCCGGTAAGGTCCCGGACCTCGCGGTGGCCGGCGACACCCTCTACGTCTCAGCCGGCCGCAGGCTGGTGGCCTACAGGCTCCCTTGGTTTCGCGTGAAACAGCGCTCTCAGTCCGTCTCGGACTTGGTGCGCTCGGTGAGCTTTCCGTCCGGCGTACAGGACAGCTCGACCTCGACCTCGGCGTCGTCGCCCTCGAACTTCACCTTGGCGTGCCGTGCCGGCCCCTTCTGCACGTCCTCCACCTCGAAGCCCTGGGCGGGCGTCCACCAGGCCAGCTCGGCCCGGTCGCCGACGCAGTAGGCCAGGCCGGAGCCGCCGCTGCTGGAGAACCGCTGACCGCGCGGCGTCGACCCGGTCGGCGAGGCCGAGGGGGACGCCGGCGGCGTGGTGACCGGACCGGTCGGGGTCTCCGGTACGGGCGACGCGCCCCGGTCCGCGGTGGCCAGCGCCTGCTCGATCTCCAGGCTGCTCATCGGCCGCACGCTGGGCCCGGCCAGGCCCTGGCCGAGCACGTTGATCGCGGCCAGCCCCACGCCCACGGCCAGGCCGGCCGCGACGAGCCAGCCCGCGACGGCCAGCAGCACCCGACGTCTCATGGCCTCAAGCTTGGCAGCCGGGATCGCCACGACTCGCTAAGACCCGGTTAAGCGACCGACAAGAGGGACGCATCGGGGCCGGTTCGCGGTTGCGTTGTCGGTGGCCGGGGCTACCGTTCCCACGTGGCCCATCTGCTGTTGATCGAGGACGACGCGACCATCCGCGCGTCGCTGATCCGCGCGCTCGGCGAGCGCGGGCATGCGACGTCGTCGGCGCCGACCGCCATGGCAGGGCTGCGCGCCGCGGTGGACGAACGTCCCGACCTCGTCGTGCTCGACCTGGGCCTGCCCGACCTCGACGGCCGCGACATGCTCCGCATGCTGCGCGCGGTGAGCGACGTTCCGGTGATCGTGGCGACCGCGCGCGACGAGGAGCCGGAGATGGTCGGCGCGCTGGACGCCGGGGCCGACGACTACGTGGTGAAGCCGTACAGTGCGGACCAGCTCGACGCGCGCATCCGCGCGGTGCTGCGGCGCGCCGGCGAGCCCAAGCCGGACACCGCGGTCACCGTGGGCGGGCTCCGCATCGACCTGCGCACCCGCGAGGCCACGCTGGACGGGGCGCCGCTGGAGCTGGCGCCCAAGGAGTTCGACCTGCTGCACTACCTGGCGGTCCGGGCCGGGGAGGTGGTGGCCAAGCGCGAGCTGCTCACCGAGGTCTGGCGGCTGCCGTACGGGGGTGCCGACAAGACCGTCGACGTGCACATCTCCTGGCTGCGCCGCAAGCTCGGTGAGACCGCGCAGGAGCCGCGCTACCTGCACACCGTCCGCGGCGTCGGCGTGAAGCTGGCGGCTCCCGAGTGAGCGCGGGGGCCCGCGGGTGAGGCGGCGGCTCGCGCTGCTGGTGGCCGCCACCGCCTCGCTGGTGCTGGTGGCGTTCCTGGTGCCGCTCGCGCTGCTGGTGCGGAACGTGGCCGCGGACCGCGCGATCAACGCGGCCACGCTGGAGGCGCAGTCGCTCGCCGCGGTCGTCGCCACCGGCTCGCGCGACACCCTCGACGCCGCCGTCGACCAGGTCAACGCGTCCGCGCACTATCCGGTCACGGTCTTCCTCGGCGACGGCCGGGTGCTCGGCACCCAGGCGGAGCGCACCCCCGCCGTACGGCTGGCGGAGCGCGGCCGCAGCGTCACCGCGGAGACCGCGGACGGCGGCCGGGAGATCCTGGTGACCGTTCAGGGCGGTGCGATGGGCTCGGCGGTGATCCGCACGTACGTCGCGCCGGCGCAGCTGGTCGCCGGGGTCGGCCCCGCCTGGCTGGCGCTGGGGCTGCTCGGGCTGATCCTGCTCGGCCTCGGTCTGCTGGTGGCGGACCGGCTCGCGCGGTCGTTCGTGCGGCCGGTCGCCGAGCTCTCCTCGGTCTCCAACCGGCTCGCACACGGCGACCTGGACGCGCGCGCCGCCGCGGCCGGGCCGCCGGAGATCCAGGATGTCGCGGTCGCGCTCAACGGCCTCGCCGAGCGCATCCGCGGGCTGCTCACCGCGGAGCGGGAGCGCGTCGCCGACCTCTCGCACAGGCTGCGCACCCCGCTCACCGCGCTGCGGCTGGACGTGGAGGCGCTCCGCGATCCGGCCGAGCGGGAGCGGGTCGGCGAGGGCCTCGACGCGGTGCAGCGGGCGGTCGGCCAGGCCATCGCCGACGCCCGGCGGCCGGACGCCACGGCGACCGCCGACGCCGCCGCGGTGGTCCGGGACAGGGCGGCGTTCTGGGCGGTCCTGGCCGAGGACACCGATCGCGCCATGAGCGTCGAGGTGCCCGGCGGGCCGCTCCCGGTCGCCGTCTCCCGGGGCGACCTGGAGGCCGCCGTGGACGCGCTGCTCGGCAACGTCTTCGCGCACACCCCGGACGGGGTCGGCCTCGCCGTACGGCTGACGGCGGCCGGTGGTGGCGCGCTGCTCGTCGTCTCCGACGAGGGTCCCGGCTTCGATGGGCCCGACGTGCTGCGCCGAGGGGCCAGCGGGGCCGGGTCCACCGGTCTCGGGCTGGACATCGCCCGTCGTGCCGCCGAGGCATCCGGCGGGGAGCTCACCCTCGCCGACTCCCCCTCGGGCGGCGCCGAGGTCCGCCTCCGGGTCGGCGCCGCACCCAGATCCCCCTGAGGCACACCGACCGGGGGCCTGGCGCGCTCCGGTACGGCCGGACCTGGCGCGGCGGTTATGCGGGGCGCGTCCATCAGGTGCGCGTCGGCTCAGGTCCGCGTCTCATCGGGTGCGCGTCCGAGGGGCGTCTGATACTCCGGAGGCATGGACGACCTGACGACGGCGCGGCTCGTGTTGCACCCGATGTCCGCCGAGGAGGCGCGGCGGGTGATCGAGCGGAGGCCGGCCCGCGCCGCACCGGCGGCGCCGGGCTATCCCTCGGACGGGGACGTCGAGGGCGCCGGGCACCTGCTGAAGGTCTGGGCGGAGGCCGGCGACCCGCGCCCGTTCGGCTCGTACGAGGTCCGCCGCCGCTCCGACGGCCTGGCCATCGGCGGCATCGGCTTCCACGGGCCGCCGGACGACGACGGGGTCGTGGTGGTCGGCTACGAGTTCGTCCCCGGGGTGCGCGGCAACGGCTACGCCTCCGAGGCGCTGCGCGCGCTGATCGCGTTGGCCCGCGAGCGCGGCGTCGCCGCCGTGGTGGGCGACACCGCCCGGGACAACCTGCCCTCCCAGCGGGTGATGACCGCGGCCGGCATGTGCCTGGTGTCCGAGGACGCCAAGCTGCGGTACTACCGGATCGATCTGGACATCGGGCGCAGCGGGCCTTAACCCGCCCATAGCGTTGCCGCAGCGCCACGTTGACGCAGGTCGCGGGAGTGTGGGGGCGTACCTGAGGAAACGTGGACCAGGAGGTCACCATGCGCAAGCCGCTCATCGCGACGGCCGTAGCCGGACTCGCCGGACTCGGCCTGATCGCCGGGGGCACCGCGCTCGCCACCGCCGACAGCTCGAGCCCGACCCCCTCCGCGAGCCCCAGTCTGGGCAGCGGCGAGATCCGGGTGGACGACGACGACCGCGGCACCGTGTCGCCGTCCAACGTCAAGATCAGCCGCGAACGGGCGGTGGAGATCGCCAAGCGGAAGATCCGCGACTCGGACGCGCGGTTCGAGACCGAGCTCGAGCGGGAGAACGGCGTCCTCGTCTGGGACGTCGAGCTGGACAACGCGCGCGGCGAGCACGAGGTCGACGTGGACGCGAACACCGGCCAGATCGTCCGGTACCGCCTCGACACCGACGACCGCGACGACCGGGGCGACGACGACCGGGGCGACCGTGGTGACGACGACGGCCGCGACGACGACCGGATGAACGACAGCGGCCACGACGCCGACGACGACCACGGCGGCGACCGCGACGACGACGACCACAGCGGTCACGGCCGCGGCGGAGACGACGACCACGACGGCTCCGGCTCCGGCTCCGGCTCCGGCTCCGGCTCCGGCTCCGGCTCCG
>WHSL01000323.1 GCA_009380095.1 Streptosporangiales bacterium | reverse complement strand
TACGGCCCCGGCGGCACGATGGCGACTCCACGACATGTTTCCATCACGCAGGGTCGCCACCGCCCCGGCCCGCGAGAACGCGCGCGGATCAGCCGCCGTAGGACTCGATGTACGGGTGCGGGCCCGAATCGTCGCTCCACTCGAGCCCGTACCGGGGACGGACGCGACCCGCCACGACCGGATCGTCCCCGCGTGCTCACCGCCCTCGGCGAGCGTCCACCGCTCCCCGTCGAACCACGCGTAGTGCGTACGCGCCGCCGCGCTGGCCGCGCCCGTCCCGTCGGTCACGCCCACCGTGCCCGTCCCGCCGGCCACGCCCACCGCGCTCGGCCCGCCGGCCACGCCCGCGGCCCCGGCCCCGGCCGCGGCGGGGAACGCCCCGGTCAGCGCGCCCCAGACGCCACCCGCACCGTCACCCGCGACACCGGTGGCGAACGTGTCGGTGCCGGGTACCCCCGGCGCGTGCCGCCACGTCCCCCCGGTCCGGGTCAGCACGAGCGCCCGGTCCGGACTGTGCCCCACCGCCCACAGCCGGCCACCCGGCAGGGCCGTGATCGCGGCGAGCCGAGAGTCGGACACGGCGGGCGTACGGACCGTGGACCACGCCCGTCCGTTCCAGTGCTGGATGAGCGGCCGGTCGGGCCCGTCACCGAGCCGGTAACCCGCCGCCCAGACGTCGTCCGGGCCGCGCGCGGCGAGCCCGGTGACGTAGTGCTGCCCGGCGCCGGACGACGGCGCGCGCACGCGGCTCCACCGGGTGCCGTTCCAGTGCACGTCATACGCCGACTCCTGCTGTCCGCCCGCCACCCACACGTCGTCAGAGGCGACCGCGTGCACGGTGACCATGGTGCCCACCGACGGCGGCGGCAGCCGGTGCCCGCCCCTGGGCCCCGGCCCCGCCCGCCCTGGGCCCCGCCCCGGCACGCGCAATCCGGCACGACCCGCCCGCCCTCCGGGCGCGCCGTACCCCGACTTGTCCCCCGAGTCCCGTTAAAGTCCTCCCCCGTGATCATGATCTTGCGGACCGTGGCGCACCCCCGATGATGGGCCACACCCACGCGCTGTCCGGCTGCGTCGCCTGGCTGGCGCTCACCCCCGCGATGGCCCAGGCCGGTACGCCCCTGTCCGGCGCCGAGATCGTCGCGGGCGGGCTCGTCTGCGCGGGCGCCGCGCTGCTGCCCGACCTCGACCACCCCTCGTCGACGATCGCGCAGACGTACGGCCCCGTGACCTGGGGCCTCTCCAAGCTGGTGAACACGGTCTCCGGCGGGCACCGCAAGGCCACCCACTCGCTGCTGTTCGCCGGGCTGATGGGGGTAGGCGCCCAGCTGCTCGCGAACGTCAACGAGCTGGCCCTGCAGATCGTGCTCTTCCTGCTGGTCGGCCTGGCGCTGCGCGGCATCGGCTTCGGCGTGCCGCGCAAGCGGCTGACCTCGGCGGTACTGAACGCGGTGGCGACGCTGATCCTGCTGATCGCGTTCACCCGTACCGGCGTGGACTACCACTGGATCGGCGTGGCGATCGCGCTCGGCTGCCTCGTGCACCTGTTCGGGGACGCGCTGACCGAGGCCGGGGTACCGCTGTTCTGGCCGCTGAAGGCGAAGGCCGGGATCCCGTTCGGGTTCGAGACCGACGGGCCGGTGGAGCGCTGGGTGGTCACCCCACTGCTCGTGGTCGCCGTGGGTTTCCTCGGATGGAAAGAAGCGTACGGCTGGCTCGGCACGGTCGTGCCCCCCGACTGGCGGCTCCCCCGGGCCTGACCTCCTCACGCGCGCCCGCGGGACGCGTACCGGAAAGGACGTCGCCCTGCACGCCTGGGCGAATTCCGGCGATTTTTCCGACCAATCGCCCCCCGTCCCCCACGCGATCACGTGCTTACCATCGGCCCGAGCGTTCGACCACTTCAGTGGAGGACAGCCGTGACCAGCGGGCTGCGGATCGGCATCGACGTGGGTGGTACGCACACCGACGCGGTGGCCGTGGATCCGGCCGGCCGGTTGCGCGCCACCGCCAAGGTGCCCACCACGGCCGACGTCAGCTCCGGCATCCGCCGCGCGCTCGCCGAGGTCCTGGCGGCCGTCACCCCCGAACGCCCCGGGTACGTCATGCTCGGCAGCACCCACGCCGTCAACGCGCTGCTACGCCACCGGGGACTGCACCGGGTGGCCGCGCTGCGCCTCGGTGGACCCGGAGCCGACCGGACGGGGCCGTTCACCGGCTGGCCCGGGTCTCTGCGCCGCGCGGTCGAGGCCGGCGCCCAGGTCGTCGCCGGCGAGGTCGGCGCGGACGGCGGCGAGGCCGTGCCGTTCGATGCCGCGGCGGTAGCGCGGTTCTTCGGCTCGCTCGCGGGACGCGCCGAGGCCGTGGCGATCACCGGCGTGTACGCGCCCGCGTCCGCCCGGCACGAACTGCTCGCGGAGCGCATCGCCCGGCGCGAGCTGGGGCCGGCGGTGCCGATCTCGCTCTCCCACGAGGTCGGCGGGCACGGGCTGCTGGAACGCGAGAACGCCACCGTGCTCAACGCCGCCCTGGCCGCGGTCGCCGGGGGCATGGCCACCGCCCTGCGCCGCGCGCTCGTCGCGCACGGGCTCGGGTCCGTGCCCGCGTACGTGACCCAGAACGACGGCACGCTGATGCGCGCCGAGTACGCCACCCGGCTGCCGATCCGTACCGTCGGCGGCGGCCCCGCCAACAGCCTGCGTGGCGCCGCGCACCTCACCGGCCTGCGAGACGCGCTCGTCGCGGACGTGGGCGGCGCCTCCACCGACGTGGGCGTGCTGAGCGGCGGCGCGCCCCGGGAGGCGGCCGGCTGCGCGTGGATCGGCGGCGTCGCCATCGACGCCCGGATGCCCGGCCTGGTGAGCGTCGCCGTCGGCGGCGGCACGATCGTCCACCGCGGCCGGCGGGAGGTCTCGGTCGGGCCCGGCAGCATCGGGTACGACCTGTCGCGCCGCGCACTCGTCTTCGGCGGCGGCACCGCCACGCTGACCGACGCGGCCGTGGCGGCGGGGCGCGCCGCCATCGGCCACCGCATGCCCCCCGCCGGCCAGTCCGCGATGCTGCGCCGCGCGCTGGCCGTGGCCGACGAGCGGGTCCTCACCGCCCTCGCCCGCGTCGGCCCTGGGCGCGGGCGGCCGCTGATCGTGGTGGGCGGTGCGGGCGCGCTGGTCCCGGCGCGGCCGGAGGTGGTCGAGGTGCTGCGCCCGGCGTACGGGGCGGTGGCCGGCGCGGTCGGCGCCGCGGTCGGGCACGTGGGCGGAGAGGCAGACCGGGTCGCGGAGGTGAGCTGGGACGGCCGGGAGCGCGCCATCGGGGAGGCCCGCGAGCTGGCCCGGTCGCGCGCGGTCAGCGCGGGAGCCGATCCGCGCGGGGTACGGATCGTGGAGATGCGCGAGATTCCGCTCCCGCGCCCGTACGAGCGGTCCGTACGGATCACGGTCAAGGCGGCGGGGCCGGTATGCGGGTGACGCGACGGCGCGGGCGCTCCCCCGCCGCCCGGTTAGCCGCGGCGGAAGACGGCGCGCAGCGGGCGGCGCCGGTAGCCGCCGTCCTCCAGGTCGGCGAGGCGCTCGAACGGGTTGTAGGAGGCGTAGTCGCCGCACAGGACCCAGGAGACCAGCGCGGCGGCCACGTACAGGACGATCATGAACGGCCCGGTGCACCAGGCGTACTGCATCGCGTGCCGTCCCTCGTGCGCGAGCAGCCGGGGCCGCGCCGCGAGCCGCTCGTCCGAGAGCCGGAGGAAGACCACGTCGCCCACGGTGAACGCGGGCGAGCCCGGCAGCCGCAGGGCGTAGTCGCGGGCGAGCAGCAGGCCGTCCGGGCCCGGCTCCACGCGGGCGCGGCCGGCGGCGGCGATGGCGAGGCCGAGCGGTGTGGACAGGTTGATCCGGTTCGCCACCTGGCGGACCCGGTGGGCGCGCTGCAGCGTCATCGTCGGACGGGTCCTCATGCCGGGGCGTTCGGATGGATTCGGCGAAGTGGGAGGTCGGGTAGGAGTCCAGCTACCCCGACCGTAATGTCAGAGTCACCGTTTTGGGAGGTGGGCGGGGATGCCGGTTCAGGTCGCCGTGTGCGGGCCGAGTGACGCCACGGCCGAGGAGACGCGCCACGCGCGCGATGTCGGCCGACTGCTCGCGCAGCGCGGGGCGGTGGTGATCTGCGGCGGGTACACCGGCGTGATGGCCGCGGTCACGGCGGGCGCGCGGTCGGCGGGCGGGCTCGTGGTGGGCGTGCTCTCCGGACCGGACCGTACGGGGGCCGCACCCGGGCTCTCCGTGGCGCTCCCCACCGGCATGGGGCAGGCGCGCAACAACATCATCGTCAACTCGGGCGACGCGGTGATCGTGATCGGCGGGTCGTGGGGGTCGCTGTCCGAGCTGGCGCTGGCCAAGCGGCGCGGCGGGGTGCCGGTCGTGCAGCTCGGCGGCTGGAAGCTGCACGACTCCGAGGGCAAGCCGCTGGCGGACATCATGCACGCCGACACGCCGGAGGCGGCGGTGGCGCTGGCCTTCGGTGACTCCCCGTAAGAGTTATCCACAGACTGTACACACCCTGTGAATAACCCCAGGTCAACCCGGCAACGCCTCACCCGGATACAAGTCCCGCCACAACCGCGCCAAGAAC
>WHSL01000126.1 GCA_009380095.1 Streptosporangiales bacterium | reverse complement strand
CGGAGTGAGTGGGCGCCCACTCACGCCTGAGGGCGCCGGGCCTGGGGGCGTTGCCGCTGAGCGGGACGGCGAGGGGTGGGTCATCTCCGGGACGCTTCATCGGGTGCCTTGGGTGCGGGGAGCCGCGGGCTTGGTGGTGATCGTGGCGGCCGAGGGTGGGGCCGTGACGGCGCTGGTGGATCCGGCCGATGTGACGATCACGCCGGGGGAGAACCTGGCGGGGGAGCCGCGGGACACCGTGGAGCTGCGCGAGGTGCGGCCGCGGGCCGCCGCCGTCGGCGGGCTGGATGCCGAGGCGTTGCGGCGGCGGGCCGCGCTGGCGCGGGCGGTGCAGCTGTCCGGCGCCACTGCTGGCGCGCTGCGGCTGACCTTGCGGTACGTCACCGAGCGGACCCAGTTCGGCCGGCCGCTCGCCAAGTTCCAGGCGGTGCAGCAGCGGCTGTCCGAGATGGCGGGCGAGATCGCGCTCGCCGACATCGCCGTCCGCGCCGCCGTCGCCGTCGCCGCCGTCGACCGTGCCGGCACGCCACCCGCCACCGCGCCCTCCGATCCGGAGGCGGCCGCCTCGTCGGCGGTCACCGCGCCCGCCACCGCATCCGCCGTTCCGGAGGCGGCCGCCTCGTCGGCGGTCACCGCGCGCGGCGGCGGACAGGTCGAGGCGGGGGTGGCCGTGGCGGCGGCGAAATCCACCGCTTCGGGCGCGGCGGGGCGGGTCGCGGCGGCGGCGCATCAACTGCACGGAGCCATCGGCGTGACGCATGAGCATGTGTTGCGGCGGACGACGCTGCGGCTGTGGTCGTGGCGGGAGGAGGCCGGCGCCGAGGCGCCGTGGAACGAGGAGCTGGGACGGCGGGCCGTACGGGCGCGGAGTCTCTGGGGCCTCATCACCGGGACGGAAAGGGACAACGCATGACAGGCATCTGCGACGGCCGCGTGGTCATCGTGACCGGCGCCGCACGCGGCATCGGCCGGGCGCACGCGATCGAGTTCGCCCGGCAGGGCGCCAAGGTCGTGGTCAACGACCTCGGCGGCGAGCGCGACGGCACCGGCGCCTCGAGCGGACCGGCCCAGGACGTGGTCGAGGAGATCCGGGCCGCCGGCGGCACCGCCGTGGCCAACGGCGAGAACGTGGCGGACTGGGAGGGCGCGCAGCGCCTGGTGAACCAGGCCATCGAGGAGTTCGGCGCGCTGGACGTGGTGGTCAACAACGCCGGCATCCTCCGCGACCGGGTCGTCGCCAACATGACCGAGCAGGAGTGGGACGCGGTCATCAACGTGCACCTCAAGGGCACGTTCGCGCCGATGCGGCACGCGATCGCGTACTGGCGCGTGGAGGCCAAGGCGGGCCGCGCCCGCCAGGGCCGGGTGATCAACACCAGCTCCTCGTCCGGATTGTTCAACAACCCGGGCCAGGCCAACTACGGCGCCGCCAAGGCCGGTATCGCCTCGCTCACCGTCATCGCCGCGCGCGAGGTGGAGAAGTACGGCGTCACGGTCAACGCCATCTACCCCACCGCGCTCAGCCGGATGACCGAGGACATCTTCGCGCGGCGCCACCCGCGCGGCGCGGAGAACGTGGATCGGGCGGAGCTCGACCGCCAGCTCGGCCCCGACAACATCGCCCCGCTGGTGGTGTGGCTCGGCAGCGCCGAGTCCGCGGGCATCACCGGCCGGGTGTTCGGGGTCCGCGGCGGCCGCATCACCGTCGCCGAGGGCTGGCACGCCGGCCCCGTCGCCGAGCGCGACGGGCGCTGGGACCCGGCCGAACTCGGCGGCATCGTCCCCAAGCTGGTCGCCCAGGCGGCGCCCAACGCACTGACCTCGGGTGAGATCCCGAAGGAGGGAGAGTGACCGTGGCGGATAAGCCGGTTCCCGTCCCCACCCCTGTGACCCGCCCGTTCTGGGAGGGCACGAAGGAGGGGGAGCTGCGCGTCCAGAAGTGCGACGCGTGCGGGAAGCACATCTTCTATCCCCGTCCCGGCTGCCCGTTCTGCGGGGCCGCCGACCCGAGCTGGGTGGTGGCCACCGGCCGCGCCAGGCTCGAGTCCTACGTGATCAACCACCTGCCCGGTCCGGGCTTCAAGGACGACGTCCCGTACGTCATCGCCATCGTGACCCTGGAGGAGGGGCCGCGGATGATGACCAACCTGGTCGGCGTCGACCCCGACCCCGCCAAGCTCACGCTGGACATGCCGCTCGAGGTCGTCTTCGAGGAGCGCGGTGATCAGGTGCTGCCGAAGTTCCGTCCCGTGGAGGTGAAGGCGTGAAGCCCGGGGAGATCGCGATCGTCGGGGCGGCGGAGACCGAGCTCGGCGCGCTGCCCGAGATGACCGAGCTGGACTTGCACGCCGACGCCGCGCGGCGTGCCCTCGCCGACGCCGGGTTGACCCTGGCCGACGTCGACGGGCTCACCTCGGCGGTGCACTCGCCGATCGACGTGGCGCACTACCTGGGCATCACGCCGTCCTGGTACGACGGCACGAGCGTCGGCGGGTGCTCCTTCCTCGTGCACGTACGGCACGCCGCCGCGGCCATCGCCGCCGGGCTGTGCAGCACCGTCGTGGTGATCCACGGCGAGTCGGGCCGCTCCCAGAAGGGGCGGATCCCGCGGCAGCGCGGAGCGGACAGCATGGCGGGGCAGTTCGAGCTCCCGTACGGCGTCGTCGCCCCGCCGAACACGTTCACGCTGCCGGCGATGCGGTACCTGCACGACACCGGCCAGACGATCGAGCAGCTGGCGAACGTGGCGGCCGTACAGTCCCAGTGGGCCGACGGCAACCCGCGCGCCAGCCGCGGCACGGCAAAGACCGTGGACGAGATCCTTTCCGCGAAGATGATCGCCTGGCCGTTCACCAAGTCCATGTGCTGCGTGGTCACCGACGGCGGCGGCGCGCTCGTGCTCACCTCGCGGGAGCGGGCGTCGGACCTGAAGCGGCCGCCGGTGTACGTGCTCGGCACCGGTGAGGCCTGCGACAGCCCGATCGTGTCGCAGATGGAGGACCTGACCCGCTCCAAGGGCTTCCGGCGCGCGTCGGCGGCGGCGTTCGCCGAGGCCGGCATCACGGTGGGCGACGTGGACCACCTGATGGTGTACGACGCGTTCGCGCACCTGCCCATGTACGGGCTGGAGGACCTCGGCTTCGTCGGCCGCGGCGAGGCGGGCGCGTTCATCGAGGAGGGCAACACCGCGCCCGGCGGCAAACTGCCGATGAACACCAGCGGCGGCGGGCTCTGCTACACGCACACCGGCATGTACGGCATGTTCGCCATGCAGGAGTCCGTACGGCAGCTCCGCCGCGAGGCGTTCAAGCAGGTGGAGAACGTCCACACCAGCGTCGTCCAGGGCGTCGGCGGCATGTTCACCGCCGCCGCCACCCTCGTCCTCTCCGACCGCCTCCCCTGACCCGTCCCGTCCACGGGGAGGCGACCCCTCCCCGTGGACGTGCTGCCCGAAGGGAACTCGTGTCCGTGATCGTTGATGACGTGCGTTTCCGGGGGTTCTGGGAGACGGCGAAGGCGGATCCAGGCCGTACCGCGATCGTCGCCGCGGACGGCCGGGTGATCACCTATGGAGAGCTCGGCGCCCAGGTCGACCGCATCGCCCACGGGCTGCGGGAGATCGGCGAGGGCGGGACGGTGGCGGTGCTGCTGTCCAACGTCCCCGAGCTGCTCGCCGTGCAGTTCGCCGCGGCCCGGGTCGGCTGGTATTTCACGCCGATCAACCGGCACCTCACCGGCCCCGGGCATCCGCCGGGTGCCGCCGGAGACCGGCCCGGAGCAGGCGGTGGCGCCCACGATGCGCGCCCGGGCGGGCATGTCGGGCTGGGTCCCGGACGACGGCGTGCACCTCGTGGTGGCGCCGCTCTACCACTCCGGGCCGAACATGGGGGCGCTCAGCTCGCTGCACCTGGGGCACACCCTGGTGATCGCCGAGCGGTTCGACCCGCTCCAGGCGCTGGCGCTGATCGAACGGCACCGGGTGACCCACACGTTCATGGTGCCGACGATGTTCCACCGCCTGCTCACGCTGCCGGAGGAGGAGCGGGCTTCGTACGACACGTCCTCGCTGCGCCAGGTGGTGCGACCTGCCGCCCGGGGACGAGGGCGAGATCTGGATCAAGGGCGGCTACCGCTTCGCGTACCACAACGACCCGGGCAAGACCGAGGCGAGCTGGCGCGGGGAGTACTTCGCGCCCGGCGACGTGGGCTATCTGAGCGAGGACGGCTGGCCGTACCTGTGCGACCGCCGTACGGACATGATCCTCAGCGGCGGGGTCAACGTGTATCCGGCGGAGATCGAGGGCGAGCTGCTGCAGCACTCGGCGGTGGCGGACGCGGTGGTCATCGGCGTGCCCGACCCGGAGTGGGGCAACCGCGTGGTCGCGCTGGTGCAGACCCGGGACGGCGCCGAGGGCGAGGACCCGGAGCTCGCCGAGGCCCTGGCCGCGCACTGCCGGGAACGCCTGGCCGGCTACAAGATCCCCCGCACCTTCGCGCTCCGTGCGGAGCTCCCGCGCACCCCCGCCGGCAAGATCAACCGCACCCGCGTCCGCGACGCCTACCTCGCCGGCTGACAGCCCCCTGCCTCCACAAATTTGGCAAAGGATTTTACGGGTGCGACCTGCGGGTTCTCCTTCAAATCCTTCCCCCGATTTGAGGAAGCGGGGGTCAGGTGCCTTGGTCGGGTGGGCGGGTGCGGTAGGTCTCGGTGGGGCCGTCGCCGTAGCCGCGGGCGTACGGGCGGCCGGGTTCCGCACGGCCCGTCGCCGTACGGTCCGCGGTGCCCAGCGGCGGCCCGCCCGCGGCACCCGCGCGCCGCCCCCGCTCATAGCTCGCGGCCGACGCCACGCTCGGCAGCAGCGACAGGATCGCCAGCCCCACGACGCCGTTGATCGCGCCCGTCGCGATCTTGGCCCCCAGGATCGCGTCCTGCGCGAACGGCGCCAGCACCGCCGCCAGCGTGGCCAGCCCCACGATCCACGCCCAGAACGCCACCGGCCGCGGCGCGGCGAGCAGCAGCAGGTAGAGCAGCGCGGTGGCGAGCAGCGCGGCGCACGCGGCGGCGAACGCGTAGATCGTGGTCCCCTGGTCGCCGAGGTAGCCCTCCTCGCGCGGCCCCAGCACCGGGATGTCGAGGATGCCCCGGCAGATGAGCACGCCGACGACGACGATGAGCGCGGCCACCAGTGCCGTGGCGATGCCGCCGATGAGCAACCGCAGCGCGCTCGGTCCGCCCGGCGACATTGCCTGGTCACCGTAGGGGTCCATGGACACTCCCTCCCCCGATGAGGTGTCGCGACCGGCGTACCCTAGGAGCGACGAGGGGAAACGATCAGCTCAGTGGGTAGCGGGACGGGCGGCGCGATCTCGCCGTAGCGGTAAACCGCGGCCGGAGGGCATGCGTCCTCCCCTCTGAAGTGGGGGGATCTGCGCGCGTTCCCAAGGAGCCGCGGCCGCGCCGGCGCCAGTCGGCCGTCCGGCCGGGCCGTTCGATCGGGGGATCACGCGGCGTCGTGCCATCCACGTCCGGCCATCACGCCGGGCGCGCTTCGGCGCGCCCCGAGCACAGCAAGAAGGAGCGGAGACCAGTGACCATCGACGCGGGGAGCCACACGGCCCACGCAGCCGGCGCCGTCGTCAACGTGCGCGCGGGGGACGTCCGGGGGGACGTGCACGCCGCCTTTCTGATCGACGTCGGGGGCGGAAGGCTGGAGCCGGTGCTCACCCTGTGCGAGGAGATGGCCGATCCGGCCCCGGTGGCCGGCGAGGTGAACTGCCTGGTGTGCCAGGTACGGCTGCCGCGCCCGTCCCCCACCGAGCGGCGGGTCCGCGGCGCGGCCCGGCGCGTCCTCGAGGGACGCCGCCGATTCCGCGCCCGCCGCTGACCGATGATCGCTGGCGTGGTTCGATGGCGGCATGCGTTTCGGAGTCTCGACGTTCGTCACCGATGAAGGCATCGCCCCGGCCGAGCTGGCCCGCGCGCTGGAGGACCGGGGCTTCGACTCGGTCTTCCTCGCCGAGCACACGCACATTCCCGCCTCGCGCGAGTCGCCGTGGCCGGGCGGGGCCGACCTGCCGGACAAGTACTACCGCACCTTCGACCCGTTCGTGACGCTCGCCGCGATGGCGGCCGTGACCGAGCGGCTGCGGCTGGCCACCGGCATCGCGCTGCTGGTCCAGCGCGACCCGATCATCACCGCCAAGGAGGTCGCCACGCTGGATGTGATCAGCGGCGGCCGCGCGGCGCTCGGCGTCGGGGCCGGCTGGAACCGCGAGGAGATGCGCGACCACGGCACCGACCCGGTGACCCGGATGGCGCTGCTGCGCGAGCGGGTGCTGGCCGTCAAGGAGCTGTGGACCAAGGAGAAGGCGGAGTTCCACGGCGAGTACGTGGACTTCGCCCCGTCCTACTCCTGGCCGAAGCCGGTGCAGCGGCCGCACCCGCCGATCTACGTGGGCGGCGCGGGCCCGACCACGTTCGACCGGGTGATCGAGTGGGGCGACGCGTGGCTGCCCATCTTCGGCCGCCGCGAGGGCCTCGCCGGGGCCATCTCCGAGCTGAACGGGCGGGCCGCCCAGGCCGGCCGGGACCGCATCCCGGTGGCGGTGTTCGCCGTGCCGCGGCGCGTCGAGGCGCTGGAGTCGGTGGCCGATGCCGGGGTGGACGAGGTGCTCTTCGACCTGCCCACCGCGCCCGCCGACGAGACGCTGCGCCGCCTCGACGACCTCGCCGCGCTGATCGCCCGCTGAGGACCGCATGACCACTCCGTGGCGGAACCTCCCCGCGCACCGGGCGTGGCTGGCGGGGGAGCGCGACCGCGTGCTCGGCTTCGCGGCCGGCGCGCTGCGGCCCGGCCTCGGGTACGGGCGCCTCGACGCGGCCGGCCGCCCGGAGGACGGCCCGGTGGAGACCTGGATCACCGGCCGGATGACGCACGTGTTCTCGCTCGCCCATCTGCTCGGCCTGCCCGGGGCCGGCCCGCTCGCCGACCACGGGGTCGCCGCGCTGGCCGACGGTCCGCTGCGCGACGCCGAGCACGACGGCTGGTACGCCGCCGCCGGCCCGGTCGGCCCGGCGGGCGACGACGGGAAGTCCGCCTACCAGCACGCCTTCGTCATCCTCGGCGCGGCGAGCGCCGCCGTCGCCGGGCGGCCCGGCGCGGCGGAGCTGCTCGACGCCGCGCTCGGGGCGACGGAGCGGCGCTTCTGGCGGGAGGACGAGGGCGCCTGCGCGGAGAGTTGGGACCGGGCCTGGCGCGAGCCGGAGCCGTACCGGGGAGCTAATAGCAACATGCACCTGGTGGAGGCGTTCCTCGCCGCCGCCGACGCGACCGGCGAGGAGCGCTGGCGGGAGCGCGCGGGGCGGATCGCCGCCCGGGTGATCCACAACGCGGCGGCCCGCAACGGGATGCGGCCGGTGGAGCACTTCACCGAGGACTGGCGGCCGCTGCTCGAGTACAACGCGGACGAGCCCGCGCACGCGTTCCGGCCGTACGGCACCACGGTGGGGCACTGGCTGGAGTGGGGGCGGCTGCTGCTGCACCTGGAGGCGGCGTCCGCGCGGCCGGCGTCCTGGCTGGTGGAGGACGCCGGCGCGCTGTTCGCCGCGGCCGTCGAGGTCGGCTGGGCCGCGGACGGCGCCGACGGCTTCGTGTACACGCTGGACTGGTCGGACCGGCCGGTCGTACGGTCCCGCATGCACTGGGTGATCGCCGAGGCGGCGGGCGCGGCCGCGGCGCTCGGGGTCCGTACCGGAGACCCGGAGTACGAGCGCTGGTACCGCACGTTCTGGGACCACGCGGCGGAGCGCTTCGTCGACCGTACGGGCGGCAGCTGGTTCCACGAGCTGGCCCCGGACGGCACGCCCGCCACCGGGACCTGGGCCGGCAAGCCGGACGCCTACCACGTCGTGCAGGCCACCCTGCTGCCGTGGCTGCCGCTCGCGGGCAGCCTCGCCGGGGCGCTGCGCGACCACGCCGGGGACGCGGGATGACGGCGCGGATCGCGGTGGCCGGCGAGAACATCATCGACCTGGTCCCGGCGGGGGACGGGCTGCTGCGCCCGCTGCCCGGCGGCAGCCCCGCCAACATCGCCGCCGCCGTCGCCCGCCTCGGCACGCCCGCCTCGATGATCGCCCGCATCAGCCGGGACGGCTTCGGCGCCGCCATCCGCGACCGACTCGCCGCCGACGGCGTCCGGCTGGACCTCACCGTGGACGCCCCCGAGCCGTCCTCGCTGGCCCTCGTCACGCTGGACGAGCGGGCCCGGGCCTCCTACACCTTCTGGGTCACCGGCACCGCCGACTGGGGCTGGCGGGAGGGCGAGCTGCCCGAACCGCTCCCCGGCGACGTGTGCGCGGTGCACGTCGGCTCGCTCGCCGTGCAGCTGGAGCCCGGCGGGTCCGCGCTGCTCGGGCTCGTCCGCCGGGAGCGGGAACGGGGCGCGGTCACGGTCAGCCTCGACCCCAACGTGCGCCCGGCGATCATCCCGGACATGGCGCGCGGGCGGCGGCGGATCGAGGACCTCGTCCGGCCGAGCCACCTGGTGAAGGTCAGCGACGAGGACCTCGCGCACCTCTACCCGGACGAGGAGCCGGTGGCGGCGGCCCGGCGGTGGCTGGACCTGGGGCCGTACCTGGTGGTGCTCACGCTCGGCGCCGAGGGCGCGGTCGCGGTGAACGCCGCCGGGGAGGTGCCGGTGCCCGCGCCCGAGGTACGGGTGGCCGACACGGTCGGCGCCGGCGACGCGTTCATGGGCGCGCTGCTGTCCGCGCTGGAGGTCCGTGAGCTGCTCGGCGGCGATCGGCACGAGCGGCTGGCCATTCTGGACACCGGCCCGCTCGGCGAGATCGTCGAGGTCGCCAACGCGGCGGCCGCTCTCACCTGCACCCGCGCGGGCGCCGTACCCCCCACCGCCGAGGAGCTGACCGCCTTCCTCACCCGATGAAGGGCGCGGCTCGTACGGTTGGCCGCGAGTCAACGCGGGTGACCCGGTACGATCGTCCGGGCCAGGAACACGAACCCGTCCTCCGGCCGCACATGGGCGACCTCCGATCGGCCGAGGCCACCGTCTTGACCGGAGTCCAAGTGAAGCAGTCGAAGCTCGGGGCTGCCAGACGTAACCGCGCGATGATCGCGGTCGCCGTCGTCACCGCACTCGACATCGGGGTGGTCGCGCTCGGTTTCGCCGCCGCCACGGCGGGCGACTACGCGCGCGGCACCCGCGTGCTCGGGGTGGACATCGGCGGCATGACCACCCCCCAGGCGCGGCCGCTCGTGGAGCGGGCCGCCGCCGAGCGCACCGCGCGCAAGCTCAGCGTCACCGTCGGCACCAAGCGGGTCCAGGTGGCGCCGACCACCGCCGGGCTGTCCTTCGACGTCGACGGCACGCTCGCCGACGCCCGGGCCGACCGCGGCGTCGCCTCCCTGCTGCAGGGCCTCGGCGACGGGCTCGACGTGCCGCCGCGGGTCCGCGCCGACCAGGCGCGGATGGGCGAGCTGCTGGAGACCGCGGCGTCCCGGGTCGACCGGGACAAGGTGGAGGCCCTCATCGCGTACCGGGGCACCAGGCCGCGGGCGCGGGCCCCGCGGCCGGGCCGCGCACTGGACCACAAGGCCTCCGCGGCGGCGCTGCGCACCGCGCTGGCCACCGGGGCGTCCTCGGCGAACCTCGTCGTGAAGACGGTCCACCCGACCGTGTCGGTGGCGGCGCTGCGCGCGGCGCTGGCCGGCCCGGCCCGTACCGCCGTCGCCTCCCCGGTGATGCTGCGGGGCGGCGGGCACACCGTCGAGCTCTCCCCGGCGCGGGTCGCGGCCGCGCTGCGCTTCACCGCGGACGGACGCGGCGGGCTGAAGCCGGTGTTCGACGCGGAGAAGGCGCTGAAGGGCCTGGAGGACCGGCTGGTCAAGGACTCCGTCGCCCCGCGCGACGCGCGCATCGAGCTGGTGGGCGGCGAGCCCAAGGTGATCCCCTCCCGCAACGGCAAAGGCGTGGACCGCAAGGCCCTCGCCACGGCGGTCGAGAAGGTGGTCACCAAGAGGTCCGGCCGGGTGGTGAGCGTGGAGCTGATCCCGCGCAAGGCGAGCTTCAGCACCGCCGACGCCAAGAAGCTCGGGGTCGAGGAGAAGCTCGGCTCCTTCACCACCAACTACACGCCCGCGCCGCGGGTCACCAACATCCGCACCATCGCCCGCATCCTGGACGGCCACCTGGTCAAGCCCGGCGAGACGTTCAGCCTGAACGGCGTGGTGGGCAAGCGCGACAAGGCGCGCGGCTTCGTCGAGGCGCCGATGATCCTCAATGGGCGCTACGTCGACGACGTCGGCGGCGGCGTCTCCCAGTTCGCCACCACGATGTTCAACGCGGTGTTCTTCTCCGGCATGCAGGACGTGCAGCACACGCCGCACTCGTTCTACATCTCCCGGTATCCGGCCGGCCGCGAGTCCACGGTCTCCTACCCGCAGCCCGACTTCCGCTGGAAGAACAACTCGCCGCACGGGGTGCTCGTCGACACGCACAGCACGGATTCCGGGCTGACGGTCACGTTCTGGGGCACCAAGCGGTACGACATCGAGTCGCAGAGCTCCAAGCCGTACGACATCAAGAACTTCAAGAGCATCGACGACAACGACAAGGACTGCATCCCGATGCCCGGCGCCAAGGGCTTCACCATCAAGGTGTGGCGGATCTTCAAGAATGACGGCGCCGAGGTGAAGCGGGAGGAGTTCCGCACCGTCTACCAGCCCGAGCCCAAGGTGACCTGCACGCACAAGGCCGCGGGTGGCTGAGCCCCGCGCGGGCGACCTCGTCACTGCGGCTGCTGCTCGCCGCGCGCCGCCCCCGCCGCGCCCGCCGCGCCGCCCGTGCCCCGCGGCCGGACCCGGCGCTTGCCGCGCCGCCGCCGCGGTGAGGTAATCGAAGGTGGGGCCGTACGGACACGGCCCCGCGAGGGGCGACGCCATGGACTCCGAGATCGATGTCCTCGTGGTGGGTGCGGGCCCCACGGGCCTGACGCTGGCGGCCTGGCTGCGGGAGTTCGGCGCCTCGGTGCGCGTGGTGGACCGCGGCGCGACCCGGGTGCGCGAGTCCCGCGCGCTCGCCGTGCAGCCGCGCACGCTCGAGGTGCTGCGCGGGCTCGGCGTCACCGAGGAGATGGTGCGGCGCGGCAACACGGCGGTACGGATCCGGATGCACACCGCGCGCGGGGAGGTGGAGATCCCCGCGTTCGGCTCCGGCCTGCGGGACACGGCGTTCCCGTACCTGCTGTTCCTCTCCCAGGCGGAGACCGAGGAGATCCTCGGCGCGCGGCTCGCGGCCGCCGGGGTGGAGGTCGAGCGCGGCACCGAGCTGACCGGGGCGGGGGAGGTGACCGGCGGCGTCCGGTGCACGCTGCGGCGCTCCGACGGCGCGTCCGAGCACGTCCTCGCCCGGTACGTGGCCGGGTGCGACGGAGCCCGGAGCACCGTACGGAGGCTGGCAGGGATCTCCTTCCCCGGGGGCGCGTACCCGCAGACCTTCCTCCTCGCCGACCTGGAGGCGGACGGCGACCTGGCTGCCGGGGTGGTGCACGCCTGGCCGTCCGCGGACGGGCTGATGTTCCTGTTCCCGCTGGGCCGGCCGGCCACCTGGCGGATGCTCGCGGTGCGCGAGCCCGTGGGCCCGGCCGATCCCGAAAAGGTCACCCTGGAGGAGCTGCAGGCGCTCGCCGACCGGCGCACCGGCGGGACCGTACGGCTGCGCGACCCGGTGTGGAGCACCGCCTTCACGATCGGGCACCGGCTCGCCAAGCGGTACCGGCGCGGGCGGTTCTTCCTGGCCGGGGACGCGGCGCACGTGCACAGCCCGGCGGGCGCCCAGGGCATGAACGCCGGCATCCAGGACGCGTGGAACCTCGGGTGGCGGCTGGGGTTCGTGACCGGCGGCGACGCCGGGCCGGCGCTGCTGGACGCGTACGAGACCGAGCGGCTGCCGGTCGGGCGGTTCCTGCTCTCCTTCACCGACCGGGCGACCTCCGCCGCGCTGTCCGCGCGCCCCGCCGCGCGGCTGGCCCGCGGCCGGGTGCTGCCCCGGGTGCTGCCGCTCGCCGCGCGGTTCGCGCCGGGGCGGGGGTACGCGTTCCGGATCGTCTCCCAGCTCACGGTGGCGTACCGGCGCAGCCCGGACGTGGCCGAGGGGGTGCCGCGGCTGCGCCGCGGGCCGGTGCCGGGGGCGCGGCTGCCGGACCTGCCGGTGCTGCGGGACGGGGCGTACACCACGATCCAGGCCGAGCTGACCGGGCCGTACCTGCACCTGCTGCTCTGCGGGGACGCGGGGCCGGCGCGGGACGCCGAGGCGCTCGCCGCGCGGTACCGGGGCGTGCTGCGGGTGCACCGGCTCACCCGGGACGCCGTCCCCGGCGCGCTGCGGGACGCCGGCGGCCACCTGCTCCGCCGCCTCGGCACCGGCGGCCGCGGCGTCTACCTGATCCGTCCCGACGGGCACGTGGCCTACCGCTGCGCCGGCGACGACCTCACCGGCGCGGCCGAGTACCTCCACGGCCTCCTCGCGACGTGACCCCCCCGCGCGCGCGGACGATCAGTTATGGCGCCGCGGTGAATTCCGCGTTACGTTCCCGGCATGCGGGCGCCCCTGGGAATCGCTGATCTCAAACCCGACTGGCTCACCGACGTCCTCGCCGCGGCCTCCGGCGGGGCCGAGGTCGTCGGCGTGGAGGCCGTACAGGTCGGCAACGGCATGGTCGCCGACAGCGTGCGGCTCCGGCTGACCTGGGACCGGCCGAATCCCGGCCCCGACGTGCTGATCGCGAAGGTGCCGGCCGCCGCCGAGGAGAGCCGGGCGACCGCCGCCGCGCAGCGCACGTACGAGCTGGAGGCCGCCTTCTACCGGGACCTCGCCGCCACCGTCGGCGTGCACACCCCGCGCTGCTACGCCTCCGCGTTCGACCCGGAGACCCAGGGCTACGTGGTGCTGCTGGAGGACCTCGCCCCCGCCGAGGTGGGGGATCAGGTGACGGGGTGCACCGTGGACCAGGCCGCGGCGACCGTACGCGAGCTCGTGGCGCTGCACGCCTCGCGGTGGGACGATCCGGAGCTGATCGCCCTGGACTGGCTGACCCGCCCCGAGCCCGGGGCCGCCGAGTTCGTCGGGCAGCTGGTGAACGGGCTGCTCCCCGGGTTCACCGACCGGTACCGGGACCGGCTCGACCCCGAGGTGATGGCGCTCGTGCACCGGTACATCCCGCAGCTGGGGGAGCTGGCCGGGCACCGCCCCCGCCCGTGGACGCTCGTGCACGGCGACTTCCGCCTGGACAACCTGCTGTTCGGCGGGGAACGCGTGGCCGTGCTGGACTGGCAGACCATCAAGATCGGCAAGTCGCTGAGCGACGTCGCGTACTTCGTCGGCTCCGGCCTGCTGCCCGAGGAGCGGCGCGCGCACGAGCAGGATCTCGTACGGGCCTACCACGCCGGACTCCGCGCCGCCGGGGTGGAGCTGAGCTGGGACGAGGTCTGGCACGACTACCGCCGCTACAGCTTCGACGGCCTCACCATGGCCGTCGCCGCGTCGATGCTGGTCACCCGCACCGACCGCGGCGACGACATGTTCATGGCCATGGCCGAACGGCACGGCCGCCAGGCCCTCGACCTGGACGCGGAGTCACTGCTCGGCGGCTGAGCCCGCCGTGCACCCGGCCAGCGCCGCGCCGGCCGGGGTGACGGTGTGGACCACCCGGCTGCCCCGCCGGCAGGTGCTGATCAGGCCGGCGTTGCGGAGCACGGTGGCGTGCTGGCTCGCCGAGGCCATGGAGACGCCGATCCGCCGCGCGACCTGCGTGGTGGTGGCGGGCCGCGCGGCGATGGCGGTCAGCACCGCGGCCCGGCTCCGCCCGAGCAGCGCCGCCAGCGTCCCGGGGGACCGGGAGGGCGGCTCGGGCGCGAACCACGCGAGGTCGTGTTCGATCGGGTAGACGAGCGCCGGCGGCAGCTCCGGGTCGGCGAGGGTGACCGGGCGGACGCGGCAGAAGAACGCCGGCACCAGCCGGAGGCCGCGCCCGCCGAGATGGAGATCGCGTTCGACCGGATACGGAACCTCCAGCGTGGGCGGGCGCCAGCGGGCGCCGGGCAGCCCGGCCAGCGCCGGCTCCGCACCACCGTGCATCAGGACGCCGCCACGGTCCGTTAGGTCCGTGTGGACCTCGGCCTGGATCCGGTCCCAGAAGGGGGCGAGCGCGGCCGCGTGGAAGGCGCGGACCGCCGCGCCGAGCGTGCGCAGCGCGGTGCGGTCGCCGCCGGCCAGCTCCGCGGCCGGCCCGGGTAACGGGTGGCGCTGGGCCAGCCGCGCGAGGTCGGCGCCGATCCGCCGCCGCGGGGTGGCCAGCACCGCGTCGAGATCCTCCTCCAGGCCGCCGCGGAGGCCCGGGCCGGGGGTGAGGAAGTCCGGCGAGTAGCCGCGTGGCGGCGCGAGCGCGAGCAGCCAGCGGGCCGGCGCGCATAACCGGCGCCGGACGTGCCGGCGCCACTGGTCGAAGACGAGCCCGCCGCCGCGCTCATTGAGCGCGTGCAGGCCGAGCAGGACCTCCCACATCGGCTCCGGCCCGTCCGTGAACCGGACGCGGCCCAGGTCCTTTCCGGTGAAATGAATACGCAGCATCGCCAGATCCCCCGTTGGCTCCCCCGTCGGCCGCGTTCAATCGCACCTATCCGTATAGCGCCCGTACGGATCCCGTGCACGGCGCTGGCCGCGCGTGGCCAGCCCTTCGGCCCAGGCTGAAAGGGGGCCTGTGCGCACGGGCCGGCCGCGCGAACCTGTCGCCGGAAGCCCGCCCCTCCCGCGCGGGCTCGGACAGAGGAGTCGAACCATGCGTCTTGCGAAACTCTCCGTGATCGCGGCCACCGGGGCCGTGGGGGCCCTCACCGCCTTCGGCGCGATGTCCGCGTCAGCCTCGACGGCGACCCCCTCCGCGAACACCACCGGCGACGTCACCGCGGCCGCCTCGTGCTTCCGCGACGACGCCAACGCGCCGTGGTCGCCGGCCTGGCGGTGCGCCAACCGAGTCGGCGCGCCGATCTACTCGCGGGGCACCAACCCCACGGTCATCGACCGCCTGCGGACCAACCCGAGCTGGTTCAACTGCCGCAAGGAGGGCCAGTCGACCGGTGGCGGGGGACCGCACCCGAACCGCTGGGTGTGGACCCAGGGTGACGACTTCGGCCGGTGGGGCTGGGTGAAGGACAGCGACATCGCCGACGAGACCAACCCCATCCGCGTCTGCCCGTTCTGACGCCGGCACGGCGGCTCAGCCGGCGGCGCCCTCAGCCGGGGGCGCCGTCGAGGATGTTCTTGAAGCCGCTGGGGGCGTGCGGGCCGATCGCGAGCTGTTCGAGCACGCCCAGGCCGCGACGGTCTCCCCAGGTGCAGCGCATCACCTGCTGGATGTGGATGCTGCTCGGGTCCAGCGAGTCGAGCTCCGCGCAGGGGTGCGCCTCGCCGTGCACGGACAGCTCGTCGTGCCAGACGCCATGGCCGCGGGTGGGGTGGGTGTAGCCGGCGCCGCGCATCCGGAACGTCATCAGCGGCTCCAGCTCCACCACCTCGGGCCCGGCCGCCCGTCCGTGCAGGGTGATCGTGGCCCCGTCGGACCGGCGCAGCCCCGGCGCCCAGCGCACCGCGTGCTCACCGCGGTCGAAGTGCTCGGCCTCGCTGCCCGGCCCGTACGCCGGGTCGTCCGGGCCGAGTGGCGGCAGGGCGGCGGCCGTGTGCGACCAGGGCCGGCCGGCGGCGTCCTCGAAGACGAGGAAGTGCAGGCACTCCTCGGGGAAGTGCAGCGGCGCCCAGAGGAAGAACAGCTGCGGGGTGGTGGTGGGCGGGGCGGCCGGTACGGGCCCGCCCACCGGCCGTATCCCCCACGAGCGGTCCTTGGTGCCGTACACCTCGCCGTCCAGCCACTGCCGCCGGCCGGTCACCTCCAGCGCCCCGCCCCAGGTGCCCCACTGGGTCATCCGGGTGACGTCCATGATCAGGTTGCGGCCCCGGTGCAGCGTCTGCCGGGGTTCCTCGAAGGCGGCCGTGCGGGCCCGGAAAGTCAGGTCCGCACCGAGCCCGTGCTCCGGCGCGTCCACCACGATCCGGCAGGTCCGCAAGGGCTCGACGATCTCGATGGAGATCGGCCCGATCCGGGTCTGCGTGGGGTCGAGCGGCATCCGCCCGGATGCGAAGACCGAGCGCTGCTCGCCGTCCCGCACCACGCTGAACGCCGCGTCGATGACGCCGCGCCCCGGGTACGTGCCGAGCGCGACGGCGAAGTAGTAGTCCTCGGTGTAGCCGTTGAACCAGAACCTGTCGTAGTGATCCGGGTGCCCGGCGAAGGAGTGCGCGAGCGGCACCGGCGCCTGGTGGATGGGGTAGTCGTCGAACGGTGTCAGCACGTCGGAAGGCTCCTGTCACTCATTCCTGAAGGCGGCGGGACGGCGCTCGGGAAGGCCGCGACGGCCTCCCGCTGATCTTGGGTGAAGGTCGTGGTGATCTGGGTGCGATTCTCCAGATCGATGCCGGCCTGCAGCGACGGGATCTCCGGCTGCGACCACATCACCTCCCTGGTCATCCACACCCCCATCGGGCTGTTCGCCGCGCACGCCCCCTTGAGGTCGAGGCCGGCGCAGAACCCGCGGCCCGCGCCGGTGATGATCAGCGCCCGGCAGGACTCGTCCGTGGCGACCGCGTCGAGCCCATTGACACCTGATGAGATGCCGCTCTAGCTTGCAAACAAACGATCGGTTGTTTCAACCCTGTGAACAGAGAGGGTCCGACCGATGACCTCTGACGGTGGAGCGGCCGTGGACTTCAGGACCCGTGCGCGGAAGTGGCTG
>WHSL01000301.1 GCA_009380095.1 Streptosporangiales bacterium | reverse complement strand
CTCAGGTCAGCAGCGTGTGCGCCAGGCCGGTGAGCGCGCCCGCGGCGATGTACCAGGCGTTGTTCAGCCGCGTCCGCCAGAGCAGGAGCAGCGTGACGAGCGCGATGCCGAGCGTGAGGGGATCGATGATGGCGGTGCGGGCCAGCTGCCACGACACGCCCGCCATCAGGGCGAGCGCCACCGCGCTGACCCCGTCGAGCAATGCCGACGTCCACGGGGTGGCGCGCAGCCGGTCGGTGATCCGGGTGAGCAGCCCGACGAACACGAACGACGGCAGGAAGATCGCCACGGTCGCCAGCAGCGCGCCGACCGGCCCGGCGACCACGTACCCGACGAACGTCGCGGTGGTGAAGACCGGCCCCGGCGTGACCTGGCCGATGGAGACCGCGTCCACCAGCTGCTGCTCGGTGAGCCAGCCGAGGCGGGCGACGAAGTCGCCGCGCAGGAAGGCCAGCAGCACGTACCCGCTGCCGTACAGCACCGAGCCGATCTTCAGCAGCGTGAGGAACAGCTGGGTGAGCTGTCCGGCCGCCGGATCCGGGAAGACCGGCTGCCCGGCCATCGCGAGCAGCGGACCGGCCAGCAGCGCCTGACGGTGCCGGGCGAGGTCGCGGGAGAGGTGGGCGAGCGCCGCGACCACCGCCCCGGCCGCAAGCACGAGCAACTCGTTGACCCCGAACAGGTACGCGGCGAGCGCGGCGACGGCGAGCGCGCCGAGCCAGAGGTTCGTGACTACCGTACGGGCCAGCCCGATGAGCGCGTTCACGATGATCGCGATGACCGCCGGGACGATCCCGTACAGCACGCCCTCCACCGCGGGCGTCTGACCGAACCGTACGTACGCCCAGGCCAGCGCGGTCACGATCAGCGCGGCGGGCAGGATGAAGCACACGCCCGCCATGACGAGCCCGCGCCGCCCCGCCCGGTCGTGCCCAAGATGGATGGCCAGCTCGGTGGAGTTGGGCCCGGGGATCAGGTTCGTCGCCGCCATCAGGTCCGCGAACCGCCGGTCGCTCACCCAGCCACGGCGGCGCACCAGCTCCTCGCGCATCATCGCGGTGTGCGCCGCCGGCCCGCCGAACCCGATCAGGCCGAGCTTGAGGAACACCGCCACGACCTCACGCAGCCGCTCGGGGCGGCCCGCGCCGCCCGGCGGACTGTCCTCATCGCGCGCGGCCCCCACACCGCGATCGTAGGGCCACGAGGTCAGACCCCGCCTGCCGACTCCTCCCGCACGACCGGCTCGTCCGGGGCGAGCACGGCGCCCGCGCGGGAGAGCAGAACCGGCCGGTTCCGCCCGATGACCGTCGCGGCCACCGCGGTGACCACGATGAAGGCGAGGACGACGTACGGGAAGTAGCGCAGCGGCGGGTCCGGCGCCGGATACACCTGCCCGTAGACCGGGATCGCCAGCGCGAGGATGCCGGCGACCGGCAGCACGATGTGCCGGAGCACGCGGCGGTCCGCGCGGCGGGCGAAGAACCGGACGCACGCGACGTTGGTCAGCACGTACACCGGGATGATCGCCAGCGTCAGCATCGCGCCGAGGTAGACGTAGGTCTCGAACGGCCCGGCCAGGAACCCGACGCCGAACGTGAACACCGCGGCCACCACGGCCTGCGCCCAGATCGCGGCGGTGGGGGTGCGGTGCACGGGGTGCACCTGGGAGAGCCGCCGGGGGAGCAGCCCCTCGCGGCCCATCGCGTACAGGATCCGGACGATGCCGTTGTTGGAGTTCATGATCACCGCGAAGATGCTGGAGACCCCGGCGAGGCCGACGAAGAGCTCGAGCCACGGCGCGTACGTCCGGGCGAGCGTGGTGAACGGCGCGGCGTCCTCGGCGAGCGCGCCCACCCGGTCGGTGCCGAAGCCGATCATCTCGGCGTACGTGCAGAACACGTAGATCACGCCGACGAAGAGCAGCGAGAGGAAGATGCCGAGCGGCACGTTGCGGCGCGGCCGGCGGACCTCCTCCCCGAGCGTGGCGGCGGCCTCGAAGCCGACGAAGGACAGGATGCCGAACACCATGCCGAGCGCGATGCCGGACAGCCCGTCCGGCGACGCGGCCGGGTTGAACGGCTCGGTGGTGAGGCCGTTCGCGCCGCCGGAGGCCAGCACGATCGCGCTCAGCAGCACGATCACCGCGACCTCGGCGGCGAACAGGATCAGCGCCGTACGCAGCGAGCCGGTGATGCCGCGCAGCGACAGCGTGACCATCAGCACGCCGAACGCCAGCGAGATGATCGCCCAGTGGATGTGGATGCCGTACCCGGCGAGGATCTCCGCCGTGAAGTTGCCGATGAGCGCCAGCTCCGCCGGGACCAGCAGGGCGTACGCGACGAATATGAGGCCGCCGGTGACGAAGCCGGTACGGGGCCCGATCGCGCGGACCACGTAGGTGTAGAAGGCCCCCGCACTCGGCAGCTCCCGGGCCATCTCCATCACGCCCACCGCGACGATCAGCGAGACGGCCAGCGAGGCCGCGAACACCAGCGGCGTCGCCGCGCCCGCGTGCCCGGCCGCGACCTGCGGGTTGAAGAAGATCGAGACGGCCGGCCCCATCAACGCGGCCGACATGATCACCGCCCCGCCCAGCCCGACCGCGTTACGCCGCAGCGTCGGCTGACCGGCCTGCTCGGACGTGGACCGTCCGGAACGCTCGGGGGAACTCATCGGCACCTCACACGAGATCGATGATCAGCCTCCCCCGATGCCGATCACGATCTCCCGCCCCGCCCCCACCTGACCAGAACCACCGTGTAAACCCCCGCCCCGCATTCCTTACGCCCTGCCGGGGCCAGGGCGGGGAGGGGTCAGCCGGTTCCGGCGAGTAGGGGCTCCAGCAGGATCTCGGGCCGGTTGCGGCGCAGTGCGGACAGCACCCACTTGTCGGCGAACAGGGCCAGCAGGGCCCCGTCGAGCCGGCGGGTCAGCACCTCGGTCCCTCGCTCGCCGATCAGCGCCTCGGCGCCGGCGGCGTCGGTCCGCATCGCGAGCTGGTAGCCCAGGTGGTCCAGGGTGGCGGGCGCGCGGAACTCGTGTTCCAGCCGGTGCCGTACGACGTCGAACTGCAGCGGGCCGACGGCCGCCAGCACCGGCGCCTGGTCGCCGCGCAGGTCGGAGGCGAGCACCTGGACGACGCCCTCGGTGCCGAGCTGGTCGACGCCCTTGCGGAACTGCTTGCTCTTGCCGGAGTCCTTGCAGCGCAGGACGGCGAAGTACTCGGGGGCGAAGCTCGGGATGCCGGGGAACTCCACGGCCGGGCCCTCGTACAGGGTGTCGCCGGGCCGCAGCGCGTCCGCGTTGACCAGGCCGATCACGTCACCGGGGTAGGCGACGTCCAGGGTCTCCCGCTCCGCGCCGAACATCGCCTGCGCGTACTTGGTGGCGAACGGCCGCCCACTCGCCGCGTGCGTGAGCACCATGCCGCGCTCGAACCGGCCCGAGCAGACCCGTACGAAGGCGATGCGGTCGCGGTGCGCGGCGTTCATGCCGGCCTGGACCTTGAAGACGAGGCCGGAGAACGGCGCGTCGATCGGCCGTGGCGTCTCGGCGACGTCGGTACGGGGCCGCGGCGCGGGCGCGAGCTCGCGCAGCGCCTCCAGCAGCCGCGCCACTCCGAAGTTGGGCAGCGCCGCGCCGAACAGCACCGGGCTCGACTCGCCCGCCAGGAAGGACGGCTCGTCCACACCCGCGCCGATCTCCTCCAGGAGCGCCAGCTCCTCGGTGGCCCGGGTGTAGGCCTCGCCCTCCCGTTCCGCGGCCCGGGCGGCGTCCATCCGCTCCTCCAGCGCGCGGCCCGCGCCACCGGGCGTGCGGGTGAACGCGGTGTAGTCACCGGTCGCGCACTCGAGCAGGCCACGGAAGTCGCCGGCCACGCCGACCGGCCAGTTCACCGGGGTGGGGCGCAGCCGCAGGCGCTGCTCGATCTCGTCCAGCAGCTCCAGCGGCTCGCGGCCGGGACGGTCCCACTTGTTGACGAACGTGATCACCGGCACCCGTCGGCTGCGGCACACGTCGAACAGCTTCAGCGTCTGCGGCTCCAGCCCCTTGGCGGAGTCCAGCAGCATGACCGCGCAGTCGACGGCCTCCAGCACCCGATACGTGTCTTCGGAGAAGTCGGCGTGTCCGGGGGTGTCGAGCAGGTTCACCACGGTGTCGCCGAAGTCGAAGCGCAGCACCGCGGAGGTGATCGAGATGCCCCGGTCGCGCTCCATCGCCATCCAGTCCGAGGTCACGCCGCGCCGGCCCGCCTTGCCGTGTACGGCCCCGGCCTGGCTGATCGCCGAGGCGTGCAGCGCCAGCGCCTCCGTCAGCGTCGACTTGCCCGCGTCCGGATGGCTGATCACCGCGAACGTCCGCCGCCGCCCGGCCTCCGCGAGCACCTCACCACCGCCGGAGCGCACCCCGGACCCGATATCGACCGCCGTCACCTGCTTCTCCGCCCCTTCCGGTACGCCACCCGCGCGCGCCGCGCGGCCGGTCCTGCACTTTACGTTAGGGTCGCGTCCCGGGTGGTCCTCACCACACGCGGCGGCCGCGGGCCGGGGGCATGGGCCGTGGCCACCCGACCGGGAGGAACGCTGAATGGCATCCAGGCGGTTCGCCGAGCTCGACTGGTGCCGTACCCCGATGGGTGAGCTCAGCCTGCGGCGGCGGCGCGAGCCCGTACTCGACGTCGACGTCTACGAGATCAAACTGGGCGACGAGTTCCTCATGTCCAGCCTGTTCACCGTGGCCGAGGTCGAGCTCGCCCGGCTCGCGCTGGCGGCCCATCCCGGCTCGACGCTGGACGTCGCGGTGGGCGGTCTCGGGCTGGGTTACACGGCGCACGCGGCGCTGGAGGACCGGCGCGTCCGGTCGCTCACCGTGATCGACGCCCTCGGCGAGGTCATCGGCTGGCACGAACGCGGCCTGCTCCCGCTGGGCGAGGAACTCACCGCCGACCCCCGTTGCCACCTGGTGCACGGGGACTTCTTCGCCACCATCGCGGCGCCGCCCCGGCACCGGATGCACGTCATCCTGCTGGACATCGACCACGCCCCTGGCCACGTCCTGCGGCCGAGTCACGCGGACTTCTACACGCCCGCGGGGCTGCGCGCCCTGACCGCACACCTGCATCCCGGCGGCGTCTTCGGCCTGTGGTCGAACGATCCGCCGGACGAGACCTTCGGCGCCGCCCTGACGGAGACGTTCCGCGAGTGGCAGGCCCACGTCGTCACGTTCCACAACCACCTGCAAGACCGCGAGTCCGCCAACACGGTCTACGTCGCCATCGCCCCCTGAGGCCGGAAGGGGCCGGTGACCTCGT
>WHSL01000272.1 GCA_009380095.1 Streptosporangiales bacterium | reverse complement strand
GCCACGGCGGCGGAGCGGTGCGCCGATGACCTGGTGCTGGGGGCCCGCGCGGCGGCCGCCGACCTGCTCGGCGCGGACCCGGGCGGCATCGTCTTCGGCCACAGCATGACGCAGCTGACCTTCGACCTCGCCCGCACCCTCGCCAAGGACTGGGGCGCCGGGGACGAGGTGGTGGTGTCGCGGCTGGACCACGACGCCAACGTCAGGCCGTGGGTGATCGCCGCGACCGCCGCCGGGGCGACGATCCGCTGGATCGACTTCGACCCCTCCACCGGGGAGATGCCGATCGAGGCCGTCACCCCGGTGCTCTCCGAGCGCACCCGGCTCGTCGCGGTGACGGGCGCGTCCAACCTGATCGGCACCCGCCCGCCGGTCGCGGAGATCGCACGGCTCGCGCACCGGGCCGGCGCGCTGCTCTTCGTCGACGGGGTGCACCTCACCGCGCACGCCCCGGTCGACGTCGCCGCGCTCGGCGCCGACTTCTTCGCCTGCTCCCCGTACAAGTTCCTCGGGCCGCACCTGGGCGTGCTGGCCGCCCGGCCGGAGACGCTGGAGCGGCTCCGCCCGGACAAGCTGCTGCCCGCCACCGACGCCGTGCCGGAGCGCTTCGAGCTCGGCACGCTCCCGTACGAGCTGCTGGCCGGCACGACGGCGGCCGTCGACTTTCTGGCCGGGCTGGCCCCGCCGGGCGGCTCCCGGCGGGAACGCCTGCTGACCGCGATGGAGCTGATCGAACGTCATGAGGACGACCTCCGGGTGGAGTTGGAGGCCGGGCTCGGGAGCCTGGACGGGGTCCGGGTGCACTCCCGAGCGCGGCACCGTACGCCGACACTGCTGATGACCTTCGCGCGGCACGAGGCCACGGCGGCCCGGGACTTCCTCGCCGAGCGCCGGGTGAACACGGGGCGGGGGACTTCTACGCCCGCGAGGCGTCGCTGTGGCTCGGCCTCGGGGCGACCGGCGGGCTGCGCGCCGGCCTGGCCCCCTACTCCGACCGGGACGACGTGGAGCGCCTCCTCGACGGGCTGGGCACCTTCCTGCGCTGACCCGTGGCGGGCTACGTCTCCGGGATGGAGTCGGGGGCGAAGGCGTACGCCACCATCCAGCTCGGCTGGAGGCGGTAGTAGACGATGTCGCCCCACTTCACGGGGTCGTCGTTGTAGTGGGCGAGGAGGTGGCGGTGCGCCTCCGGCCAGAGTGGGTGCTCCCGTTCCTCCGGGCCGTAGATCAGCTCGGCGGTGCCGTGGGCGAACACGCCGAGCGCCTCGCCGCGCAGGTGCGCGACGCTCACGGCGGGCCGGGCCCGCAGGTGCCGGGCCTTGGCCGCCGACGCGTCGGTGCCGAAGATCCACGTGCCGTGCACGAAGTGCCCGTCGATGCCGCTGATGCGCGGCTCCCTCCGCGCGGTGACGGTCGCGATGGACAGGGTGCACATGCCGGTGAGCACCTCGGTGAGCCGGTCGGCGGGGAGCGTGCGCTCCCCCGGCTTGACGATCGCCCGCAGATGCGCGGTCGAGGCTTCGAGCGAGGTGTCGAGCAGGTCCTGGAGCCGGTCGAGCTCCTCCGCGGTCTCGTACATGGCGGTCACCCTGCCAGGGGGCACCGACGTTTTTCGGGGGCCGCCGCGGATCATGGTCCCGCCCCCGGCGTGTCGCGCTCCACGCTCTCCGTTCCCGGCCCGGGTGCCCGCGCCGCAAGGAACCACCCCCTCGCCGCGGCGTGCCTCCCCCGCGCGGCGCGCCGTTCGGCGTATCCCGCTCCCGGCGGGCGCGAGCACCCAGTGACGCCGACGTTAGGCAACGGCACGTTGCAAACACATTGCATTCGCTCGGCTACCAAGCGTCACGGGCACGGTCGGGCGACCGGGCCGTCGGCGGAACCGTCACCCCCGTACGCCAGGATGGAGCCCGGCGGAACATGGCGATGAACCGGTACGACCGGAGGGATGCGACATGCGATTCGTGGTGTACGGGGCGGGCGCCGTCGGCGGGGTCATGGGCGGGCGGCTGCACCTGGCGGGACATGAGGTCGTACTGATCGCGCGCGGCGCCCACCACGACGCGATCAAGGAGCGCGGCCTGCTGGTGGAGACGCCGGAGTCCGGTGACCGGGTCCGCGTGCCGGTGGTCCGGCACCCCTCGGAGCTGGAGTTCCGCCCCGACGACGCGATCGTGCTCGGGATGAAGACCCAGGACACCGCGGCCGCGCTGGAGGCGCTGTCGGCGGTGGCCCCGCCGAGCGTGTCCATCGTCTGCGCGCAGAACGGCGTGGAGAACGAGCGGCTGGCGCTGCGCCGGTTCGCCAAGGTGTACGCGATGTGCGTGGTGATCCCGGCCGCCCACCTGGAGCCCGGCGTGGTGCAGGCGTTCTCCGCGCCCACGCACGGCGTGCTCGACCTGGGCCGCTACCCCGAGGGCACGGACGCCACCGCCGAGGCCCTCGCGGAGGCGCTCGGCAAGAGCGGCTTCGAGTCCACGGCGCGGCCCGACATCATGCGCTTCAAGTACGGCAAGCTGCTCACCAACCTGGTCAACGCCGCCGAGGTGGTGTGCGGGCGGGGCGCGGAGGCCGCCGAGGTGGTCGCCGCCGCCCGCGACGAGGGCCGCGCCGTGCTGGAGGCGGCCGGCATCCCGTTCAGCGAGACCGGAATGGAGGCCTACCCCGCGGTCACCATCCGGCCCACGGTGTCGGCCGGCCGCTGGCCCGGCAGCTCCTCGCTGCAGAGCGTGCGGCGCGGCACCGGCACCATCGAGGCCGACTACCTCAACGGCGAGATCGCGCTGCTCGGTCGTACGCTCGGCGTGCCCACGCCGGTCAACGCCGCGCTGCAGCGGCTCGCCGGACTCGTCACCCGCGAGGGCCGCGAGCTCGGCTCGTTCTCGCCCGCCGACGTCCTCGCCGCCGGCTAACCGCGGATCTTGGCGTCGCGTTCGAAGGTGCCGTCCGGGTCGAGCGAGGCCAGGGCGGCGCGTTCGGCCTCGGTGGGGGGCCGGGTGGGCGCGGCGCCCGAGGTGTCCAGCTCGAAGCCGGTACGGTCCACCACCTCGTCCACGGTCACGTCCGGGTGCCAGGAGTCGAGGCGGAGCCGTCCGTCCCGCTTCACCAGCACGGCGATCGGCGTGACGACGCCGTACATGCCCCCGCCCCCGGTGATGAAGTCGAGCCTGTCCACGAGCGTGCGGGTGGAGTGCTCGGTCCGCCAGGTGCAGGACCGGCGCGCGGTGGGCAGCATGACCGCGGCGCCGCCGCCTCCGGGCAGCCGTACCTTCGGCTCGTGCCAGTCACCGATCACCGACACGTTGGTCCGCCCCTGCGCGTCGATCTGCGCGGCGCCGAGGAAGCACAGGTCCATCCGGCCCCGGGCGCACAGGTCGTAGAAGTCCTCGTTGGCGAAGATCGAGGCGGACTCCCGGGCCAGCTCGGGGTCGGAGCTGGACAGCGGCGCGTACCGCGGCTCGGGATCCACCCCGCCCGCCACGTTGATGTAGGTGAACGGGAAGTCGTACGCGCGCTTGGCGAGCAGGCAGGCCAGCATTGCCATCGAGGAGTTGACCCCGCTGAACGCGACGTCGCCGGGCTCCACGAAGCGGGCCAGGTTCGTCACGATGTAGGAGAACGGCGACCAGGGCTCGGTCTTCAGGGGCTGGGTCTTCAGGGGTTCAGTCACGGCTGCTCCCCCGGAGCTCCGGCGCCCGCTCCAGGTGCGCCTGGAGGGTGGACTCGGCTTCGGACATGTAGTGCTCCACGGCCGGATAGTCGATCGCGTAGTCGGGATGGCACGACCCGGGCCAGGCTCCCTGCGGCTGCACCGCGACGGCCTCCACCATGAAGTGCGGTACCAGCGTCTTCTCCGGGTGCTCGCGGAAGCTCTCCATCGGGGCGATGCGTTCGGCCACCACCAGTACGCGCTTGGCGGCGCGGCTCATGATCCGGTCCCAGTGCGGCGTGCCGAGGATCCGTACGTCCCCGTGCTCGCTGACCTCCGGGGCGTGCAGCACGGCGAAGTCCGGGCTGAGCGCGGGCACCACCCAGACGCTGCGGCCGGAGCCGTACGGGTCCGGGATCTCCTTCCAGCCGTTCAGCGCGGGGATGTCCGAGCCGTGCAGCCCGGCGACCGGCTGGAACGGCACGCCGTACGCGGCCGCGCGGAGCCGCGAGGTGAGGCTGTAGCAGGCGTTCTCCTCGAGCTCGATCTCCTTGCGCTCCACCGCGCGCCGGTACCACGGGGCGAGGCCGAAGTTGCCCTCCATGGCGACGATGCCGGTGTAGGCCTTGGCGACCGCACCGGCGCGGCAGAGCACGTCGAGGTCGTACCCGGGCGACTGCTTGACGATCTCCAGCCCGATGCGGCGCTGGCGGATCAGCTCCCGTACGAACGCGAACGGCCCGCGGTGCAGGAAGCTCCCGCCCAGCGCCACCGAGGCCCCGTCCGGGACCAGCGCCGCGAGCTCGCGCAGCGACACGATCTTGCTTGCCGTGTCCGTCCCATCCGCCATGCCCGGGCCGCCCTCCCGTCGTGATCGCACCGGGACCAGCTTGCGTCATGACGTTCCGTACGTACACCCAGTTCCTCTGCCCGCCGCCGCGCGAGAGCGCGATCTCCGAGTACCGCGACTCCTGCCCGATCGGCTGAGCCGGCCCACCGGGCTCGGAGATCACCGCGCGATGCCTTCCGGCGGGCGTGGTTTGGGGCCGCGTGGAGATCAGCGGCGGGAGGTGGTGGCCAGGTCCGGGGCGGGGGCCGGTGCGGCTGGCGGCGTTTCCTTCCGGCGGTGGAAGAGGGCCGTGACGCCGAGGGCGCCGGCGACGGGGAGGATCACGATCCCGGGGAGCTGGTAACGCCAGGAGAACTGGAAGATGGCGGCGATCAGGAGCACGCTCGCGCCGGTCGCCGCGAAGAGGAGGCAGGCCGAGCGGAGCGGCGAGTGGCGGGCGCGACCCACTCCCACGGCCCCGAGCAGGCCGAGCAGTAGGCAGACGCCGACCACGGTCCCCGGTACGTGCCCCGGGCCGAGCTGATACGCCCGCAGCAGGGTGGCGAGCCGGGTGTCGACCTGGGGCAGGCCGCCGCCGAACCGTTCGGCGACGTTCTCGGGCGTGCCGTCCCGTACGCCGGTCTGCGGGTACGCGGTCTGGAACTGCCAGCGCTTGATCGGCACCTGACCCGGCATATCCGCCTTGACCGGGACGAAGCCGCGCAGGAAGTCGGTCGCCGCCTCACGCGCGAGCCCAAGCGGCTGCTGGGTGAAGACCCGCCAGGCAAAGTCGGCGAGCACCACGTCCTTGCTCATGCCGGCGGGCGGGCGGTAGTGGTACGCGGGCGAACTCGTGCTCCACATGTAGGCGTCCACCCCGGGGCGCTGCCCGGCAGGCACCCTCGGGCAGAGCGGCCGCTGGTACACGGGCAGATCCAGCGTCACGCAGTCGGCAAAGGTGGCGGCGCGCGCGTACATGACCCGGGTATGCGAGGTGCCCATCCCCCACTCGCCGTAACTCTGCACACTCCAAACCATGTAGCCGCCGAGCACCAGCACGAACGCCCCGGCCATCGTCCCCGCCGCCACCAGCCGGCGCCGCAGACCCGAGCCCACCCCGCCGTCACCCTTCTCCTGCCCCCGGCACCGGCACCGTCCGGGTCCACATCCGGGTCCACGTCCGGGTCCACGTCCGGGTCCGGGTCCACGTCCGGCACCCGCACCCGCACCGGCACCGACACCCGCACCGGCAAGCAGCACATACGCCAGCCCCGCGACGATCACCGGCTGCCCCACGGTCCGGACACTCACGGCCGCCGCCAACAGCGCCCCCGCCGCGGCGACCGCACCAAGCCCCGGCCGAGGCCGCCACGCCAGCACCCCGGCCGCCGCGAACAGCAACGCGATGAACAGCAGGTCGGACATGACGAGCTGAGAGATCTGCAGCACATACGCATCCAGCAACACCGGCGCAGCCGCAAGCGAGGCAAGCCCCGGATGAACACCACGCCGAAGCAACAACGCGTAAATCCCAGCGGCAAGGCCAAGCCCGATCAGGTGCTGAACGGCAGGCACCCAGGACAGATCCCCAACCGCCAACACCCCCTTCAGAAAGATCGGATAACCCGCCGGATCCGGCCCCTCCATGGTCGCGCCATCGACCATCCCCAGATACCGATACGAGTCCACATACAGCAGCGCAGGGCTATAAGCCGCCCACACGATCACCCGCAGCCCCACCCCGACCACGAACAGCACCGCAAACGGCACATGCCACCACCCCACCCCCCACCACCCCGACCCCCCGAACCGCGACACCCCCGCATCGCCCCGCGCCGACGTTCCGCGGCCGGGCCACTCGACACGCTCGGCCCCCTCGCTTCCGGTCCGCTCGGCGCGCTCGGGACTCCCGTGGCCAGGCCGATCGTCGCGCTCGGGCCTCCCGCTTCCGGGCCGAGCGGCAGGCTCGGGCCTCCCGCCTCCGGGCCGAGCGGCAGGCTCGGGCCTCCCGCCTCCGGGCCGAGCGGCAGGCTCGGGCCTCCCGCCTCCGGGCCGAGCGGCAGGCTCGGGCCTCCCGCCTCCGGGCCGAGCGGCGG
>WHSL01000094.1 GCA_009380095.1 Streptosporangiales bacterium | reverse complement strand
GGCCTAGCCCACGAGGGTGAAGCCGGCCGCGGCGGCGGCGACCCCCACGGCCAGACTGACGCCCGCGTTCAGTGCGGCGCGGCCGTACGCGCCGCCCATCCCGAGCCGTACGGTCTCGTACGCGAACGTGCTGAACGTGGTGAACCCGCCGCAGATGCCCGTGCCCAGCAGGGCGTAGCCGGGAGCGGCGTGTCCCGAGGCAGCGGTCAGCGCGCCGAGCAGGAACGAGCCGAGCAGGTTCACGGCTACCGTCCCCCACGGGAAGGTCTCGCCGAAGGCCCGCCGGCACAGCCGGTCCACGAGATAGCGCAGCGGCGCGCCCACCGCCCCGCCCACGAACACGAGCACCGCCGTCACGGCGCCACCTCGCCCCGCCCGCCACCGCGACCCTCGTGCGCGCTGGACCGGCGGGACCGGCGGGAGGGGAGGGCGCCGCCGAGGGCGAGGCCGGCGAGGGCGCCGAGCACGCCGGCGAGCAGCGAGCACAGCAGGTATCCGAACGCCACGGGGGCGTGCCCGGACGCCAGCAGGACCCGCGTCTCCTCGGCGTACGTGGAGAACGTGGTGAACCCGCCGATCACCCCGACGCCGAGGAACGGCCGCAGGTAGGCCCAGGGCCGCCGGGCCCGGGCGAGCCGCGCGGTGAACAGCCCGAGCGCGAGGCACCCCGCCACGTTCACCGCGAACGTAGGCCACGGCACCGCACCGGGCGCCGCGGGCCACAGCGCCGCCGCCGCCCACCGCAGCACCGCGCCGCATCCGCCGCCGAGCGCGACGGCCAGCACGGTGAGGACCGGTCGCAGCCCGGGCGGCACCTCCGCATCCGGATCGGACGGCAGCACGCAGGTGCCACCCCCTCCGGCGGGATGGCCCTCGGGCCCGGGCCACGTCACGTCGGACGACTCGGCAGCGGCCGGCTGGGAAAGGGACAGGGCGTCGGGCAGGGGGCGATGGCCGGACGTGGGCATGCGCGAAGCACCTCCAGAACGTCACAGGAGCCATCGGCCCGCCGAGTGCGGGCGTATGCGGGGCGGGCCCCACCGCCGGCCGCGATGATCCACGGCACATCAAGGATAGCGATCTCCACGCGCCACCAGGCGATCTACCCGTGTTGTCCAGGTCACGCCATTGACCAGGGAAGAACCGGGAATACGGGGCAGGTCCGGTGTTGTCCACATCACTGTCGATCCCGGCCAACCCCGGTACGGAGAGCGGCGTCATTTCGTCGGGAGAGGTAACCGATCTCCCCGGGCGAAGCTTCCGATCCCCTCGACTCACATGCGGAACACGGCGTCCTCAGCCGTGGCCGAAGCATGCCCGGATTCCGCCACTGCGACCTTTTAGGAAGGACCAATGAACGTCAGGGTCGCTCCTGGGCGCCGCCGTCACCCCCGGCTGGCGAACACCTTCTCCGGCGCTCTGCGCCGGACCCGCACCATTGGCAGGCTGCCCGCCGCGGACGATCCCGCGGGGCCGCCGGCCGTGGACGACGAGGCGGAACTGGCCGCCGAGCTCAACGAGGCGGGGGTGACCCCGCCGCCGACACCCGCCACGCACAAGGTCATGGACCTGGCACTGCGGGTGGGGGAGCTGCTGCTGGCCAGCGGACAGTCCACGGAGAGCGTGAGCGAGGCGATGCGCAGCCTGACGGTCGCGTACGGGCTGCCGCGTACCGAGGCGCAGGTGACGTTCACCGGCATCTCCCTGTCCGTGCAGCCGGACGACGCCCCGCCGATCACCGGTGAGCGGTTGATCCGCCGGCGGTACCCGGACTACGCGCGGCTGTTCGCCGTCCACAAGCTGGTGGAGGAGGCCGCGCTCGGGCTGCTGGAGCTGGACGAGGCCGCCCGGCGGCTGAGCGCGATCACCCGTAGCCGGCCGGTCTATCCGCGCTGGCTGGTCCGCGCCTCGCTGGGTTCCGTCGCGACCTCGGCGAGCCTGCTGGTGGGCGGCGGGCTGCTGGTCGCGGTGGCCGCGTTCGTCGCGACCATCCTCGGCGACATGCTGGCGAACCGGCTGGCCTCGCGGGGGATCGCGGAGTTCTACCAGGTCGCGCTCGCCGCGGCGGTGAGCGCCGCGGTGGCGTCGCTGCTGCTCGTGTCGGGCGCCAACGTGGCGACCGCGGCGATGGTCACCGGCGGGATCATGACGTTGCTGCCGGGGCGCCCGCTCGTCGCGGCCATCCAGGACGGCATCACCACCGACCTGGTCAGCTCCGCGGCCCGGCTGCTCGAGGTGTTCTTCAACGTGGCGGCGATCGTGGCCGGCATCGGGCTCAGCGTGTTCGTCTCCGTACGGCTCGGCGTACCGCTGGACGTCGCCGACCTGCCGACCATCCCCGCCTCGCTCCACCCGGTGCAGCTACTGTCGGCGGCGGGCATCGCCGCGAGCTTCGCGGTCTCGCTGATCGCGCCGCGCTCCGTGGTGGGTATGGCGGCCGTGGGCGGCGTCCTGATCTGGATCAGCTATGTCCTGCTCACCTGGGCGGACGTGCCGGAGATCATGGCGGCCGCGCTGTCCGCGGGCCTGATCGGGCTGCTCGCGCACGGGCACGGGCGGCGCCGCATGGTGCCGGCGCTGCCGTACATCGTCCCGGCGATCTCCCCGCTGCTCCCCGGTACGCCGCTGTACCGCGGGCTGCTCGAGATCACCCAGGGTGACCTGGACGGCGGCGTGCTCAGCCTGGTCCAGGCCATCTCCATCGCGCTGGCCCTGGGCGCCGGGGTGAACCTCGGCGGCGAGCTGGTCCGGGCCTTCAGCCGCGGCGGTCAGCCGGGCGCCGGCCCGGGACGCCGCCCGGCGGCCCGCCGGACCCGCGGCTTCTGACCGCACGCGGCGCACGCACCGCGCGCACCGCAACGGCCCCCCGGGGCGGGGTCTCCGGATGCCGATTCGGAGACCCCGCCCACACGGGGGGCCGGGCGGGGGTCACAGCAGGGCGAGGGCTCCCGCCCCGGCCAGCCCGGACACGATGACGAGCCCGGTGACCTGGGCCAGCGTACGGACCGGATAGACCCGGCGGAGCATCACCAGCGACGCCGCGGACAGCGCCGGCAGGGTCAGGAACAGCGCCCCCGCGAAGGCGGGCGAGGCCCCCGCGGCGAGCAGCCCGGCGACGATCGGCAGCTCACCCCCGGTCGGGATCACCAGTACGGTGCCCGCCAGCGCGGCGGCGACGACCGCGAGCACGGCCCAGTCGCCCCAGCCCGCCGAGGGCACCAGCCACGTCTGGGCCAGCCCCACCGCGAACACGATCACCACGTACTCGGGCACCACGACCAGCGCGAGCCGGCTCAGCGTGCGGCCGAACCGGCGGACCGCCCAGGCCGGTGACCACGGCTCATCCGGGGCGGCGAGCGGCGCGGGCGCGGCGGCGCGGCGCGCCACCAGCGCGGTGACCGCGGCGATCAGCCCCACCCCGGCCACCAGCCGCACCGCGGCCCACTCCCACGGCAGCAGCAGCGCGCAGAAGACGATCACTGCCGGGTTCAGCATCGGGTTGGCGAGCCAGTACGCCAGCGTTGCGGCCTCGGAGGCGCCCTGCCGGCGCAGCGTGGCGGTGACCGGGACGGCGCAGCAGGTGCACATCATGGTGGCCGAGCCGGACAGCGACCCGAGCGTCGCGTCCCGCCACGGCCGACGCCCGGCGCGAGCCGCCCGCCGCCGGACGGCGGGCCACAGCCGGGGCAGCAGCGCGTCCGCCGCGGCCGCGATGACGAGCGCGGCGAGCATCGCCTTCCACACCGAGGCGGCATAGCCGAGCGTGAAGCCCCAGGCGCGCGCGACCGGCGAGCCCTCGACGGGGAAGATCGCGTCGCCCGGGTCGCGGGTGACCACGAGATCACCGATCTTGTGCGCGTACGGCCACCACTTCGACCAGGTGAGCACGGCCGCCACCACGACGAGCAGCAGCGCGCCGGCGAGCAGCGTGGATCGCCGGGACGCGGGGGTGGGGCCGTCGAGCGGCACCGCGGAGTGCATGCCCATACTGTATGCAGTGATCTTCGGCCTGACCACCCCGTTGGCGAAGACCGCGGCCGGGAGGCGTGTGCCCGGCGGGTAGGTTGGGGCCATGGCCCGGACCCTGCTGGCGCCCCGCATGCTCGGCCTGCACCTCGCTCTCGTGCTGGTGCTGCCGTCGTTCGTCTGGCTGGGCTTCTGGCAGCTCGGCCGGTTCGAACGGACCGGTGCCCCGCAGCCCAGGCCGGAGCAGGCGGCACCCGTCCCGCTCGCCGCCGTCGCCGCTCCGGGGGAGCGGCTGACCCGAGCCGACGTCGGCCGCCTGACCACCGTCCAGGGCACCTTCGACGGCGCCGCCCAACTCCTCGTCGCGGACCGGCCGAACGGCGACCGCGCCGGCTTCTGGGTGCTGACGCCGCTGCGTACGGCCGACGGCGTGGCGCTGCCGGTGGTCCGGGGCTGGGTGGCCTCCCCGTCCGACCCGGCGACCGCGGTGCCGCGGGGCACGGTCACCGTCACCGGGCGCATGCAGCCGCCGGAGCAGTCCCAGGCCACCGCGCCCGCCGCGCTGCCGGCCGGGCAGATCGCCATGATCCGCACGGCGGAGCTGATCAACCGGCTGCCGTACCGGACCCTGTACGACGGCTTCCTCGTCCAGGCCGAGCAGCGTCCGGCCGCCTCGAACGCGCCCGCCATGGTCAAGGCGGACGCGACGGAGGACGCCGCGCCGCGCGCGTTCAACTGGCGCAACCTGGCGTACGCGCTGCAGTGGTGGATCTTCGCCGCGTTCGCCGTGTTCATGTGGTTCCACATCGTGCGCGACCAGGTGCGCAAGGCGCGGACGGCGGACGCCGAGGCCGCCCGCGAGGACGAGACGGCGGCGGCCTGACGCATCCGGGCGCGGCCGACTACTACGGCGAGTAGTCTGTCGGGAGGCAGCCGCCCCCATCGACCGAGGTGCATTCACGTGAAGTCGCCGAACCCGTTGCTGACCTGGTATCGCGTGCTCGCCTACGCGACCGGCGTGGGCCTGCTCCTGCTGGTCGCGGTGGCCATGCCGCTGAAGTACCTGGCCGGTCAGCCCACCCTGGTGGAGGTGGTCGGCCCGATCCACGGCTTCCTGTACGCGGGATATCTGCTGGTCGCGGTCACGCTCGGCATGCGGTCCAGGTGGAACCTCACGTTCCTGCTGGGGGTCCTGGTCGCGGGCACGATCCCGTTCCTGTCGTTCGTGGCGGAGCGCAAGGTCGTGCACCGCGAGCGGCGCGCGGCGGAGCCACCGGCCGCGGAGCCCGCCGAGACCTCCTGAGCCGGCGGTCCCCTCAGGGGTGCAGAATCGCCACGACAGCGTTGCGCAGCGACACCGAGGAGATCTCCATGGCCGAGCGGCCGGCAGAGCGGCTTCCCCAGCGGCGTATCGGTTCCGGCGGGCCCGAGGTGGGCGTCCTCGGATACGGCGCCATGGGGCTGTCCGGCGTGTACGGAGCGGCCGACGACGCGGAGTCCACCCGGCTGCTGCGGCGGCTGCTGGACCTCGGCGTCACCCACATCGACACCGCGGACGCGTACGGCGACGGGCACAACGAGCGGCTCGTCGGCGCCGCCATCGCCGAGCGCCGCGACGAGGTCGTGCTCGCCACGAAGTTCGGCGCCCAGCGGGAGGGGCTCGGCCGTCCGGAGTACGTACGCGAGGCCATCGACGCGAGCCTGGGCCGGCTCGGCCTGGACCACGTCGACCTGTACTACCTGCACCGGCTGGACCCCACGACGCCCATCGAGGACACCGTGGGCGCGATGGCCGAGCTGGTGGCCGCGGGCAAGGTGCGGCACATCGGGCTGTCGGAGATCTCCGCGGCGACGCTGCGCCGGGCCCACGCGGTGCACCCGATCGCCGCGGTCCAGCAGGAGTACTCGCTGTTCACCCGGGACCCCGAGGAGTCGCTGCTGCCCGCCATGCGGGAGCTGGGGGTGGTGCTGGTGGCCTACAGCCCGCTCGGCCGCGGCGTGCTCACCGGTACGTTCCGCCGCCCCGAGGACATCCCCGAGGGGGACGCCAGGCGCTCCCGCTACCCCCGGTTCACCGGAGCCAACCTGGAGCACAACCTGGGCCTCCTGGAGCGGCTGGACGCGCTCGCGGCGGAGACCGGCCGCACGCCCGCGCAGCTGGCGCTCGGCTGGGTGATGGCTCAGGGCGACGACGTCATCCCGATCCCCGGGACGCGCCGGATGTCGAACCTGGAGGCCAACCTGGCCGTGGTGAGGGAGCCGCTGGCGCCGGACGTGGTGCGGCGTCTCGGTGAGCTGTTCCCGCCCGGAGTGGCGGTCGGCGACCGCTACAACGAGCGGATGATGCGGCGGCTGGACCGCTGAGGCGTCCGTACGGACGTCGCGGTGGCGCGGGTCCCCGGTTTCGGGGGCCCGTACGCCTTTCCGGCCGGCCGGAACCGTGACCGACCGCGACCGCTGAGGGAGAACGCGATCTCTGAGGCGGAAGATCACCGTGAAGCGTGTGAACTAGGTCACATTTTCCGTCCGCCGTTGGCCGTAACGAACCTGTCACATTAAGCAGTGAAGATAGTGCTCTGGGTCACGCCGTGACCCTGCTGTGACCCCCCGTCAGGGGTGCGTCAATCCTCCTGTTCACAGGGGCGTGGCGGCGACATGTGAGGCGCTGGTTCGCGGGGGCGTACGGACCCCCCTCCGGTCACGCCGGGGTAAATCACTTAGGCCTACCCGCAGCTCGTCGGGGCTAAACATCCTGCGCCTACACGCGGTTCGCGTTTTCTTGGGAATTCGCTATGTTCAATCAACATGTCGGTTGCCCAAGGACAAGACCAAGCATCAACTACGGGTCCTGAAGCGAACGGCGAAAGCGAGGTCACGCTGGCGCTCCCAGGGCTGGCGGATGGACATGCCATGTGGCGCATCGCGCGGGATTCGGGTGAGCTGGATCTCAATTCTCCCTACAGTTACGTGATGTGGTGCCGCGATTTTTCGGCAACCTCCGTCGTCGCCCGCGTTACGGATGTCCGCGCGGACGGCACGCCCGTCGGGTTCGTCACCGGCTTCCGGCGCCCGCAGGCTCCGGACACCTTCTTCGTCTGGCAGGTGGCGGTCGACGAGGCGGCTCGTGGCCGTGGTGTGGCCCGCCGCATGCTCGACCACCTCGGCGATCGCCTGATCGCTGACGGATGCCGCTTCCTCGAGGCCACCGTGACCCCGGACAACGTCGCCTCCGAGCGACTGTTCAGATCCTTCGCGGTGTCCCGCGGCGCCGCACTCGAGCGCAGCGAGCTCTTCGGCGCGGAACAGTTCCCCGGCGACCACGAACCGGAGATGTTGTTCCGCATCGGACCGCTTCCGGCGCACTGACCCCGCGCGAGTCTCGGAGGAGTCTCAGGAGATTCGGTAACCCGAGGAAATCGCCATGTCCTGGGCTTGGCAGGGCCACTGGGAAAGCGCCCCGCTCCACTTCGGCGCGCCCGCGTACATCGGACCTTTGCCGAGTGCCGCGGACGGAAATCGCCCTCGATCAAGGGAATGTCGCGAACCAATGGACGTATTCGAGAATCTCGAGTCCGAAGTACGCAGCTACTGCCGCGGCTGGCCCGCGGTGTTCAGCAAGGCGAAGGGCAGCGAGCTCTTCGACGAGAACGGGCGCCGCTATCTGGACTTCTTCGCGGGCGCCGGAACGCTCAACTACGGGCATAACAACCCGGCCCTGAAGGGACGGCTCCTGGAGTATCTCGAAAGTGATTCCGTGGTGCACTCGCTGGACATGCACACGGTCGCCAAACGAGAGTTCCTCGAGCGTTTCCAGGAGATCGTCCTCGCGCCTCGCGGGCTGGACTACAAGGTGCAGTTCCCCGGCCCGACGGGCACGAACGCGGTGGAGTCCGCGCTCAAACTCGCCCGTAAATACACCGGGCGTGAGACCGTCATCAGTTTCACGAACGCCTTTCACGGCATGACGCTCGGCTCGCTCGCCGTGACCGGCAATTCGATGAAGCGCAGCGGGGCCGGCGTCCCGCTGAGCCACACGGCGACGATGCCGTACGACTCCTACCTCGACCACCAGACGCCCGACTTCATCTGGTTCGAGGCGCTGCTGGAGGACAGCGGCAGCGGGCTGGACGCCCCGGCCGCCGTGATCGTCGAGACCGTGCAGGGCGAGGGCGGCATCAACGTGGCGGATGCGGGCTGGCTGCGCGGCCTCTCCGAGCTGTGCAAACGCCACAACCTGCTGCTGATCGTGGACGACGTGCAGATGGGCTGCGGCCGCACCGGCCCGTTCTTCAGCTTCGAGGCGGCCGGCATCGAGCCGGACATCGTGTGCCTGTCGAAGTCGCTGTCGGGGTACGGGCTGCCGTTCGCGCTCACGCTGTGCCGCCGCGACCTGGACGTGTGGGAGCCGGGCGAGCACAACGGCACGTTCCGCGGCCACAACCCCGCGTTCGTCACCGCGACCGCCGCGCTGGAGGAGTTCTGGTCCGGCGACGGCCTGGAGAAGCAGACCACCCAGAAGGCGGAGCAGGTGGAACAGGGCCTGCGCGAGATCGCCGGCGCGTTCGGCGACGGCGTCACCGTACGCGGCCGCGGCCTGGCCTGGGGCCTGGCCTTCGACCGCAACGAGCTGGGCGAGGCCGTGTGCGGGGCCGCGTTCGAGCGCGGCCTGCTGATGGAGACCTCCGGTCCGGAGAGTGAGGTGGCCAAGCTGCTGCCCGCCCTCACCACGACCGAGGAGGAGCTGGCGGAGGGACTGGACATCCTCGGCCGTTCGGTGCGCGCGGTGGCGTGACCCACCCACCCCCTGGTGCCCCGCCGTATCCCGGCGGGGCACCGGCGCCCGATTCATCCCCAAAAAGGAAGGAGACGTGATGATCGTCCGGAGGCTGAACGACATTATCGGCGGCGACTGCGATGTGCAGACAAAGACGTGGTGCAGCCGACGACTCGTACTTGCCAAGGAGAAGGTCGGCTTCTCCCTTCACGACACCGTTCTTTTTGCAGGTACTGAGACCAAGATGTGGTACGCCAACCACATCGAGGCCGTCTATTGCATCGAGGGCGAAGGCGAGTTGGTGAACGACGAGACCGGCGAAGTCCACCGCTTGGAGCCGGGAACCATGTACCTTCTCGACGGACATGAACACCACACGGTGCGCGCAACGACAGATGTGCGTACCGTCTGTGTCTTCAATCCGCCCGTCACCGGGCGGGAGGTCCACGATGAAAACGGGGTATATCCGCTCATCATCGAGGACGACAGTACGGAGCCCGAGGGGGTGTCGGCATGACCGTCGGTGACATCCCCGCGCGCCAGATGATCGACGACTACCCCACCCGTCATGGACCCGAGCCCGCCCTGCTGTACCGGCAGGACGCGGTCGTGTGGGGCGGTCCCGAGGACGGACCCATCGACGCGGCGACGCTGCAGGGGTTCGAAGACAACGGTTTCCTCACCGTCGACCGGTTGCTGGAGCCCACCGAGGTGGAGCGCTACCGCGAGGAGCTCCGGCGGCTGCAGCAGGACCCGAAGGTGCTCGCGGACGAGCGCACGGTCGCGGAGCGGGGTTCGGGGGAGATCCGTTCGGTGTTCGAGGTCCACAAGGTCAGCGAGGTCTTCGCCGAGCTGGTCCGGGACCCGCGCGTGGTCGGCCGTGCCCGCCAGATCCTGGGCTCGGACGTCTACGTGCACCAGAGCCGGGTGAACTACAAGCCCGGCTACACGGGCAACGACTTCTACTGGCACTCCGACTTCGAGACCTGGCACGCCGAGGACGGCATGCCGCGTATGCGGGCGGTGAGCATCTCCATCGCGCTCACCGACAACCACGTGTACAACGGTGGTCTCATGATCATGCCGGGATCGCACAAGACGTTCGTCTCGTGCCTTGGGGAGACACCGGCCGATCACTACAAGGAGTCTCTGAGGAGCCAGGAGATCGGCACGCCCGATCAGGACAGCCTCTCGATACTGGCGCACAGGTACGGTATCGAGCTGTTCACCGGCCCCGCCGGTTCCGCCACGATGTTCGACTGCAACTGTATGCACGGGTCGAACGGCAACATCACGCCGTTCCCCCGGTCGAACGTGTTCATCGTCTTCAACAGCGTGGACAACGCGTGTGTGGAGCCGTTCGCCGCCCCGGGCCGGCGTCCATCGTTCATCGCCGCCCGGGACTTCACTCCCGTGGCGGGTCCACGGGAGACGTAAATGACCAGACTCGCAGTTGAACGTCGCGACTTCCTCCGTGCCACCGGGGCGGGCGTCCTGCTGGCGGGGGCCGGCCCCGTCCTGCTGGGCGCGTGCTCGACCACCGACCCCGGCAAGGAGACCCAGGGTGGGGGGACGCTCGAGAAGGCCAAGTCGGCGGGGTCGATCAGCATCGGCTTCGCCAACGAGTCCCCGTACGGCTACACCGACGCCTCCGGCAAGCTGACCGGTGAGGCGCCGGAGCTGGCACGGGTGATCTTCAAGGCCCTCGGCATCAACGAGGTCAAGGGCGTGCAGGTCGACTTCGGCGGGCTCATCGCGGGTCTGAACGCGAAGCGGTTCGACATCGTCGCGGCCGGCATGTTCATCACCCCGGAGCGGTGCCAGCAGGTCGCGTTCTCCGAGCCGGAGTACTGCGGCCTGACCGGCTTCCTCGTGCCCAAGGGCAACCCGGACGACATCACCAAGCTCGAGGACGTCGCGGCCAAGCCCGATTTCAAGATCGGTGTCATGACCGGCGCGGTGGAGAAGGGCTACGCCGAGGGGGCCGGGGTCAGGGCGGATCAGATCGAGGTCTTCAACGACCAGACGGCCGCGTTCGAGGGCCTGGAGGCCGAGCGGGTGGGGGCCGTCTGCCTGACCGCGATCTCGCTGCGCGACGTGCTGAAGAAGCACCCGGGCGCGCCGTTCGAGGTCACCGCCCCGTACGCGCCGAAGGTGGACGGCAAGGAGCAGTTCGGCTGCGGCGGGTTCGCCTTCCGTAAGGGCGACAAGGACCTGCTGGACGCGTTCAACGCGGAGCTGAAGAAGCTGAAGGACGGCAACAAGCTGTTGCCGATCATCCAGCCCTTCGGCTTCACCGAGGCGGAGCTCCCCGGGGAGCACACTGCGGCCGAGCTCTGCGGCGCGGGCTGACCGAATGTCGGTCGTCCTGCAGAGTTTTCCCCTGCTCCTCCAAGGGCTGATCCTTACCCTGGAGATCACTGCGGGTGGCGCCGTGCTCGCCCTGGTGCTCGCGTTCCTCGCGGGCCTGGCGGGCACGGCGCGCAGCCGCATCCTGCGCGCCGTGTCGCGGGTCTACGTGGAGTTCTTCCGCGGTAGCTCCGCCCTGGTGCTGATGTTCTGGTTCTTCTTCGCGCTTCCGCTCATCGGCTTCCGGTTCGAGGCCGTCGCCGCGGCGATCATCGCGCTGGGCCTCAACGTCGGCGCGTACGGCGGCGAGGTCGTCCGCGGTGCGATCCTGTCGATCCCGCCGGCCCAGTACGAGGCCACGATCGCGCTCAACATGTCGCCCGCCCTGCGCATGCGGCGGGTGATCCTGCCGCAGGCCTGGGCCTCGATGCTGCCCCCGTTCGGCAACCTGCTGATCGAGCTGCTCAAGGCCACGGCGGTCGCCGCGCTGATCACCATCAACGAGCTGACCTTCGTGGGCCAGCAGCAGCGCGCGGCCACGGGTGAGTCACTGCCGATCTACACCACCGTGCTGTTCATGTACTTCGTGGTCGCGCAGGTGCTGATCTTCGGCATGCGGCGCCTGGAGCTCCGGACTGCCCGTTCGCTCGGGCGCGCGCCGGCGGCCCGGCGCGGCCGCCGCCCGGCCCTGGCCGGTGTCGGCGACGGCGGCGGTTCCGGAGGTGTCGGCTGATGCAGTGGGACTGGAACTACGCGGCCGACATCATGCCGCGGCTGCTCGACGGGCTCGTCGTCACGGTCTCGGCGACCCTGGTGGGTTACCTGATCGCGGTGGTGCTCGGGCTCGCCATCGCGCTGCTGCGGCGGTCGGACAACCGTGCGGTCAGCGGCACGGTGCGGTGGATCATGGAGTTCATCCGCAGTACGCCGCTGCTGGTGCAGCTCTTCTTCATCTTCTTCGTGCTGCCCTCGTTCGGCGTCGTGCTCTCGGCGTTCACCGCGGGCGTGATCGGCCTCGGCCTGCACTACGCCGCGTACACCTCCGAGGTGTACCGGGCGGGCATCGAGGCGGTGCCCAAGGGGCAGTGGGAGGCGGCCACCGCGCTCAGCCTCTCTCCCGGTCGCACGTGGTTCGGCGTAGTGTTGCCACAAGCGGTACCCAAGGTGATCCCCGCGCTGGGCAACTACCTGATCGCGATGTTCAAGGACAGTCCGATGCTCTTCGGCATCACCGTGGTGGAGATGCTCGGGGCCGCGTACCAGATCGGTGCCGAGACGTTCCGCTACCTCGAGCCGATGACCATCGTCGGTGTCCTGTTCGTCGTGGTGAGCATCCCCGCATCGATCCTCTTCCGTTATCTGGAGCGCCGCTATGGCCACTGAGACCGGTCCTGTCGCCGCCCCCGGTAAGGGGGGCGACGGGGACGCCAGCAAGATCATCCGTTTCGAGAAGGTCGTGAAGCGCTTCGGCGACAACGTCGTGCTGCGCGAGCTCGACTTCGACGTGTCGCCGGGGGAGCGGGTCGCGCTGATCGGGCCCAGTGGCTCGGGCAAGACCACGATCCTCCGCCTGCTCATGACGCTGGAGAAGCTCAACGGCGGCGTCATCTGGGTGAGCGGCGACCCGCTCTCGCACATGCGCAAGGGCGACCAACTGGTCACCGCCGACGAGAAGCACCTGCGCCAGGTACGGCAGACCATCGGCATGGTGTTCCAGCAGTTCAACCTGTTCCCGAACATGAACGTGCTGCGCAACGTCACCGAGGCGCCCATCCACGTGAAGGGCGTGGCCAGGGACGAGGCCGAGACCAAGGCCCGGGACCTGCTGAACCTGGTGGACCTGGGTGACAAGTACGACGCGCACCCGTCCCAGCTGTCCGGCGGGCAGCAGCAGCGGGTGGCGATCGCGCGGGCGCTCGCCATGGAGCCCAAGATCCTGCTGCTGGACGAGGTCACCTCGGCGCTCGACCCCGAGCTGGTCGCGGGCGTGCTCGACGTGCTGCGGGAGATCGCGAACACCACGGACATCACCATGCTGTTCGTGACGCACGAGATGCGGTTCGCGCGGGACGTCTCGCATCGGGTACTGATGTTCGACCAGGGGCAGATCGTGGAGTCCGGGCCGCCGGACCAGATCTTCTCGAACCCGCAGGAGCAGCGGACCCGGGACTTCCTGCACGCGATCATCGAGGAGCGCTGACTCTCCGGTCGTCTTCGGCGCCCCCGGGTTCTGTGCCCCGGGGGCGCCGTGGCGTTGGAGGGAGGAAAGGGGCGGATCTGGTCAAGTTGGTTGTGCGTCTTCCCTTGGATGGGCATCACCCGTAGCGTCGGTGCTCGTTGGTCCCGTTGACGGGTGAGTGGGGAAGGGTGCTGTGCGAGCTCTGGTACGCCTCGCCAGGCGGTTGGCGCCGCCGGCCGGCTCGGCGGGACGGCGGTACCTGATCGTTGCGGTGGCCACGCTCGTGGTCACCACGCTCGGTGCCGGGCTCGTCAGCCTGACCGCGGTGACCGGAGGTGCGCGTTCGCAGGCCGGTGCCACGCCGCCGGGACCGCGTGACGCGACCGTTCAGGCCTTCCAGTGGCAGGTGCCGAAGCCGAACGCCGTGCCCGTCGCGGAGGACGCCGGGCGGCGCACAGAGGTGCCCGAGCCGCGCGAGCGGCGGGACCGTTCGGCCTTCGTGGCCGCGGCCGGGCCGCTGTCCGCCGCCGAGGTGACCGCGGTGCGTCGGCTGCCCGGGGTGAAGTCCGCCGAGGTCGTCGATGCCGCCCGGCTCGAGGTCGCCGACAGCATGATCTCCATGATGGGCGTCGAGCCCGCCCGCTTCCGGGAGTACGCGCCGCGCCCCGCCGCCAAGGCCGGCAAGGTCTGGCAGAGCCTGGCCGACGGCGGCATGGCGGTCTCGTACGAGATGGGCAAGGACGCGAAGCTGCCGCTGGGCAAACCCGCCCGCGCGGACGGGGTGAAGCCGGTTGATCTGCGGGTGGGCGCGTACGCCACCTCGGGCATCCCCGGCATCGACGCGCTGGTCTCGCGGACCGTGGCGAGCGAGCTCGGGCTGCCGCGGGGCAACGCGCTGGTGATCAACGCGCCGGGCGCGGACCCGGTGAAGCTGCGGGCCGGGCTCAAGGAGGCGCTGCCCGAGGGCGCCGGGGTGCAGGTGCTGACCGGCACGCTCGACACGTTCGGCGGCGACGGGACGCTGAACGCGTCCCGGATCGAGGTGGCGCTGAAGGCGGCGCAGACCCGGCTCGGCGCGCCGTACGTGTGGGGGGCCGAGGGGCCGAACACCTTCGACTGCTCCGGGCTGGTGCAGTGGGCGTTCGGCAAGGCCGGGGTGCAGATGCCGCGGGTGGCGGCGGACCAGGCGCGGACCGGGCCGACGGTGCCGTACGCGCAGGCGCGCCCCGGTGACCTGCTGTCCTGGCGGCTGGACCCGACCGCGCCCGACTACATCTCGCACATCGCCATCTACCTCGGCGAGGGCAAGATGATCGTGGCGCCGCGTACCGGCGACGTCGTGAAGATCGCGCCGGTGCCGCAGGGCGGAACGCTCCTGGTGACGCGGATCCGTCCCGCGTCCTGAGGTTCCGGGGTACATAGGCGCCCCTCGTGTCTACATGGCCGGCGGCCCGCGTCTACATAGCCGGGCGGCGCGAAGATGCATCGCGATCTGCATATTCCGGTTCATGCCGAGCCCGGGGGCGCGCGGATAGCTTCGTCACCGCATCCGGCGCCCCGCTCGTCTCCGAGGGAGCAACCCCCCGGCTTCCGGGAACCGGTGACGAGCAGCCCGCAAGGGCGCAAGCGGATGCCGCGTGCCGATCCCACGCGTCCGGCCTGTAACCGAGGAGGGGCGGCAATGGGCCGCACGTGGGCACGCGCCGGCGGGCTCGGGTTGCCAGCCCCGGGCCCGCCGGGCAGCCCGGCGCCCCTGGGACGTGCCGACCGTCCGGGGCGCGCGGGGGGAGGGGGGACGGACCGGCGCGCACCCCGGTCCGTATCCCGCCCTCCGGCACCCGTGGTCCGGGCCCTGCCGGCGACGGCGTTCGCGGGGGGCCGGCGGTGGTTCTACATACCGGCCTACACATGTGACTACACAATCCTGTGGATGTGCGAGGGCGGGCCGGGGTTCTAGGTTCGATCCATGCCCAGCTCCCTCGATCGCACCGCCACCGCGGCCGTGTCGCGGGCGGCCCTGCGGCACGGCGACGCCGAGCTCGTCCGCACCGCCCGGTCGGCCGCCGTCGGCCTGCACCGTCGCGGTACGCGGCTCGGGGACGTCGCGGCCCTTCTGCTGCCCCCCGGCCCGTCCTACGTGCTCGGCCTCGTCTCGCTGCTCACCGCCGGTGTCGCGGTCGCGCCGCTGGACCCCGAGGGTGATCCACACGCCGCCGCCGACCTCCTCACCGAGCATGACGCGCGGCTGCTGGTCACCGCGCCCTCGCTGGCCCGTACGGCGATGGAGGTGACCGAGGAGTCGCGGGTCCGGCAGATCGTGTCGTTCGGCGACCTGCCCGGCGCGACCCCGTACGCCGACCTCACCGACGCCGGGGGGCCGCCCGAGATCGACGCCGGGGTGGCCGCGCTCATCGGCCCCGGTCTCGTGCTCACCCAGGGCGAGCTCGCCGGCCTGCTCGACCCCGCCGCCACCGTGGTCGGCCGGTACGCGGACGGGCCGGTGGGGCAGGCGGTGCACGTCCTGCGCGGCCTCGTCGGCGGAACCACGCTCGATCTCAGCGTGGCGGGGACGGTCAGCCGGAGTCGCCGGTCCGGGTGACCCAGGCGGCGATCTGGGTGCGGGAGCTGAAACCCAGCTTGGCCAGGATGTTGGCGACATGCCGGGCCGCGGTCGCAGGGGAGATCACGAGCTCGTCCGCGATGCCCCGGTTGGACAGGCCACGGGCCACCAGCGCGGCGATCTCCCGCTCCCGCGCGGTGAGCACCCCGGCGCCGGCACCGTCCGCCCCGTCGCCGGCCAATGCCGCCCCACGGGACGTCGCCCCGGCGCCCCCCGCACTCCGGGACGCGCCGCCGGGCACCGCCGTGCCATCGCGTGGCCGCGGCGCGCGTGGCTCCGCGTCCCTCGGGCCGTCGGACTCGGGGGCGCGCGGCTCCGGGACGGTACGCTCCCGCGTCTCCCGCAACGCCAGCTCCACCGCCGCCTCGGTGCCCAGCATCCGGCCCTCGCGCAGCAGCCGCTCGGTGACCTCCCCGCCGAGCCGCCGCCGCGCGGCGCCGAGCAGCTCCTCCACGTTGCCGCCGTACCGTCCCTCGTGCAGCGCCGAGCACGCCCCCGCCAGCCGTACGGCCGTCCGGTACGCCCCGCGCGCCGACGCCAGCGACACGAAGGCGCGGAACGTACGGATCGTGCCGTGCCGGTGCCCGGTGCGCCGGTTGATCCGCAGCGCCTCGGTGAGGTGCCCGTACGCGGCCTCTAGCCGCCCCTGCGCGACCGCCAGCTCGCCGAGCGCGACGAGGCACCGGGCCAGCGGCGGCGGGCTCTCGATGTCCCGCAGCAGCGGCAGGCTCTCCTCGAGGCAGCGCCGCGCCGTCTCCGGGTCCTCCTGCAGCCGGGCGAGCGTGCCGAGCGTGGTGAGCAGCAGGGACGTGCCCCAGCGGAAGTCCTGCCGCCGGGTGAGGTCGGCCCCGCGCTCTAGGTACCGCCGGGCTTCGGCGAAATCGCCCTGGTAGATGTGGCTTCCGCCGAGCCCGCCCAGGTGCAGCGCCTGCAGCAGCGGATCCTCCGCGCGCCGCGCCGCCGCCAGGCCGGCCCGGAAGATCTCGATCGCCCCCGCCGCGTCGCCGCCGCGCAGCCGGACGAACCCCAGCCCGCCCTGCCCCGCGGTGGCCCCCCAGGCGTCCCCGGCCCGCTCGCACAGCCGGATGCCGTCGCGCAGCATCGCCTCGGTGTCGGCGCCGGCCGGCTCGCCGGGCTCGAAGGTCAGGTACGCCCGCGCGAGCAGCGCGCGGCCGTGCAGCCCCGGCGGCACCCGCGGGTCCTCCAGCGCGAGGAACCGGTCCAGCCAGGCCGCGCCCTTGGCGAACTCGCCGCCGCCGAGCCACAGCAGGAACGTGGCCACGCACAGCCGCAGCCCGGGCTCGGCCTCGCCGTACCGCCAGGACAGGTCCAGCGCCGCGTCCCCGTTGGCGCCGTCGTACCGCGCGCGTTCGATGATCGCGGCGCGCTCGGCCCAGTCGGCGTGCCCGCGGTTCAGCACGGCCCGCCCGATCGCGTCCTCCGCCCAGGCGACGATGTGATCCCGGAGCCGGCGCCGGATGCGCTCCGCCTCGCCCGCGGACTCCAGCTTCTCCGCCGCGTAGTGCCGTATCGTCTCCAGCGTGCGGTACCGGGACTCACCGTGCACCCCGGGCTCCCGGATCACCAGTGACTTCTCCACCAGCCGGGTGAGCAGGTCGAGCACGTCCTCGCGCGGCAGGTCCCCGTCGCCGCAGACCGCCTCCACGTCGGCGAGCGTGCTGCCGCCGGGCCACACGGAGAGCCGGCGCAGCAGCACCTGCTCGCGCGGGCTCAGCAGGTCGTGGCTCCAGTCCACGGCCGCGCGCAGCGTACGGCGGCGCGGCGGGGCCGTACGGTCCCCGGTGGTGAGCAGTTCGAAGCGCCGGTCGAGCCGCTCGGTGATCTCCCGGGGGGAGAGCGCGGAGACCCGGGCGGCGGCGAGCTCGATCGCCAGCGGCAGGCCGTCCAGGGCCCGGCAGAGCGCCACCACGTCGGGCAGCGTGTCCTCGGTGATCCGGAAGCCGGGCCGGGTCGCGGCGGCCCGGTCCGCGAACAGCCGGACGGCCTCGGACGCCATCGCCTCGGCCGGGCCGTCGGTCTCCCGCGGCACGGTCGGCGGGGGCACCCGGTAGACGTTCTCCCCGGTGACCCGGAGCGGCTCCCGGCTGGTGGCGAGGATGCGCAGCTCCGGGCAGGCGGACAGCAGCCGGTCGGCGAGCCCGGCCACCGGGTCCGGCAGGTGCTCGCAGTTGTCCAGGATGAGCAGCGTACGGCCCGGGCGGAGCGCGTCGGCGACCACCGCGGTCAGCTCCCGCCCCGGCTCGCGGGGCACCCGCAGCCGCTCGGCGACCCGCAGCGCGACCTGCCCGGGCTCGGTGAGGTCGGCCAGTTCGACGAGCCGTACGGCGGCGTCCGGCTCGGCCGCGACCTCCCGGCCGAGGTGCAGGGCCAGCCGGCTCTTCCCCATCCCTCCCGGTGCGCACAGGGTGACCAGCCGTGCGGTGCCCAGCAGTGCGCGGATCTCGGCGACGTCCTGCTCGTGCCCGATGAAGCGGTTGGGCTCGGCGGGCGGCGCGGCGGGGTGCGGCGGCCGGGCGGGGGACTGCCCTGTCACAAGGGGAGTGTGTCACGTATCACGTCCGCCGAGGAGATCCACTCGGTGGGCCGCGGGCCGCGCCCTATGTCTTCTCGCGGCGGCGGATCACCCAGGTGGCGATCTGGCTGCGCGAGTTGACGCCGAGTTTCCCCAGGATGTTGGCGACGTGCCGGGCGGCGGTGGCGGTACTGATCACCAGCTCCTCCGCGATGGCGCGGTTGGACAGCCCGCGCGCCACCAGCTCCGCCACCTCACGCTCGCGCGGCGTGAGCGGGTCGGCCGGGTACTCCTCCGGACCGGACTTCGCGGCCTCCTCCACCCGCAGGCCCAGCGCGAGCTCCACCGCGGCCTCGGTGTCCAGCCGCCCGCCGTTCAGCTCGGCCGCCTCCGCCGCCCGGCCCGTCGCCGCGGCCAGCTCGGCGAACCCCTCCAGCGCGCGCCCGGTGCCCACCCGGTGGCCGATGGGGTGCAGGAGGCGCAGCGCCTCGGCCAGGTGCTCGTACGCGCTCGCGTACCGGCCCTGGGCGATCGCCAGCCGCCCCAGCATGGTCAGGCAGCGGGCGATCGGCGGCGCGCTGTCGACCTCGCGCAGGATCGGCAGGCTCTCCTCCAGGTAACGGCGCGCCTCGGCGGGCTCCCCGCGCAGCTCGGCGAGCAGGCCGAGCCCGGAGAGCAGCAGCGACGTGCCCCAGCCGAGGTCGACCTCGCGAGTGAGCGCGACCCCGGCGAGGAACATCCGCCTGGCCTCCTCGAGCTCTCCGGCCGGCACCGCGGTGGAGCCGAGCCCGCCCAGGTGCAGCGCGGTGAGCAGCTTGTCGCCGTCCTCCCGGGCCATCGCCAGCCCGCGGCGGAACGTCGCGCGGGCGGCGGCGACGTCACCGGTGCGCAGTTCGACGAAGCCGAGGCCGCCCAGCGCGGCCGTACGGCCCCACCGGTCGCCGCCGCGCTCGCACAGCTCGTACCCCCGGCGGAGCCGTGCCGAGGCCTCCGCCGGGTCCTGCTCGCCCGGCTCGAAGGCGAGGTACGCGCGGGCCATCAGGGCCCGGCCGGCCACCTCCGGCGGCACGTCCGTGAGGTCCGCCGCGAGGAACCGGTCCAGCCAGGCCATCCCCTCCATGTACTCGCCGCGGGCCACCCACACCACGAACACCGCGGTGCACAACCGCAGCCCGGCGGCGATGTCACCGCACCGCAGCGACCAGTCCAGCGCGGCGTGCACGTGCCCGCGGTCCTCCACGGCCCGGGCGACGAGCGCCACCCGCTCGCTCCAGGTCGCCGCCTCGCCGCCGTGGAACAGCCCGCGGTCCGCGTAGTCCTCCGCGACCTCCAGCACCCGGTCGCGGTAGCGGCGGGCGAGGCGCTCCGCCTCCCCGGCGGCGGCGAGCTTCTCGGCCCCGTACTCCCGGATGGTCTCCAGCAGCCGGAAGCGGGACTCGCCCGTCGGCGCCTGGCCGCGGATCACCAGCGACTTGTCGACGAGGGAGGTGAGCAGGTCGAGGATGTCCGCCGCGGGCAGGTCGCCGTCCGCGCAGATGGCCTCGATGTCGGCGAGCCGGCCGTCGCCGGACCAGACGGCCATCCGGCGCAGCAGGATCTGCTCGGCGGGGGAGAGCAGCTCGTGGCTCCAGTCCACCGCGGCGCGCAGCGTGCGCTGCCGCTCCGGGGCCGTACGGCCCCCGGTGGTGAGCAGGCGGAACCTGTCGCCGAGCCGCTCGGCGATCTCGCCGGGGGACAGCGCCGCGACCCGGGCCGCGGCCAGCTCGATGGCCAGCGGCATGCCGTCCAGCGCGCGGCACAGCCGTACGACGTCCGCGCGCGTGTCGGGGCCGAGCCGGAACCCCGGCCGTACGGCCTGGGAGCGTTCCGCGAACAGCCGTACGGCCTCGTGCCGCAGCGGGTCCCCGTCGTCGTCATCGGCCGGCAGGGAGAGCGGCGGCACCCGGTACACGCTCTCGCCGGCCGCGCGCAGCGGCTCCCGGGTGGTGGCCAGGATGCGCAGCCGCGGGCACCCGGCGAGCAGCCGGCCGGCCAGCTCGGCGGTGGCGTCCAGCAGGTGCTCGCAGTTGTCCAGGATGAGCAGCAGGCAGCGGGGGCGGAGCGCGTCGGCGAGCACGTCGAGCCGGTCGCGGTCGCCCTCCTCGGGGATCTCGAACCGGGCGGCGACCCGGGTGGTGACCAGATCCGGCCGGGTAAGGTCGGCGAGCTCGACGAGCCAGACCCCGTCCGGGAAGTCGTCCACCGCCTCCAGGCCGAGGTGCAGCGCCAGCCGGCTCTTTCCCATGCCGCCGGCCGCGCACAGGCTCACCAGGCGTGCCGAGGTCATCAGGTCGCGCAGGGCCGTCACGTCCCGCTCGCGCCCCACGAAGGGGTCGGGCTCCGCGGGCAGGCTCGCGAGTACGGTCATCCCCCCAGACGCCGCATAGGGTGACGTCGCCATCACGCTGGATGATGCCACGGGACCGGGCGGCCGGGGAGACCCATGCCCCGCCAAGAGGTCGTGAGCCGTCAGCGAACGAGGACCTCGCCGCCAGGGACGGACGTGATCGAGGTACTGCCGGGGCTGCGCATGCTCCGCTTCCCGGTGGGGGCGGCCCATCTGTGGCGCGACGACGACGAGCTGACCCTGATCGACACCGGGACGGCGGTCTGCGCGGCGCAGATCGAGGACGTACTGGACGGCGAACCCGCGGCGGATCGTGCCGACGCACTGGCACGAGGACCATACGGGCCCGGCCGCCGAACTCGCCGCCCGGCACGGCGCGGAAGTGGTGGCTCATCGGCTGGAGGCGCGTCGATCGCGCTCCACCCGCCCGGGCCGAGGGCGCTGTTCACCGGTGACGCGGTCGCCAACGTCGGCCGGACCATGCTGGGTGTCTTCAACACCGACCGCGCGACCTCTAAG
>WHSL01000406.1 GCA_009380095.1 Streptosporangiales bacterium | reverse complement strand
TGGTGAACAACGCCGACCGGCTGCGGATCGACGACCAGTGGGATCAGGTACGGTCCCGCGGCGCCCCGCCCGCGATCAAGGACGGGGCGTATCACCAGGTCAGGGTCACGCACTGCGCGAGCACCGGGGAGATCGCGGTCCATGTGGACGGCTCCCGCACCCCGCTGATGACGGCGGTGACCTTCGCCTCCGGCCGCGTCGGCTTCGGAAGCTTCGACAACATCGGCCGCCTCCGGGACCTGACCGTACGGGGGGTGGTGCGATGAGACCGCGCCTGCTCCTCGCGGCGCCGCTCGCCGTCCCGCTCTGCGGGACGGCGGCGGCCCCCGCCCTGGCCGGAGCCGCCGGAGCGGACGGCGCGCACCGCGGCAGCCGTACCTCCGTGGAGACCCGCCAGGTCGACCCGGCGACGGCGGGCAACGACGACTGGAAGGCCGGCGTGTACGACGCCGCCGGGGTCACCTCCCTGCGCGCGTCCAATGAGGTCCGGGGCGTCACGATCATGGGCTGGTTCAAGATGACCGGCGACAACCCGGGCCTGCAGTCCAACACCCCCGACCCGGCCGACCGGTTCAACGCGGTCGGGCTGGCGGGGGTGCTCAGCGGCGACTCCCAGGGCCACGACGTCCGCGCGCTGCTGGAGGTGATCAGCGTGTCCGGCGAGCTGCGCGTGGTGGCGCTCGGCCGGCGCGTGGACGGCAGCGCCTCCCAGACGTTCGCGGCGGATCAGCCCTGGCAGTCCGTACTCCCGATGCACAGGTGCGTGTTCCTCGCGGCCACGTTCGACTTCGGCACGGGCACGATGGCGCTGTACAAGGACGGCAGGCCGCTGCCGGGCTTCTACACGGTCTCCGGGGACCCGTGGGGAGTCTCCCCACGGGTCCCCGGAGACCGCACTTCACGTCCCCGACCGATCCGCACGGCATCAAGATCGGCGGGAGCTTCCCGCAGAACACCGAGGAGCGCAATCCCTGTACCTGCCGGATGGACGACCTGATGTTCCTCGACCGCGTGCTGACGCCGGGCGAGGTCGCGGCCCAGTACCGCCGCGCCACCGGCTGAGGGAACAACGTCCGGCCCTCTGGACATCGGGCGCCAAAGATCACATAAGTGGAGGGAGGCCGCTTACACCCCCGAAGTGAGGAGACAGCGATGGCCACCCTGCCGAAGCAGCGTCGCAGCCTGTGGATGTTCGGCCTGGAGTCGGAGGAGCCGTCGTACGAGCAGCGGGTGGCCAAGGCCGAGGAGCTCTCCGGGCTCCTCGGCGTCCCGCTGGAGGCGCCGCGCATCCCCGCGATCGAGGACGTGGAGCTGCCCCGGCCGCGCATCACCCCGCCCGCGTCACTCGCCCCGTACTGCCTCCAGGACCCCTGGGAACGGGCCTTCCACAGCTACGGGTACGACCGCAGCCTGCACGCGGTGCGCGGCCACTACCCGAACCCGCCGGACGTCGTCGCGCACCCGGGCACAGAGGGGGAACTGGAGGCCGTACTGGACTGGTGCCACGAGCAGGGGTACGCGACGATCCCGTACGGCGGCGGGTCGTCGGTCGTCGAAGGCGTCACGCCGACGGCGGACCTCGGGCCGGTGGTCACGGTCGCGATGGACCGCTTCGACGCGGTGCTGGAGATCGACGAGACGTCGCGGGCGGCGCGGATCCAGGCGGGGGTGTTCGGCCCGCACATGGAGGACCAACTGCGTCCGTACGGGCTGACGCTCCGGCACTTCCCGCAGAGCTTCGCGGGGTCCACGCTCGG
>WHSL01000325.1 GCA_009380095.1 Streptosporangiales bacterium | reverse complement strand
CGTCCCGGACCACGTCCCAGCTGTCGATGATCTCGATGCGCTGCTTGTAGACGCGCGCGAGGATCGCCGGGTCGAGCTCCGCCTGCTCACGGTCGGTCAGCACGACGAGGACGAGACCGTCCGAGCCGCCGGCCGGAGCCAGGTGCTGGAGGACCAGTTCGTGTACGGCGAGCGGTGACGGACCGGCCACGATCCGGGCTCGGTGCCCCTCCCCCCAGTCGTGCTCCGCCGGGTCGTCCCAGCGCGGTTCGGAGCGCAGCAGCACGACGCGCCGCCGCCCATCGCCGGGCAGCGAGCGCTGCGAGGTCAGGTACTGCACGATCGTCGCCGTGGACGGCCGCGCCATGCCGGTGGCCGTCGGACTCACGAGTCCACGACCTTCCAACTGACCTCGATGGCGAGATCAGGGTTGCGGGCGGTAAGCGCCGCGAGGTCCTGCTGGAGATCCGCCACCGCGCGCCCGGCCGTGGTGCGCCGGGTGCCGGAGCGCCGCACGGAGCCGGCCCCGCCCGCCGGGCTCGGAGGCACGGTCGTCGGCACTTCCGGGTCGCCGGTGGGGGTGTTCAGATCGACCTCGCCAGACCCGCCCGGGGACGGCGTGGTCACCGGACCGGAGCCGTCGCCCTGGCTCTGCCTCACCAGCTCGAGGACCTTTTCCGTCGTGTCACGCAGCGCCGCCGCGAGGTCGTCGGTCAGCTGATCCGCTCGGGCGACATTGCGCAGGGATTCCAGCAGCGCCTGGCCCTTGGGGCCCGCGTTGGTGGCCAGCTTCAGCGTCGTCCAGGAGGTGGCGGCCAGCGCACCGGCGATGGCCTGTGCCTGAGTGATCGACGTCCCGTAGCGTTCCGCGTGTACGGAGCCCAGGCGGAACCCGGCGAGCGCCTCGATCGCCCTCTTCGGGCCGGAGGCCCGCTCGGCCGAGTCGATGAGCTGCTGCAGCAGCGCGCGCGATCGGTGGGCGAGCTCCAGCCGCCCGCTCTCACCGGCACCGTCGAGGTGCAGGAACTCCTGGTGCTCCTCCAGGCGCGTCACCAGCTCCGCCGCGGGCTCGGAGAACCGGCGGGCGTCATCGATGATCTGCCGTGCGAACCTGTTCACCATCCGGCCACGGCGCAGCGCAGGCGGTTTGGCCCCGAAGATCTTCTCGTAGCGTTCGCGCGCCGCGTCCCAGTCCTCCTCTGTGGGCAGTTCCTGGCTGCGCAGCGCGTCGCGCTCCTTGATCTGGGAGAGCTCGGGCTGCGGGTCCAGCGGGGTGCCGCCACGCACCCAGACCCGGTCGTCCATCTCCGCGAACGACGCCACCACGAGGTTCGCGACGAACGGTTCCAGGCCCATCGCCTCCGGCTGATCGATCCAGTCGGTGAGCGTGATCACGGTGAGGTCGCCGGTGGCGCCGTGGGTCCGTGCCTGCTTCTTGATGTGGTCGGCCCAGCGGGGGGACAGCACGAAGTAGGCCTCCTTCTGCTGCCCGAGCCCGAGCGGCTCCGCCACGCGGCGCATCACCTTACGGTCCCGCGACGGCACCTCGACCCGGCCGTCTCGGGCTTCGGCCGCGGTCCTGATGTGGGTGAAGATGGTCCGCGCGTCGGCGGTCTTTACCGACAGCCCCTCCTCGTCGGGGTCGAGGTTCGGGTGCGCGGGGAACTGGTGGGCGAGCAGTTGCCCGGCGAGGTGCCGTACGGCGTCGTGCATGGGCTGCCCGATCGACAGCGTCAGCGGCGCGGTCTCGGGCAGCGGCACCAGGTGCTCGTCGAAGCCGAGGACGACGTCGGAGGCCTCCTTGCGGGCGAGCCCGTACGCCTGCTTGATCGCGCCCTTCAGCTGCCTGATGAGGGTCTCCCGCTGTGACCCCAGCAGGCTGCGGGCCTGGGCCCGGGCGTCCGGGTTGAGGTGAGCGGCGTACTGGGTGACGAACCGGTTCTCGTCGGCGAGGGCCCGGTCGATGATCACGAGGCGCTTGAGCTCCCGCCACCGCTGGGCGGACATGTGCGCCGGCACCCAGGCGAAGGTGCGCGAGCGGCCCTGCGGCCGGCCCGCCTGCCGCCGCGCGAGGTCCCGGAGCCGGTTGACATCGTCGATCGGGGTGTAGTTGCCCTCGTCGTACGGCAGGTCGACGATGATCCGCCACGCGTCCTCGCCGGTGGGCAGCAGATCGTGGTCGGGCAGGTCGTCGGGGTCGGACAGGTTCCCGAACACCACCTCCGCCGTCCGGCTCGAGCCCCGCCAGACGAATCGGAGCTCATCCGGGTCCCGCCGGCCGTCGGTGGTGACCACCCCGAGCTCCTCGACCAGCAGCCGCCGCATCAGCGCGCTCCGGTTGCCCGGGGTGTCGTTGACGGCCGCGTTGGCGATCACCGAGTCGACGTCCACCCCGGTGAGCTCCAGCCGGACCACGCGGTTGGCCTCCGGCCCGGTCTCCTTGATCTCCGGGATCTGCGCGGCCCACTCGCGGACCTTGCTCTGGATGGTGGCGACCTCGCCGCCGGGGAACGGTGAGGTCACCGAGCCGTAGTTGAGCGCGCCGAGCCGGCGGAAGGTCAGGTCGGCCAGCGCGGGCACGCTCGGTGCCAGCGCGGACAGCAGCAGCGTGCAGGCCAGCCGGTTGTCGCCCAGGAACTGCCGGCACTTCGCGGCGATCGCGGGCTCGACGCCGGCCGGCCGGCGCAGGTACGCCTCCACGTCCTCGTCGGTGACGTCCCGGGCCGAGAGCAGGTAGGGCCGGAACTTTCGCCGGTAGAGCCGGTCCGCGGCGTCGAAGACCGGCTTCAGGTTGTCGACGAACGGCTTGTCGCCGCCCCGGGCGATCACGGGGTAGAGCTCGCCGAGCGGGATCAGCTGACCGAGGCGCAGGTCCTCGCGGTGCGCGGCGAGCAGCTCCCCCATCAGCTTCAGCCCGGTACGCGACTGCTGCAACGCGGAGGAGATGTGCACGAGCGTGTCCATGAAGGCGGGTGAGAAGGGGTACGTGAGCCGGAACGTCTCCTCGTCCGCTCCGGTCATGCCCTTCTCCGAGCCGAGCAGGGTGTCCCAGACCTGCGAGCCGCCCTCGCGCTTGGTCTCCGCGAAGGCCGCGTCGATCTTCGCGGCGGCATCGGCGTCCTTCGGCCTGAGCAGCCGGGCGTGCGCGATCTGCGGAAGGTTGCGGTCCTCCAGGGTGATCTTGTCGAACCGGCCGGAGGCAAGGTTCAGCGTGTCCTGGATGGCCGCCTCGGCGGCGCCGGAGACCTCCTCCCCGACGAGCTCGCGCAGGTCGCGCTGGCGGGCGATGAACGACACCACCGGGATGGCGCGGCGCGCGTCGCCGCCCTCCACGAAGTTGGTGATCTTCCCGGCCTCGATGGCGGCGAGCTTCGGGTCGTGGATGAGCGTGGCCAGCCAGAGCACCAGCTCGTCTAGGAAGAGGATCATGCCGTCGTAGCCGAGCGCCTTGGCGTGCTCGGCGATGACGGTCAGGCCACGGTCGAGCGAGACGAAGCGGTGGGCGTCCTCCGCCGCGCCTTGGGCGAAGCCGGGGAAGAGTGTGCCGCCGGCGTCGTTGACGAGCTTGGCGCGCAGCTCCTGCGGAGTGGAGGGGTGCACGAGGTTCAGCGCGGCGCCCGCGTCGTGGTCCTCCTCCGCGTTCAGCGCGGTGTCCAGCAGGGCCGGCGTCCAGCCGAACGCCTCTCCCCACTCGTCCTCTTCGCCGCCGGCACCACCGAGCCACTCGACGAGCTGCGCGTCCCCGACCCGCTCGCGTAGTGCGCGAATGTCGGTGAACAGGGCCTCGGTCCGGTACACCGGCGGGATGGGCGCCACGGGATGCAGCTTGCGGATGTGGCTCACGTACCCGCCGAGCACCTTCTGCTCCAGCGACCGCGCCGACATCATGTGGTACGGCACCAGCAGGAACTTCCGGCCGTCGGAGCGCAGCCACTCGTGCCTGGCGAGCGTCGGGCCGAACTCGGCGCGGCCGCGGGCCGCCGCGTTCCCCGACAGCAGCGCGTAGAGCACCGCCATGAAGTGCGACTTACCGGACCCGAACGAGCCGTGCAGGTAGGAAGCCTTGGAGGTGCGGCCGTCCACGGCGCTCTTGATCAGGCCGAGCGCCTCATCGAAGTTCGTGAGCAGCCGGTCGGTGACGACGTAGTCCCGCAGCGCGTGCTCGGCGCCCTCCGGCGTCACGGCCTCGGCGAGGGTCAGCACGAAGTCCGACGTCGAGATGGACTCCTTGATGTCGATGACATCGCGGAGAAGGGGCGGCTGCGCCATTGTGATCGCTCTCCTTCGCTTCCGCCGCTACTTGCCCGAGGCCCGCCGGCCGCGCGAGGCCGGCGCCGGGCGCCAGGCCCGCAGGTCGTCGTCGCTCAACTGGTGCTGGGCCTGGAACTGCTGCCGGTAATTGCCGAAGAAGCCCGCCGGCGAGGTGTCGAAGTCGGGCGCGTACTCGTGGTGCCACTGATCCAGCCACGGCTGGAGCTCCAGCATCCCGGCGAGGAGCGGCGTGATCTCCTCGGTGGTCAGCGTGTGGTTCGTGAAGTACGCGGCCAGCGCCTGCGCCTGCTCGCGGTGATCCCAGCCGGCCCAGCCGAACAGGTCCGGATTG
>WHSL01000411.1 GCA_009380095.1 Streptosporangiales bacterium | reverse complement strand
GTCCTGCGCCGCGACGCACGCGATGCCCTCGGCCCCGTACACGTCTGCGATCCGCCGCGTCACGTCCGCCGTGTAGGGCACGGCGAGGCCGAGCCGGGTGATTCCGTACGCGCGGCACGCGGCGAGCAGGCCGAGCGTGGTCGTGGTCGCCGGGATCCCGGTGGCCTCCTCGATCGCGGCGCAGAGGGCGCGGTCGTGCTCGGGGCCGAGCCAGGAGCCGGACGTGCCGTTCCAGGCGACGACGTCCACCCCCGCGTCCGCGAGCAGCCGCGCGGCCTGGGTCATCGGCGCGGTCGCGAAGCGGGAGGTGGAGTCGTCGTCCAGCCCGATCCGGGTGACCGGGATGCGGGCGAAGTGGGCGGTCACGCCGGTGCCGGCCAGCAGCCCGTACGTGACCGGCTCCAGGCAGGTGTTGGACGACGGCGTGATCATGCCGATGGCGGTCATGCCGGGCTCCCTTCCCTGACGAGGCCCCCCACCGGGAGTCGTTTGCTGTAGTCGAGCGCCAGCGAGGCGAGCGTGAACAGCACGCCCGCGCCGGCGAAGTAGAGCAGCCCGGCCGTGTACGCGCCGGTGGCGCCGACGAGCAGGCCCACCACGATCGGCGTGACGACCAGCGCCAGCTTCCGGTGAGCAGGATCAGTCCGGAGATCGCGATCCCGCCGACGGCCGCGCCGAGCGGTGCGCCGCCGTCCAGCAGCACGGCGCCGCGGCCGCGCTCCTTGGCCGGCAGCCAGAGCGCGTTGAGCTTGCCGCCCGCCGGGTAGACCGGCCCTTCGGTGGCGCCGAGCAGCAGCCGGGTGCCGAGCAGCGACGGAATGTTGAACGACGCGGCGGTGAGGCCCTGGGCCAGGCCCCACCCGACGCAGGAGCCGGCGACCACGGCGCGCGGCTGGAACCGGTCGGCGAGCCAGCCGCCGGGGATCTGCATGAGCGCGTACGTCCAGAAGAACGCCGACAGCACGAAGCCGGTCGTCTCCTTGGACAGGCCGAGCTCGTCGGTGATCAGCGGGAGCGCGACCGACAGCGAGCCGCGGTCCAGGTAGTTGAGGGTGACGATGCCGAGCAGCAGCAGGAAGATCTTCCAGCGCACTCGTGTGGGTCCTGGGGTTCCTGGCATGGGCATCCGCCCTTCGGCCGACTGGGGGAGCCGTTTGGCATGCCAAATACTGGGAGAGGGGTGGGATGACGTCAAGGGTTTGGCATGCCGAAATCAGCATTTAACATGCCTGTCGGAGCGAGATCGCCTGCGGAGACGGGGGTTCGGTGACCGAGGTCAAGCGCGTCGCGACGCTGAGCGAGTCGAGCCGGCTGCGTGAACAGATCTGCGAACGGCTCCGCGACCGGATCATCGCCGGGGAGCTGCGGCCCGGGCACCGGCTCGTCGAACGCGACCTCGCCGAGGAGTTCGGCGTGTCCCGGGTGCCGGTGGGTGAGGCGATCCGGATCCTGATCAGTGAGGGTTTCCTGGAGGCGCTGTCGCCGCGGCGGATCGTCGTACGGCAGCTGTCCCGCCGCGACGTCGTCCAGCTCTTCGACGTACGGGAGGCGCTG
>WHSL01000390.1 GCA_009380095.1 Streptosporangiales bacterium | reverse complement strand
TACGCGCCGAACAGCAGAACCAGTACGGCCACGGTGATGCCCGGCCAGAACAGCGCGAGCACCCCGAAGATGATCGCGATCGCCCCCCGCAGCGCGATCGCCCACCAGTTGCGGGAAAGCATCCCGAACATGCGAACCCCCTTCGACCGGGCAAAACGCCCGGCCATCCGTACTGATCCACTACCCAATCGCTCTGGGTCTTAGTGGGTTCGGGGTTCGTCCTCAGGCGGTGGCGGTGCGCCGGCGGGCGAAGCGGCGGCGCATGCCGCGCAGGTAGAACTCCTTGGGGACCTCGCGGAGCCGCCGGGGGATGAGCGGATAGACCCTACGGGTCAGCGCGCGGCCGCCGTCGAAGATCCGCTGCCGCCGGTCGTCCCAGCCGTAGCCGTAGTCCGCGCGGATCTGCTCCGGCAGCAGCCCGATCGTCACGAACCGCGCCAGCGGCAGCGCCGGGGTCAGCAGGTTCAGCCGCCCCGGGTGCAGCACCTTGGCGGCCTGCTCGCGCGCGGCGGGGGTGATCTCGAGCGTGGCCACCGTACGGGCCCAGTACGCGCGGAAGTCCGCCAGCGTCTCCGGCTGGGCGTCCGGCGGGCAGCCGATGCTCTCGGCGACCACCTTGAACTGGGAGTAGTACTCCTCCCTGCGCTCCTCCGGGAACGGGCCGAGCACGTCGTCGGCGAGGCCCATCGCGGTCTCTGCGGATCATCGAGTCGTCGGGGAAGAGACCATCCGCCATGGCCGGAGTGTAAGCATTCGCTTGCGGGGGCTCCAAGGGGCAGGGAGGCCCAAACCCCGTCGGGTTAACGCGTTCGGCCCACGAATTCGCCTCGTTCCGCGCGAGCAGGCGAAATTCGGATGATGAAATCAATTCATCCACACACTTCGCGATTCGGGTGGCGCGCCCTCCGGAGCTTCCCTACGATGCCGCATGATCGGCCGCCCGCCGCCTCCAGTCCGGGGGCACCGGCCGACTCGCCGAATCCCCCCACCCCCGGGGGGAGCCGGGGACCCACAACCTTGGGGTGAATCCGCAGGATGACCTGTGGTAGGGCGATCGACGCTCTCCTCCCGCCCGAACCCGTCAGCTAACCCGGTAGGCGGGGCGCGAGAGGAGATGGTCCCGTGGGAGTCCCGCATCGAAGACGGCTCGGATCGCCACGACGCAGTGTCCCGCTATTATTAGCCGCGTTATTGGCCGGGCTGGTTTTGCAGACCCCGTACGCCCTCGCCGAGCCGGAGCCATCGTCGGCCGAGCTCAAGGCGCGACTGAACAAGCTGAACGACAACGCCGAGCAGGTCACCGAGGAGTACAACGGCGCTCGGCACCGGCTTGACCGGGCCCGGACGGAGGCCCTGAAGGCCACGCGGAACAGTGCCCGCCTCACGGTCCGCGCCGGGCAGGCGCGGCGGCAGATCGGCCGGCTGGCCGCGTACCAGTACAAGAACAACAGCCTCAGCCCCGCCCTCGCGATGCTGACCACCGCGGGCGCCCCCGAGGACGTGCTGCCGGACATCGCCCGCCTCGACCAGATCGCCGACGAGAACGCCTCCCGGCTCAGCTCCCTCACCGAGATGGTGATCCAGGCCCGGGCCGCGCAGGGCCAGGCGACCGCGCGGGCCGAGCAGGTCGCGCGGATCACCCGGGAGACCGCGCAGAAGCGCGACAAGGCCGAGCAGGCCGTGCGGCGCGTACGGACCGAGCTGCGCAAGGCGGTCTCCCGCGAGGAGGAGGCGCGCCGCCTCGCCGAGCAGCGCAGGCAGGCCGAGCTCGAGCGGAAGCAGGCCGAGGAGCGCGAGCGGGCCGACCCGCCGGGAGACGCCACGCTGGGCGCGCGGGCGCTCAAGCACGCGCTCGGCAAGCTCGGGGCGCCGTACGTGTGGGCGGCCGCCGGGCCGGACACCTTCGACTGCTCGGGCCTCGTCGTGTGGTCGTACGCGCAGGCCGGCAAGCCCGGGCTGCCGCACTACACGGGAGCGCTCTGGGACGAGGGCGTGCACGTCAGCCGGGACCAGTTGCAACCGGGTGACCTGGTCTTCTTCCACAGCGACCTGCACCACATGGGGATGTACGTCGGGAACGGGGAGTTCCTGCACGCCCCGCAGACCGGCGACGTCGTCAAGATCACGAAGCTGGAGTACATGCCGTACGCCGGCGCCGTCCGCATCTCCAAGTGATTTTCCACTCCACCAACAGATCGGGGGAAGGATTTTGG
>WHSL01000244.1 GCA_009380095.1 Streptosporangiales bacterium | reverse complement strand
GGTGCCGAGGGAGGTGCCGCCGGGGGATCGGAGCGCCGGGAGCCGCTGCGGCGGCGCCCCATGCTGCTCCAGATCGGGGAGTCGTCGTTGCGCCCGGCCTCGCGCCGCCGGCTCCGGCGGACGCTGTAGTTGGGGCTGGTCAGCGGGTCGTCATCGTCCTCCGAGGGCGCGGCCGGGGTCGCACCGGCCGAACGGCCGGAACCGGTGCCGAAGGAGTCGAACCCGTCGCCTGACGGCCCGTCACGGTACGGCGCGTCGCCCGCCGGGCCCGACGATGTCGCCGAGGCGTCGCGGTAGCGGGCGTCGCTCGCGGCGGCCGAGGATCCTGCCGGGGTGTCGCGGTAGCGCCCATCGCTTGCGGCTGCGGACGATGCCGCCGAGGTGTCGCGATAGCGGGCGTCGCTCGCGGCAGCGGACGATGCTGCCGGGGTGTCGCGGTAGCGCCCATCACTTGCTGCGGCCGACGATGCGGCCGGAGTCCCGCGGTAGCGCGTGTCGCTCGCGGCGCCCGATGATGTCGCCGGGGTGTCGCGGTAGCGCCCATCGCGAGAGGACCGGGACGAGTCCGGCGGGTCGTCGCGGTAGAGCGGGCCGCTGACGGCACCCGCCGATGGCCCGCTGACGTCGCGGTAGGACGCGGTTCCGGCCGATGCGGCGGGCGCGTCGGGGAACGCGGAGCGGGACCGCTCATCGCGGTACGACGTGTCGTCCGACGCGGCGGCGCGCCAGCCGCCCGTGGACGTCCCGAACTCCTCGGACGGCGTCCAGGCCTGGGTGTCCTCGGGGTCGGCCGCCGGCCGGGACGAAGCGCCGACACCGAGCGGGTCCGGCGTCACCGGAGGACCGGCCGGCGTCGCGGCCGAGCGCGGGTAGTCACGCTCCGCGGCGGGCGGCGCCGGAGGCTCGGACTCGCGGCCGCCGGTGGAGCGCGGCGCGTCCTCGTAGTCGTCGTAGTCGTCCTCGTCCTCGTACTCGTCGTACTCGTCGTCGTAGTCCGCCGCCCGGCGCCGGCGGAACAGGCCACGGGCCCGTCCGCCTCGCCCACGGCCCCTGCCGCGACCACGCCCACCGCGCGACGACCGGGCCGGCTCGTGCTCCGGCTCCTCCTCGTCGTCGGACGCGGGGTCGGGCCGGCGGATGGCCTGGGTGGCCTGCGTGCCGGAGACGGCCGCGGTGTCGCCGAGGCTGGCCAGCATCGCCACGTTGGGGTCGGGGATGGCGTCGGCGGACGCGGGCTGCCCGTCCCGGCGGCCCGGGGCCGGCGGGAGGTCGTCGTCCCCCACGGGGCCCGGCGCCGGCGGAGCCGACGGGCCGGAGGGCGCCGGAACGTCCAGAGAGGGGGTTTCCAGGGAGGGACGGGGCGCGCCTTCGTTGGCGAAGGGGTTGTCCCCGGCCATGGACTCCCAGTAGCTCTCGTCCGCGTCGGACGGGCCGCTGGAGCGATCGGGCGCACCGACCGTGGTCGGGAAGTCGTCGTCGTACTCACGCTCCGCCGCCTTGCTCCGCCGCGCTGAGCGAACGGCGAAACCGGCGGCGACCGCGATGAGCAGAAGCAGGACGACCACCAGGCCGACAACGATCACGGTCAGAGCACCACCCAACCAAAGTCAGGGTCCGATTCTGGCGGACCAGTATGACCCCTGCCACACCATTGGTGAAGTCGCCGGAAGGGCTCATCACCTGAAGTGCCGGGGCCGTCACCGTACGCGTCCCGAACGAGGACGGAAGTGACGCCGAATGGGCCGTGAGAAATCGGATGAACCAGGGGCACCCCCACACATTACGCGGAAGACGTACCGGTCAGTCGCCCTCGGGCCAGAGCGCGGCCCGAGATGGCCGAAAGTGCCTCCCCAAGACCACTTCCGTTGGGCAAGGTGAGACGTTCGTCCAGCGCATAGACGGTGAACCGATAGGTGTGGCTTTCCCCACGTTCGGGGCACGGCGGGCTGTAGCCGACGCGGCCGTAGGTGTTGGCGGCCTGCCGCGCGCCCGGCGGCAGCTCCGCCTCGGTCAGCTCGGTGAGCAGCGGATCGAGGTCGAAGACGACCCAGTGCACGGTGGCGCCGCGCTGCGCCTCGGGGTCGTCGACCACGATGGCCAGCGACTTCGTGCCCGCGGGCACCCCGGACCAGCGCAGCGACGGCCAGTTCCGCCCGCCCGCGCAGGTGTAGCGGGAGGGGATGGTGCCGGCCTCGCGGAACGCCCGGCTGGACACGGTGAGCGCACTCTCCGCGACGGGAGCCCGGGACCCGCCTGCGCCGATTAGGCCGCACCCGGCCACCAGCGAGCCCGCGACACCGAGCGCCGCGGCACGCAGCACGCGCCTCCTCCACACCATCGATCAGCTCCCGCCGCAGTCCGTTGGCCGCGCCCCCGTGCGGCGCCGGGCCGGGTCACCGGCCGGCCGCAGTACGCGCCGGTCGCGTCACCCGGCGGAGCGGCGCCGGTACGGGGGCGCAGACCATTGTGGCGCGCCCGCGCGGTCATGCGATCATCGCGCGCGGATTCGGGATCGGCGTGGCGTCAGGTGCGGCGCTTGTACCGCCAGACGGCCAGCGGGAAGAACACCGCGAAGAACACCGCGGACCACACCAGAGTGGTGACGATGTGGCTCACCGGGAAGCCCCCGGCGATCAGCGACCGCACCGCGTCGGTCAGGTGGGTGATCGGGTTGACCTCGATCACCGGCCGCAGCCAGCTCGGCATCTTGTCGGCCGCGACGAAGATGGAGCTGCCGAACGTGAGCGGGAACATCAGCGTCATCGCGAACATCTGCACGCCCATGATGCTGCGCGCCATGAGCCCGACCAGCGCCGACATCCAGCACAGCGCGAACGCGAAGACCAGGATCAGCGCCACCGCCGCGACGGTGCCGGGCAGGCTCTCCAGCCGGAACCCGATGACCACGCCGATGACGGTGATCACCAGCACCGACAGCGTGTACCGCACGAGGTCGCCGAGGACCGCGCCGACGAGCGGGGCGGACCGGGCGATCGGCAGCGAGCGGAACCTGTCGAAGATGCCCTTCTCGATGTCGCTGTTCAGCGAGAGCCCGGTGCCCATGGTGGCGAACACGACGGTCTGCACGATGATGCCGGGCAGCGCGAAGTCGCGGTACTCCTGCCAGGAGCCGGCCAGCGCCTGCCCGAAGATGAACACGAACAGCGCGACGAACATGATGGGCTGGATGGTCAGCCCGATCACCTCTTCGGGGTTCGCCTTGATCTTCAGCAGGCTGCGCCGGGTCAGGGTCAGGCCGTGGCGCAGACTCGCGCCGAAGCCCAGCCGGGGGGCGGGCACGGCTGCCGTCGTCACGGCACTCATGCCGCTCCCTCCATCGTCTCGTTCTTGGTGTCGCCCGGCGTGTCCTCCGCGGGGGAGCCGGTCAGGGCCAGGAAGACCTCGTCCAGGCTGGGCTTGCGCAGCGCGAGCTCGCCCACGGCGACGCCCTGCTCGTCGAGGCCGCGTACGACCGCGGCCAGCATCGCCGAGTCGGTGACCGGCGCCTGCACGGCGAGCTCGGCGGTGACCGGCTCCGCGCCGGTGACCGCCGCGACCACCTTGGCGACCGCGGGCAGGTCGGCCCGGTCGGCCGGCCGCACGTCGAGCACCTGGCCGCCGAGCTGCACCTTCAGCTCGTCGGGCGTGCCGCGGGCGATCACCTTGCCGTGGTCGATCACCGCGATGTCGTCGGCCAGTTGGTCGGCCTCCTCCAGATACTGCGTGGTGAGCAGCACGGTGACGCCGTCGCCGATGAGGTCGCGGACGATGTCCCACAGCTCGTTCCGGCTGTGCGGGTCGAGGCCGGTGGTGGGCTCGTCGAGGTAGAGCACGGTGGGCCGGCCCACCAGGCTGGCCGCGAGGTCCAGCCGGCGGCGCATGCCTCCGGAGTACGTGCTCGTGCGGCGGCCGCCGGCGTCGGCGAGCCGGAAGCGCTCGAGCAGCGACTCCGCCCGGCGGCGTGCCTCGCGGCCGCGCAGCCCGAGCAGGCGGCCGATCATCATGAGGTTCTCCACGCCGGTGAGCTGCTCGTCGACCGCCGCGTACTGCCCGGTGAGGCCGATGAGCTGGCGCACCTCGAAGGACTGCCGGACGACGTCGTAGCCGCCCACGGTGGCATGTCCCGCGTCCGGCCGCAGCAGCGTGGCCAGCACCCGCACCGCCGTGGTCTTGCCCGCCCCGTTGGGGCCGAGCACGCCGAGCACGGTGCCGGTGCGCGCGGTCAGGTCGACCCCGTCCAGGGCCTTCGTCTCGCCGAACCGCTTCACCAGGCCCTCGGCCTGGATGGCATGGGACATGGGTGAGCTCCCCCGTAGGTTTCGTAAAGGGCCGGACTTGCGGTGATGTCAGGAACATCATGGCGGGCGCCACCGACATTTCCGGGGCGCGGCGGTGTACCCGCGAAGTCCGCCGGAACACGATGACTTATCCGTGCGAAAGACCAACAAGTTTTTCGTTCTGTGGAATTCCCCTGCGTACACGAACGTGTCCGTCCTGTGATCGGGCGGGACCGGGCCTGGACAAGGCCGGTCGTCGCGTCGCGTACGGCCCGATCGGCGGGCTCCGCCGTGAGCTGCGCTCCCCGGAGGCGCTGGAACCCCTAGGATTCGGGACGTGAGCCAGGTCCGACTTCGCCCGCCCGCCCATCGCGTGGACCGCCGGGCGATCTGGCTGTGGACCCTGCAGGCCCTCACCGGCGCGATCACCACGGTCGGCCTGGGCTGCGTGGGGGCCGCGGTGATCTCCGCCACCCGTCCCGGCTGGCTGCCCGAGTGGCTGCTCGACCGGACCTGGCTGCTGCCGGTGGTGATCGGCGTGCTCTTCCTCCCCGAGGTGACGATCGCTCCCGTGTGGCGCTACCGCGTGCACCGCTGGGAGGTCAGCGCGGACGTCGTGTACACCCGCGCGGGCTGGTTCAGCCGTACGTGGCAGCTCGTGCCGGTGGCGCGGGTGCAGACCGTGGACCGCACGCAGGGGCTACTGGAGCGGCTCTTCGGGCTCGCCACGCTGCGCGTCACCACGGCCTCGCACGCCGGGTCGTCGCTGATCGTGGGACTGCGCGACCCGGTGGCCACCGAGCTCTCCGAGACCCTCGCCGTGCAGGCGGGCGAGCTGCGGGACGACGCGACGTGACGTCTCCCGATCCCGGACCGGATCCGGCCGGCCCGGACCGCCCCGATCGTCCCGAGGGTCGGGACCGTCCGGACCGCCCCGATCGCCCCGAGGGCCCGCCCTCGTGGTCGGGGCCGCCCCAGCCGGCGCCGCCCCGCGACCTCTACCCGCCGCAGCGGCTCAGCACGCTGTCGCTGATCGTGGGCCCGCTGCAGACGCTGCAGAATCTCGCCGTACCGCTCATCGCCGTCCTGTTCTTCGGCCGGTTCTCCTCGCAGAGCTTCGTCATCGCCGCCGTGACCGTGATGCTCACGCTCGTCGCCACGACCATCCGCTGGTACACGTTCACGTACCGGATCAGCCCGGAGCGGGTGGAGATCAAGCAGGGGCTCGTCGGGCGTTCCACCCGCACGATTCCCATCGACCGCATCCGCGGCGTCGACGTCACCGCCAACCTGCTGCACCGCGCGCTCGGCCTCGCCGTGGTGCGGATCGAGGCGGCGGCCGGCGGCGGGGCGGCCGAGGAGGGCAAGCTCGACGCCGTGATGGCGCCGGAGGCGGAGCGCATCCGTGCGCTGCTGCTGCGCCGCCGGGCGGCGATCACCGGGACGGCCCCGGCCGGGGCCTCGGCGGACGCCGGGGACGGGGCGTCGGCCATCGACCCGTACGCGCCGCCCGCGCCGGACGTGGTGCACCACACGACCCCGTGGCGCTGGTACCTGTACGCCCCGCTGTCCGGCGTCTACCTGCTCGCGCCGTTCGCGGCGCTCGCGGCCATCGCCGGTTTCATCGGGCAGCTCGGCGACGAGCTCGGCCTGTTCTCACCGGAACGGCTGCGCAGCATCGCCGAGGGCCTGGAGACGGTGCCGTACGTGCTGCTCGCCGCGTTGGCGGTGCTGTTCGTGCTCTTGGTACCGGTGGTGGCGGTGGCGGCGTACACCATCGCGAACTGGGCCTTCACGCTGCGCGAGCGGGAGGGCAACCTGATCACCGCGCGTGGGCTGCTCACGCGGCACACGGTCGCGCTGGAACGCGCCCGGGTGCGGGGGTACGAGCTCACCGACAACCCGCTCGGGCGGGTCTTCCGTACGGTCCGGCTGGGGGCGGTGATGACCGGGCTGGGGGACACCGCCACCCGTGCGCAGCTGCTGCCGATCGTGCCCCGGCGGGTGGCGGAGGCGATCTCCGGGCGGGTGCTGGGGCCGTACCGGGGGACGCTGTTGCCGCATCCGACGTCGGCGTTGCGCCGGCGGCTCGTCCGGGCGGTGGTTCCGTGGGCGGTGCCTGCGGCGGCCGTTCTGTATCTGGGCTGGACCTGGGCGGTCTGGCCGGTGATCGTGCTGGCTTTGCTGTGTTCGCTGGTGGCGGTGGATCTGTATCGGTCGCTGGGGCATGGGTACGACGGTGCGCGGCTCAGTGTGCGGTCGGGGTCGCTGGATCGGCGGCAGGCGGTGGTGGAGGCGCGGGCCGTGGTGGGGTGGCGGATGACGCAGACGCTCTCCCAGCGGTGGGCCGGGCTCGTCACGCTGACGGCCGCGGTCGGGGCCGGTACGGGTGGGTATGCCGCGATCGACCTTGACTCCGCCGAGGCGGCCGGCTTCGCCGCCGACGTCAGCCCCGAGTGGATCCGCCCCTTCCTCGAACCGGACGACGACGCCAACGAGGAGCCGCCCGCCTCCGAGGGGCCGTAGGCTTCGGCGCCTCGTCCACGGCTGGGCTCGGCGCTCCCTCACCTGGTGGGAACTCGTCCCGAACCATCGGGCACGTAGGTAGGACGAGACCCCCATGGGTATGGCCGGAAATGCTCTAGTGAACGGGGGGGAACCATGGTGAGGCTGGACACGAGGCAAGCCGAAGTCAAGAATTTCCGGCGGCCCGACGAGACGCGTCAGTTCCAGGGGAAGGGCAAGGCGGATGTAGTGACCCTTGCCGGACAGTCGATCCTGCGCGGCACCTTCGAGCCCGGCTGGCGCTGGTCGCGCAACGTCGGGCCGATCGCCGGCACGGAACAGTGCGAGGCGTCCCACCTGGCTTGAGGCCACGGGCCCCTCTCTGTGGCCGTCACGCTCACCACCGGCGGCAGCCTGCTGATCCCGGGTCTGTTCCTCCTAGGCCTGGCCACCGTGGCCTGGCCACCGTGTCCGATCTCGTTCCACGAACCGGGACATCCCCGGACCCGCGATAACGGTTTCGGAGGAGACGTGCCCCGCGAACGGGCGCGTGCCCGGCCGGGGTCAGTCCTCGCGTTTGGCGCCGAACATGATCTCGTCCCAGGAGGGCACGGAGGCGCGGCGGCCTTTGCGGCCGCCTCGGCGTGGCTGTGCCGCGGGCTGGGCCGCGCCGTTGCCGCCGCCGGCGGCGGCGACCTTGGGCTGCTCCTCCGGCGGCTGCTGGGGCTGCTGCGCCGCGGCGGCCGGGCGGTCGGTGGACCGGTCCTTGCGGCCCTGTTTCTTGCGCCCCGACTTACCACCGGACGCGGCGGGTGCGGCGGGCTCGGGCCGGGCCGAGCGGCCGCCGGACGCGGCGGCGGGTGCCGCCGGTTCGGAACGTGTGCTTCCGCTGGACGGGGTGGCCGGCTCCGGGCGCGTGGTCGTCCCGCTCGACGCGGCGGGTGCCGCGGGTTCCGGGTGCGCGGCGGAGTCCGGCGCGGCCGCGGGTGCCGTGGCCGCGGGCGGGGCGGCTGCGGCCGCGGGTGGCGCGGCGGCCGGCGGGTGAGTGGCGCGGCGGGCTCGGGCTCCGCGAGGGAGGGTTGCGGGCCGGTGGGGATCTCGGTCTGCTCGGCGCGCGGCCTGGCCGGCCGCGCCTGCGCCGCCTCCCGTGCGGGCCCGCCCTCCGGTGCCGGCACGGCCTCCCGCGGGGGTGTGGCCTCGTGCGGGTGTGCGGCCTCGCTCGCGGCGGGCTGGGTGGCGGCGGGTTGTGGCTCGCGGACGGGCTCGGGTCCGCGTGGCGGCGTGGGGTCGTGGGTGTACGGCGCTT
>WHSL01000132.1 GCA_009380095.1 Streptosporangiales bacterium | reverse complement strand
GACCCTCGCCGTGCTCACCGGCGCGGGCGGCCAGCTGCTGCTGTCCGGCCTCGTCGACGAGGTACGGTCGGCGGCCCGCGAGGCGGGTCTGGAGCCCGGCACCGACATCACCGAGCGTCGCGCGCTCGTCGCCGCGCTGCGGCACCTCGTCGAGCTGGGCGTACTCACGGAGACCGACGGCGCCGTCGCGCCCTGGGCCGACGACGTCTCCGCCGAGGCCCTGATCACGGTGGACATAGAGATGCTGCGGCACATACTGGCCGCCCCGCGGATCACCGCGGACACCGCCGAGGAGCTGCTGGCCGGGGCCGCCCGTCCGATGCCCGGCGGGGAGCGGCACGCCGTGCGCCGCCGGCTGGTGGACGATCCGGTGCTGCACCGCGCCGAGCTCACCACGGCCGAGGCCGACTGGCTCCGCGCGCACCTGCGCCGCGAGGCGGAGCTCGCGGAGGAGGCGCTGGGGCTGCGCATCGAGACCCGCGCCGAGGGGGTCGTCGCCGTCGACCCCGACGGCTACCTCACGGACCTCACGTTCCCGGGCACCGGCACCGTCGCCCGGGTGGCGCTGCTCGCGCTGCCCGAGCTGCTGGACGCGGGCGACGCCGGGCGGGACGACGGCTGGCGCGTGGCGACGGCGGCGGCCCTGCTGCGGGTGTGCGCCGAGCTCGTCGAGCGCTATCCGGCGGCGTGGTCCAAGGACGCGGTGGAGGACCCGAAGGCGCTGGCCGGCCGGGTCCGCGAGTTGCTGCTGCGGACCGGTCTCGCCCGCCCCTTCGAGGACGACTCGCTGCTGCTCAGCCCGGCCGCGCACCGGTACCTGCCGGCGCCCGACGAGGCACCGCCGGAGGCCGCCACGTCCGAGGAGGCGCCCGGTCCGGGGCCCGGCCAGGAGGCCATGTTCGGCGATCTCGAGGAGATGGAGGGGGCTCGTTGAGCATCACCGAGACGTCCACGCCCGACCGCTGGCGCCTGCACCGGGCCGGCGTGGTCAACGTCTGGCAGTACGGGGAGCAGGAGTTCGACCTGTCCGGCGGGCGCGTCATCTTCAAGGGCGCGAACGGGTCCGGCAAGTCGCGCACTCTGGAGCTGCTGCTGCCGCTGTGCCTCGACGGCGACCTGCGGCACATGGGCTGCAAGGGCTTCGACACCGTGAGCATGCGCCGGCTGATGCTGGACCACTACGAGGGCGGGCCGAACCGCATCGGCTACGCCTGGGTGGAGCTGCGCCGCGTCACCCTCTCCGGCGAGGAGTTCCTGACCAGCGGCGTCGGGGTCAAGGCCGCCAAGTCGGCGGGGCAGATCAGCGACTCGTGGCGGTTCGTCACCCCCGCGCGGGTCGGCCACGACGTACGGCTGCTCGGCGACGACCGGGTCCCGCTCGGCCCCGGCGCGCTGCGTGAGGCGCTGGGCGCGGAGCACGTGCACGCCGGCATGGAGGCGTTCCAGGGCCGCGTCGCCGAGGCGGTGTACGGCATCCGCGAGGCGCACCGCTACGGCGACCTGCTGCACCTGCAGCGCACGCTGCGCAATCCGGACGTCGGGCTGAAGGTGCTCGCCGGCCACCTGGAGCAACTGCTGTCCGACGCGCTGCCGCCGCTGGATCCCGACGTGGTGGCCCGCACCGCGGCCGGGCTGGACAACCTGGAGGGTATCCGGGGCAACATCGTGCGGCTGCGCCGCGCGCACGCCGCCCTGGAGGAGTTCCTCACCGGCTACCGCGGCTACGCGCTGGACCGGCTGCGCACCAGGGGCACGGCGCTGCGCGAAACCGGGCGCAAGCTGGCCCGCGCGGAGCGCGGCCGCGACGACCTGGCCCGCCGGCTCACCGAGGGCGATGCGGACCTCACCGCCGCCAAGCGCGAGCGGGACGACGCCGAGCGGCGCATCGCCGAGCTCGACGCGGAGCTGGCCGAGCTCAAGTCGTCGCCGCAGTACCAGGCGCTGTCGGAGCTGGAGGACAAGGCGCGCGCGGTGGCGGCGCTGCGCAAGGAGACCGAGGCGGCGCTCGCGCACGCGGCGGGCTCCCGCGAGCAGGAGGCCGCCGCCGCGGAGACCGTACGGCGGGCGCTCGTGGCCCTCGGCCGGGTCGCCGAGGGCGCGCGCGAGCACGCCGACGAGGCCGCGGCCGGGCTCGACCAGGCCGGGCTCGGCGAGGCGCTCGGCCCGCCTCCGGTGCCGCCGGAGCCCACCCTCGGTGAGGTGACGGACACGGTGCTCACCAGCGCCGACCCCCAGGCCGCCGAGCAGGAGATCCACCGTCCGGTGCCGCCCACCGCGCAGCCGGAGGACCTCCGCGCCGCCGCCGCGGAGGCCGCCGAACGGGCCGGTCGGGCGCGCGAGGCCGCGGCCGGGCGCCGTCCCATGATCACCGCCTTGCGCGACGAGGCCCGCCGGCTGGCCATCGCCGCCGACCGGCTCGACGCGCTGCGCGCCGCCGCCGGGCGCGCGGTCGGCCGTGCGGCCGAGGCCGAGACGGCCCGCGGTACCGCCACCGAGGCCGCAGAGGCCGCCGCCCGGGAGTGGGCGGCCGAGGTCGCCCAATGGGCCGCCGAGGGCCCACTCGCCGGGCTACCCGTGGGCACACTGCCCGCCGTGCCCGAGACGCCGGGGCCCGACGACGCCCGACGACTGCAGCGCGAAATCCGCACCGCACTCACCCCGCCGGCGGAGGCCGCCGCGCGCACGGTCGCGGACGCGGAGGCCACACTCGCCGCACTGGAGCGACGACAGGCCGAGACGCACGCCGAACTGGCCGCCGTCCGCGACAAGCGAGACGCCGACCAGGCCGCGCCGCCCCGCACCGCCCCCGCCCCGGCCACCCGCGACCCGGCCACCGGCGCCCCCTTCTACCGCCTCGTCGACTTCGCCCCCGGCCTGACCGACCCCGACCGCGCCGGCCTCGAGGCCGCCCTCCAAGCAAGCGGCCTCCTCGACGCCTGGATCCCCGCCCCCGACGGCAACCCCGAGGCCAGCGCCGCGTCGAGGAGCGGATCACCCTCGACCGGCACCGCCGACTGCGATGGGGCCACCGGCCCGGAGGCGGCCTCCGCACTCGAGCCGACCGCCCCCGACGACGGCGCCCACCCCGCCACGACGAGCGAGACGGCCCGCGCCGCGCTCACCGGCCCGGGGGCGCGCTCCGCGCTAGAGCCGGCCGTCCTCGACGCTGACCCGCGCTTCGCAGGGGCGAACGGGGCGGCGCGCGGGGACGTTTTCGCCGCACCGGCGCAAGACGCGCCGAGTGGGCCGGCGGGGACGCTCGCCGAGCTGCTGGTGCCCGCGGTGCCGCCGGACTCGCCCGTGGACGAGGAGACCGTCGCCGCGCTGCTCCGCTCCGTCCGCGTGGGCATCACCGGCGCGACGGGCGCGGCCGACGCGACGGGCATCAAGGGATCGGCGGGCATTGCGGATGCGGCCGGCGCACCGGATGTCTCTGGCGGGATCGGCACCGCGGGCACTGCGGTCGGGATGGACGGGACCTGGCGGACGGGGGTGCTGCGCGGTGGTCACGTCAAGGCGGCGGCGGAGTTCGTCGGCGCCGGTGCCAGGGCGGCCGCGCGTGAGCGGCGCGCCGGCGAGCTTGAGGCGCGGCTGGCCGAGCTCGCCGTGGAGGTCGACGAGGCGCGGCGGCGGCTCGCCGAGGCCGAGGAGGTCCGGGGAGAATGGCGGACCTGCCTGGACGCGCTGCCCGACCCCTCCCCGCTGATCACCGCGGAGGCGGCGGTGCAGGCCCGCACGGCGGCCGCCACCGACGCCCGCACGGCGGCTGAGACGGCCGAGGCCGAGCACGCCACCGCGCAGGCCGCCTGGCAGGCCGAGCACGGCGAGCACGTGCGCCGCGCCGCCACCGCCGGCCTACCGGCCCACGCGGAGGACCTCCAGGAGGCACACGACGCGGTCCAGCGCGCCGTCTCCGCGCTGGACCGGCTGCACGCCGCCCTCACCCAGGGCCACGACGCCGCGCTGCAGGACCTGAGCGCGGCCGGCGCGGCCCACGAGGCCGCAGTGACACGCCGCACCGAGGCCGAACGCGGTGCGGCCACCGCGCACGCCGAGCACGCGGCCGCCGCGGCGGCGCTCGCCACGCTGCGCGCGTCGGTCGGCAAGGACGCGGCCACACTCTCGCACCGGGTCGAGGAGCTCACCGCCGAGCGCGACGACCTGCGCGCCGGCCTCCCCGCACGCCGCGACCGGGTGGACGAGCTCGGCGCCGCCGCGGCGCGGCTCCGGGCGGAGCTGGAGGCGGCAGCCCGCCGTACCGAGGAGCGGGCCGGCGACGTCGCCGACGCCGAGGACGCGCTGACCGACGCGAGCCTCGTCCCCGGGCTGTGGGAGGCCGCGACCGGCGACGCGGGCGACCCGCCCGGCGACCGGGAGGCGGTGCTCAAGGCGCTGGCAGCAGCACCCGACGCCGCGCCGGTCGCCGAGACCGTGGTGATCAACCGCATCCAGGCGCTGCACGGGGCGCTGGCCGGCAGCCACGACATCGTCACCGGCAAGGAGTCGGACCTGCTCACCGTCACGGTCAGCGACGAGGAGGGGCCCTGCCCGGCGGCCGCGATGGCACGCCGCACCGCCGAGCGGCTGACCGCCGCGGAGGACGGGCTGACCCGCCGGGAGCAGGGCATCTTCGAGGAGTTCCTGCTCGGCGACGTCGCCGAGGACCTGCGCCGGCAGATCGAGGTGGCGCGCGACCTGACCCGCAGGATGAACGAGGTGCTCGCCGGGGCGCACTCCAGCCAGGGCGTGCACGTCCAGCTCAGCTGGGACGCGGCGCCCGGGCTGGACGCGGAGGAGCGGGACGGCCTGGCCCTGGTCCGCACCCCGATGATCGAGCGCACCCCCGAGCAGAACGAGCGGCTGCGCACCACGCTGGCCGACCGGATCAGGGCCGAACGCGAGGCGGCCTCCACCGGCTACGCGGAGGTGCTGTCCCGCGCACTCGACTATCGCCAGTGGTACGCCTACACCGTGCGCGTCCAGGACACCGGCCCGGACGGCAAGAGCCGGACCCGCCGGGTCAAGCAGCTGTCCTCCGGCGAGACGCGCCTCGTCTCGTACGTGACGTTGTTCGCCGCGAGCGCCGCCTTCTACGACGCGCTCGCCGCGGCCTCCGTCCCGGCCGGTGGCGGCGGCGACGGGCCCGCGGAGGCGGGGCCACTGCGGCTGGCCCTGCTCGACGAGGCCTTCGAGCGGCTGGACGATCCCACGATCGCCCGGCTGCTCGAGCTGCTCGTCGATCTCGACATGGACTGGGCCATCACCTGGCCCTCCGGCTGGGGCGTGTCGCCGCGCATCCCGCGCATGCACATCTACGACATCCTCAAACGCAAGGGCGCCTGGGGGGTGGCCTGCGCGCACTACACCTGGAACGGATCTGGCTTCGACACGCCCGAAAAGTGAATAAACACGAACGTCGCGGCCACGGTCCGTCGTACACAGGCGAATACCTCCCGAGTTCCGGCATGATGAACCCCCGGAACGTGAGAGACGGGAGGTGGACGTGCCGCGTCGGTGGAAAGCCGCCGGGCCGGACGCGCGAGGCGCGGACGTGAAGACCGGCGGGGGTGAGGCCGGCACGCGCTACGTCCCGCTCGACCCCCTGGGCACCCCGGTGCGGATCGCGTCCACGCCCGAGACCAACGAGCTGGGCATCGCCGGGCTCCGCGGCGAGCTGACCGGGCTGTGGACGGACGAGACGGTCGCCCCCCAGCCGGGCGGCTACCTCATCCGCATCCCCGAGCAGGACGCCGTGTTCGCGCTCGGCGACGACGAGGTGATCTGGACGCAGGAGCCGACGCGCGCGACCGGCCCCATGCTTCGGCTCAACCTCGAGGAGGAGGACGACCTTCCACATGGTGGATGAGGTCGGCGTGCAGGTGCGGCCGCGCGACGCCGGCGCGTACGAGCGAGACTTCCGCAAGGCCGGGCTGCCGCTGTTCATCGAGGACTACTCGGCCGCGCACGACATCTTCAACCGGGCGACGCCGCTGCTCGCCCTGGTGTTCATCGTCGAGGTCTTCGGCGCGGTCAACCTCAACTGGCCGTGGTACGTGAACGTTGCCGCCGTACTGGCCGGGCTCGCCATCGTGCTCGGCGCGATCGGCGCGCTCAACCGGAGCCGCGGCCACCGGGTCAGCGCGCTGCCGCCACGCCTCGGCGTGCCCGAGCTGACCTGCTTCGTGGTGATCCCCGCGCTGCTCCCGCTGATCTTCGGCGGGCAGTGGCGCAGCGCGCTCAGCACGGCGGCGGGCAACCTGGTGCTGCTCGGCCTGATCTACGCGGTGGTCGGGTACGGGCTGATCGCGATCGTCGGCTGGGCGCTGCGCCGGGTCGCCGGCCAGCTCACCGCGTCGCTCTCGCTGCTCACCAAGGCCCTGCCGCTGCTGTTGCTGTTCGCCCTGGTGCTGTTCGTGAACACCGAGATGTGGACGGTGACCGCGACGATGCCGCGGCCGTTCCTGATCATCTGCGGGGTGCTGTTCGTCGCGCTCGGCACGCTCTTCCTCGCCGCCCGGCTGCCCCGGGAGGTCCGCGCCCTGGAGCGGGACGCCGGCGGCTCCGGCCCGCCGCTGCGCCGCAGGCAGCGGCTGAACGTGGGCCTGGTGCTGCTGGTCAGCCAGGGCTTGCAGGTGATCATCGTCTCGGCCGCGATGTTCGCGTTCCTCGTGGTGTTCGGCGCGCTCGCGATCAACACCGGGGTGCAGGCGGAGTGGGGGGTGCCCGGCGAAGAGCAGTCGGCCCTGCTGCCCGTGGTCACCGCGTTCGGCGGGACGCTCGTCGTCACCGAGGCGCTGGTCCGCGTCGCGGCGATGGTCTCCGCGTTCTCCGCGCTGTACTACACGATCGCCGTGCTGACCGACTCCACGTACCGGGAGGAGTTCCTGGACGAGGTCACCGACGAGATGCGCGGCGTGTTCCGCGCCCGGACCGAGTACCTGTCCGTGCTCGACCGCGCCTGATCACCGTCCGGGGGGCGCGCTCAGGAGCGGACGAGCCGGGCGATTGCGTCGGACGCCTCGCGGATCTTCTCGTCGGCGTCCTCGCCGCCGCCCTGTATGGCGTTGGAGACGCAGTGTCCGAGGTGCTCGTCGAGCAGCTTCAGCGCGACGGACTGCAGGGCCTTGGTGGCGGCGGACACCTGGGTGAGGACGTCGATGCAGTACGCGTCCTCCTCCACCATGCGCTGCAGGCCGCGGATCTGCCCCTCGATCCGGCGCAGCCGCTTCAGGTGGTCGGCCTTGTTCTCGTGGTAGCCGTGCGTGGCGGCCTGCGCCTCGCCGGGTGTCGCCGTGTCCGTCTCGTGCATCGCGGTCCCCTCACTCCGTTCCGTACCGAATCATACCCCCCAAGGGTATGAAAAGCACATCCCCGCAGGCCCTGACCGTCACGGAGTGTCAGGCCCCCCCATTCTCGGGCATCGCCGGGCCGGACAGCAGCGCGGAACGGGCCATCGCGTACAGCAGCCCGACCATCTCCGCACGGCTCAGCTCGGCGGCGCTGTACGGGGTGGAGTTGAGCAGCCCGAACGCCGCCTGCACGCAGGCGCGCAACAGCACCGGGTGCTCCCCGGGGCGGAGCCGGGTGAGCACCTCCACCCAGCGCTCCACGTACATCCGCTGCAGCCGGCGGATCTCGTGCCGCTCCGGCTCCGGCACGTTCCCGAGCTCCCGCCACTGCACGGTGATCAGCGCGGGCTCGTCGAGCGCGAAGTCGATGTGCCGGCGCAGCAGCAGATCCAGGGCCGCCTCGGAGGAGGATGCCGAGGCGGCGAGCCGCTCCCCCTCCTCATGCAGCCGCTCGCTGATGTCCAGCAGCATCTCGGCGAGCACCGCCTCCTTGCCGCGGAAGTGCCGGTACAGCGCCGGGCCGCTGGTGCCGACCGCCCGGCCCAGGTCGTCGATGGACACACCATGGAAGCCGCGGTCGGCGAACAGCCGCGCCGCGGCGTCGAGGATCTTCGCGCGGCGCTCGGTGGACCTGCGCTTGGATGGGGCCGGAGCCGGGTCCGTCACGACTGAGATCCTAGACAACCGGGTTAACGGCCGCTAACCACGAAGGGAAGAGCGATGCCGTACGACGTGCTGGTGGTCGGCGGGGTCGGGGTGGACACGATCGTCCGGGTGCCAGAGCTGCCCGTGCCGATGACCGAGTCGGTGCAGGTGCCGCCGATCCACGACCACGTCGCGCGCACCGGCAACGGCGTGGCGCGCGGCTGCCACACGCTCGGCCTGGCCACGAAGCTGATCGACTTCCTGGGCGAGGACCGCGACGGCGCGCTCATCGCCGACGCGCACCGGCGCTCCGGCCTCGACTTCAGCCACCTCGTCTCCCCGGCGGGCACGCGCCGCGCGCCGGGGACGCGTTCGTGTCCGGCTTCCTGTACGCCCGGCCGGCCGGTCACCCGCCCGCGTACGCGGCTCGGGCCGGCGCGATCGCGGGCGCGTACGCGTACACGGAACCCGGGACCGGAACCGCCCTGATCGGCGCAGCGGCCCTGGAGGCGGCACTCGCCTCACCCGATCTCGGCTGAGGACCATGCCCGTGCGCAGGCAGGACGGGACCAGCCACTCAGTGAGGCCCCGATCCGATACGCGGATCCCCCTGGACACCAGCGGTTAACGCTCATTAACATTTCCGCATCGGCGCCATTCCACGGCGCCGCGGGAGGGGTGGTGACCCAGCATGTCCGGGCCGGTGCTCGACACCGCGTGCGACCCGACGTCCGAGGGCTTCACGCACAACGCCGAGGCGCAGCGCGCACTGGCCGCCGAGCTGCGCGAGCGGCTGGCGGCGACGGCGCTCGGCGGCCCGGAGCGGGCCCGCGAGCGGCACAAGGCGCGCGGCAAGCTGCTCCCCCGCGAGCTGCTGGACGCCCTGCTCGACCCGGGCTCGCCGTTCCTCGAGCTCTCCCCCCTCGCCGCCGACGGGATGTACGGGGACGAGGCGCCCGGCGCGGGCATCATCACCGGCGTCGGCCGGGTGGAGGGCCGGGAGTGCGTGGTCGTGGTCAACGACGCCACGGTCAAGGGCGGCACCTACTACCCGATCACGGTCAAGAAGCACCTGCGCGCCCAGGAGGTGGCGCTGCACAACCGGCTGCCGTGCCTCTACCTCGTCGACTCCGGCGGCGCTTTCCTGCCCCGGCAGGACGACGTGTTCCCCGACCGCGAGCACTTCGGCCGCATCTTCTACAACCAGGCCACCCTGTCCGGCCAGGGCATCCCGCAGATCGCCTCGGTGCACGGGCTGTGCACCGCCGGCGGGGCATACGTGGCGGCGATGAGCGACGAGACCGTGATCGTGCGTGGTCAGGGCACGATCTTCCTCGGCGGCCCGCCGCTGGTGAAGGCCGCCACCGGCGAGGTCGTCACCGCGGAGGAGCTGGGTGGCGGCGACCTGCACTCCCGGGTCTCCGGCGTGACCGACCACCTCGCCGACGACGACGCGCACGCGCTGGAGATCGTCCGGTCCATCGTGGCCACGCTCGGACCGCGCGGCCCGCGGCCGTGGGAGGTCGCGCCGTCCGAGGAGCCCAAACACGACCCAGCCGAGCTCTACGGGCTCGTGCCGCCCGACACCCGCACGCCGTACGACGTACGCGAGGTGATCGCCCGGGTGGTGGACGGCTCCCGGTTCACCGAGTTCAAGGCGGGTTACGGCAGCACGCTCGTCACCGGGTTCGCGCGGATCCACGGGCACCCGGTGGGCATCGTCGCCAACAACGGCATCCTGTTCAGCGAGTCGGCGATGAAGGGCGGGCACTTCATCGAGCTCTGCGACCGGCGCTCGGTGCCGCTGCTCTTCCTGCAGAACATCAGCGGCTTCATGGTCGGCCGGGAGTACGAGGCGGGCGGCATCGCCAAGCACGGCGCGAAGATGGTCACCGCCGTGGCCTGTGCCCGGGTCCCCAAGTTCACCGTGATCATCGGCGGCTCCTTCGGCGCGGGCAACTACTCCATGTGCGGCCGGGCCTACTCCCCCCGCTTCCTGTGGATGTGGCCCGGCGCGCGGATCTCCGTGATGGGCGGCGAGCAGGCCGCGTCCGTGCTGGCCACGGTCCGCCGCGACCAGCTGGAGGGGCGCGGGGAGAGCTGGCCCGCCGCCGCGGAGGAGGAGTTCAAGGAGCCCATCCGCGAGCAGTACGAGGCGCAGGGCAACCCCTACTACGCGACGGCCCGGCTGTGGGACGACGGGGTGATCGACCCCGCCGACACGCGGACCGTGCTCGGCCTCGCGCTGTCCGCCGCGGCGGGGGCCCCGCTCGAGCCCGTCGGCTACGGCGTCTTCCGGATGTGAGCGGCATGTTCGACACGGTTCTGGTGGCCAACCGGGGCGAGATCGCCGTACGGATCATGCGTACGCTGCGCCGGCTCGGCGTGCGCGCGGTGGCCGTACACGCCCCCGACGAGGCCACGGCCCGGCACGTACGGGAGGCGGACGTCACCGTCGAGGTCCCCGGGTACCTGGCCATCGACGCGATCGTGCGGGCCGCCGTGGCCACCGGCGCGCAGGCCGTGCACCCCGGCTACGGCTTCCTCGCGGAGAACCCGGCCTTCGCGCGGGCCTGCGCGGCGGCGGGCGTGGTGTTCGCCGGCCCGCCGCCGGAGGCGATCGAGGCGATGGGCGACAAGATCGCCGCCAAGCGTACGGTCGCCGCCGCGGGCGTGCCCGTGCTGCCGGGCTTCGAGGAGTCCGACGGCCCACTCGGCCCCGAGGCCTGCGCCGAGGCCGCGCGGGCGGCCGGGTACCCGCTGATGATCAAGCCGTCGGCCGGCGGTGGCGGCAAGGGCATGGCCGTGGTCCGCGACCCGGCCGAGCTGGCCGGGGCCGTCGAGGCGGCACGGCGTACGGCGGCCGCCGCCTTCGGCGACGACCGGCTGCTGGCCGAGCGCTACGTGGAGTCCCCCCGGCACATCGAGATCCAGGTGATCGCGGACGCGCACGGCGCCGTCGTGCACCTCGGTGAGCGTGAGTGCAGCCTGCAGCGCCGGCACCAGAAGATCGTCGAGGAGGCGCCGTCGCCGCTGCTCGACGCGGCGACGCGGGCGCGGATGGGCGAGGCCGCGGTGGCCGCCGCACGGACCGTCGGCTACACCGGCGCGGGCACGGTTGAGTACGTCGTGGCCGGTGACGACCCCGAGGCCTTCGCGTTCCTGGAGATGAACACCCGGCTCCAGGTGGAGCACCCGGTCACCGAGCTGGTGGCCACCGCCGGCGGGCGCTCCCTCGACCTCGTCGAGCTGCAGCTGCGGGTGGCCGCCGGGGAGCCGCTTCCGTTCCGCCAGGAGGACGTGGCGCTCTCCGGGCACGCCATCGAGGCGCGCGTCTACGCGGAGGATCCGGCGCGCGGCTTCCTGCCCACCGGCGGCCGGGTGCTGCGGCTCGCCGAGCCGCGCGGGCCGGGGGTGCGGGTCGACTCGGGGCTCGCCGAGGGCGACGCGGTCGGCACCGGCTACGACCCCATGCTGGCCAAGATCATCGCGCACGGGCCCGACCGGGCGGCCGCGCTGCACCGGCTGGACCAGGCACTCGCCACCACCACGCTGCTCGGCGTGACCACCAACCTGGCCTACCTGCGCGGCCTTCTGGCCAGCCCCGAGGTGCAGGCGGGCCGCATCGACACGGGCCTCGCCGAGCGCGTCCGCGTGGCGTCCGGGCCGGGGGCGGACGACACCCTCGGCGCGTCCTCCGGCACCACCCCCGCGACCGGCCCCTCAGCAGCCGCTGTGCTGCCCGATGCGGTGCTGGCGGCGGCCGCGCTGGAGCGGCGGCTGGCGCTGGAGCCGCACGGTCCGGTGATCGACCCGTGGGAGATCCCGTCCGGCTGGCGCCCGGGCGGACCGGCCTGGTCCACGCTGCGGGTACGGGCGGGCGGCGAGACCGTCGGCGTCGCGCTGCGCGGCCGCGCCCACGACGCGTACGTGCGGATCGGCGACGGCCCCGAGCTCGCCGCCTCCGCCCGGGTCGACGGCGCCGACCTGGTCATCACGCTGGACGGCGTCACCCACCGCTTCGCCTTCGCCGCCGACGGCGACGTGCTGTGGCTCGGCCGCGACGGGCGGACCTGGGCGCTGACCGAGGAGGAGCCGCTCGCCGCGGCGCGGCACGAGCACGCCGCCGGGCCGGGCGACGGGGTCGTCCGGTCCCCCATGCCGGGCACCGTGCTGGCGGTGAAGGCCGCGGCCGGCGAAGCGGTCACCAAGGGCCAGCCGCTGCTGATCGTCGAGGCCATGAAGATGGAGCACACCGTGGCCGCACCGGTGGACGGCGTGCTCACCGAGCTGCACGCCACACCAGGCCGCGCGGTCGCACTCGACGAGGTGCTCGCCGTCGTCACCCCACCAGCCGACCCGTCCTCCGACGAAGCAGGAAGGGCCACATCATGATCGACTTCAGACTCGACCCCGAGCAGGAGGAGCTGCGGGCGACCGTACGGCGGTTCGCCGAGGAGCAGGTCGCACCCGTGATCGGCGAGCTGTACGAACGCAAGGAGTTCCCGTACGACCTGGTCCGCCGCATGGGCGAGATGGGGCTGTTCGGGCTGCCCATCCCCGAGGAGCACGGCGGCATGGGCGGCGACTACTTCGCGCTCTGCCTCGCGCTGGAGGAGCTCGGCCGGGTGGACAGCTCGGTGGCCATCACGCTCGAGGCGGGTGTGGCGCTCGGCGCGATGCCGATCTACCGGCACGGCGACGACGCGCAGCGCGCGCGGTGGCTGCCCGGGCTCTGCTCCGGCGAGATCCTCGGCGCCTTCGGGCTGACCGAGCCCGGTGGCGGCTCCGACGTCCCCGGCGGCATGCGCACCACGGCGAAGCTCGACGGCGACACGTGGGTGATCAACGGGACGAAGACGTTCATCACCAACTCCGGCACCGACATCACCGGCCTGATCACCGTCACCGCGATCACCGGGGAGCGGCCGGACGGCCGGCCCGAGATCTCCACGATCATCGTCCCGGCCGGCACGCCCGGGCTGACCGTCGGTGAGCCCATGTCCAAGGTCGGCTGGAACTGCTCCGACACCCACGAGCTCGCACTCGACGACTGCCGCGTCCCGGCGGAGAACCTGCTCGGCGAGCGCGGCCGCGGCTACGCGCAGTTCCTGCGGGCGCTCGACGAGGGCCGGATCGCGATCGCCGCCGTATCGGTGGGCCTGGCGCAGGGCTGCGTCGACGAGTGCCTGCGGTACGTGAAGGAGCGGCAGGCGTTCGGCCGCGCCATCGGCGAGTTCCAGGCGCTGCAATTCAAGATCGCCGACATGGAGGTGCGGGCGCACACGGCCCGGCTCGCCTACTACCACGCGGCGGCGAAGATGCTGGCCGGCGAGCCGATGAAGCGGGAGGCCTCGATCGCGAAACTCGTCGCGTCCGACGCCGCGATGGACAACGCGCGGGACGCGACGCAGGTCTTCGGCGGGTACGGGTTCATGAACGAGTTCCCCGTCGGCCGGTTCTACCGGGACGCCAAGATCCTCGAGATCGGCGAGGGCACGTCCGAGGTCCAGCGCATGCTCATCGCCCGCGAGCTCGGCCTGCCCGCCTGAGCCGGGCCGCGCCGCGCCGCGCCGATCAGATTTCGTGTATTCACCGTAGGGGTACGACTACGCTGAGCATTTCCTCTCCCCGACCCCTCAATGGAGTTGATCAGCGATGTCTTTCCTCAGCGACATCCTCGACCAGGTGAAATCCCTGTTCGGGGACGCCACGGAGGCCGCCGGGCAGGCCGGTGACCAGGCCGGCGAGTTCGTCCAGCAGGCCACGGGCCCCATGGACATGTCCGCGGCGGAGGAGGCCGTGGCGCAGTCCGATGCCGCCGCCCAGGCCGAGGAGGCCGTCTCCGCGGGCGCCGCGGATGTCGCCGGCGCCACCGACGCGCTGAGCGCCGCCGCCGAGGACCCCACCGGTGCCGCCGCGGACGCCGTTCAGGACCAGGCCACCCCGGGGGCCACCGAGAAGTGACCGGGCGGCGGCCGCGCCTCGGCCGCCCTGACGAAGAAGGAGCCCCGGGCCCCGAAGCCCGGGGGACGCCGCGTTCCGCGCCGTCCGGCTCGGACCGCCATCAGCACGGCCGAGCGCGGGCCGGTCCGGGCCCCGCGGCTCTGCGCGGGACTCCTTCCTTGTGAGTGCCCCGGCCCCGCCGCCCGCCGTATCCTGACCCTGCCGACTCCAACCGGGTGCCTCCCGGGTGGTGGCCGACCCCGACCCGCCACCCCCGAGAGGAACGGCCCGGCATGTCCGCCGCCACCCACCCCGATCCCGCGCGCCCGGACACCGACGACGACCCCGAGCTCGCGTCGGAGCGCGCCCATCTGACCGCGTCCCGCGCCGCGCTGCGCGCGATGCGCGCCAACGTGCTCGGCCTGGAGGCGATGGGCGGCGACCCCGTCTCCACCGAGTACCTCAAGGCCGACCTGCACCGGCGGGCCGAGGCGCTCCGCGACGACCCGCGCGCCCCGCTGTTCTTCGGTCGCCTGGACCGCACCTCCGGCGAGACCTTCCACGTGGGCCGTCGGCACGTCCACGACGCCGCCGGTGACGCGCTGGTCATCGACTGGCGGGCCCCGGTCTCCCGCGCCTTCTACCGGGCCACCCGCGCCGACCCGATGGAGATGGACCGCCGCCGCCGGTTCGGCTGCTCCGGCGGCGACCTCACCGGGTACGAGGACGAGGACCTCACCTCCGGCGGTCCGGACCCGGGGCGCAGCAGGATCCTCATCGAGGAGATCGAACGGCCCCGCGTCGGGCCGATGCGCGACGTCGTCGCCACCATCCAGCCCGAGCAGGACGACATCGTCCGCGCCCCGGCCGACGTCTCGGTGTGCGTGCAGGGCGCGCCCGGCACCGGCAAGACCGCGGTCGGCCTGCACCGGATCGCCTACCTCCTGTACGCGCACGCGGAGCGGATGCGCCGCGGCGGCGTCCTGGTGATCGGCCCGAACCCGGCCTTCCTCGGCTACATCCGGCACGTGCTGCCCGCCCTCGGCGAGGCCGGCGTCGCGCAGACCACGCTCGCCGGGCTCGTCGCGCGCGTCCCCGTGCGCGGCACCGACACCCCGGAGGCGGCGCGGATCAAGGGTGACGCGCGGCTGGCCGAGGTGCTGCACCGCGCGCTGTGGAACACCATCCGCGAGCCGGACGAGGCGCTGGTGCTGCCGCGCGGCGCGCGCCGCTGGCGGGTCCCCGCGTACGAGCTGTCCGGCCTCATCACCGAGCTGCGCGGGCGCGGCGTGGCGTTCGGGTCGGGGCGGACGCTGCTCGCCGGGCGCATCGCGCACGTGGTGCTGACCCGCATGGAGCAGGCGGGCGAGGCCTGCGACGACCGGACGCACGACGCGGTGGCGCGCAGCCGGCCGGTACGGGCGCTCGTCGACCGGATCTGGCCGCGCGCGGACCCCAAGCGCCTGGTGTTCCGGCTGCTGGCGGACCCGGCGGCGCTGGCCGAGGCGGCCGCGGGCCTGCTCGAGCCCACCGAGCAGGCGGCGATCGCCTGGCCGAAGCCGCCGCGCGGCCCGGGCTCCGCGCGCTGGACCGCCGCCGACGCCGTGCTGATCGACGAGGCCGCCGGGCTGATCGAGCGCGAGCCGAGCCTCGCGCACATCGTCGTGGACGAGGCGCAGGACCTGTCGCCGATGCAGTGCCGGGCGATCGGCCGCCGCTGCGTTTCCGGCTCGGTCACCGTGCTGGGGGACATCGCCCAGGCGACCACGCCGTCCGCCGGCCGCGACTGGCCGACGACGCTGCGGCATCTTGGCAAGACCGACGCGCTGCACGAGGAGCTGCGGCAGGGCTACCGGGTGCCACGGCAGATCCTCGACTTCGCCGCCCGGCTGCTGCCGCACATCGCGCCGGAGCTGCTGCCGCCCGCCTCGGTACGGGAGATGGCGGGCGCGCTGCACGTACGGCGGGTGGACGACGTGCCCGCGGCCGCCGTACGGGAGGCCGTCGCGGCGCTGGCGGAACCGGGGTCGGTG
>WHSL01000251.1 GCA_009380095.1 Streptosporangiales bacterium | reverse complement strand
CTCGCGTCGGAGACGAACTGGCGCTGCATCGCGAGCGCGGCGGCCATCGGCCGGACCGCACGCCGGCTGAGCCACACTCCGGACGCGGCGGCCAGCACGAGCCCCAACGCTCCGCAGAAGAGCATGGCGAGGGCGAGCCGGGTGCGCTCGTCGTGGTTGGCGGTCAGATCGAGGGCGGCCTGCACGGTGTCCCGGCCCCGGCGCGCGGTGTACACCTGGTAGTCGGCGTGCCTGGTCCGGTACTCGCCGATGACGGTCTCGCCGGTCTCGGCGACCCGGGCGAGCGCGGCGTCGTCGGGCAGCCCGGCCGGCAGGCCCGGCGTGGTGACCTGGCCGCCGGGCCGCCGGACCACGAGCCACACCCCGGCCGGCGGGTCGTTGACATCGTCGGCGCGGGCGACGGCCTGACCGAGCAGGGTGAGCGCTGCCTGGTGCTGCCCCTGAATCACGACGAGTACCGCGAGCGCCGACAGCACGACCACCACGATCGTGACGCCGAGCCCGATCTGCAGCCCGAGCCGCCGGGTCGCGCGGCGCAGCATCGCGGCGTCGCGACCGGTGGGCGGCCGCCCCGGGCCGGCACGGCGGCTCATGGCCTACCGAGCTGGTACCCGCGCCCGTGCACGGTCGCGACGACCCGCCGGCCGAGCTTGCGCCGCAGGTAGTGGACGTAGGTGTCCACCACTGCCTCGCTCTCCGCCTCGGGAAACGCCAGCGCCAGTAGGACGCGGCGGCTGAACATGCGGTTCGGGTTGCGCGCCAGCACGGTGAGCAACGCACACTCCCGTTCGGACAGTCGGACCGGTGGCTCCTCGGCGCGATGCACGAGACGGGTCTGCAGGTCCAGCCACCCGTCGCCCACCGGCAGCGAGTCCGCGGCGGCCAGGTGCCGCCGGCGCAGCGCGCGCAGCCGGGCGAGCAACTCGTCGACGTCGAACGGCTTGCCCAGGTAGTCCTCGGCGCCGGCGTCGAGGCCCGCGACCCGGTCGGCCGTGTTGGCGAGCGCGGACAGTATGAGGACCGGGGTGGTGACCGCGCGGGAACGCAGGCGCCCCACAAGGTCAAGTCCTTCGATGGCCGGCAAGCCGCGGTCGACGACGAGTACGTCGTACTGACGGGTCAATGCCAGGTGCAACGCCCGCTGCCCGTCGCCCGCCGTGTCAACCGCATAGCCCTCCTCCGTGAGCAACGTGGACAACATGCCGATGAGCTGGGCATCGTCCTCCACCAGGAGCACGCGAGCCCGGTCCGGCTCGGCCGCGGGCGAAACATCCATGACTCCATTCTGCCGCCGGTTCCGTTCCGGCGGATGCGGCGCTCTCCAGTATCCGACGACCTCGTGAGCCCCAGGCGTGGCCAAGTGCATGACCCACGCGCGGATCCTTTGCGCTGACTGGCGTCACCGTCCACGTGAAGCTGCCACCAGTTGGCCGGGCGCCCGCACGGCGGGCGCCCGACCCGTCGCTGGGCGGCTCGGGAAGGCCCGTAACCATCACCGGCCAACCGGGACGGAACGGCGGGAAGCTCATCGTTCCCGAGCAGTAGGTGGTGCCCGGCGCGCAGCGCCGTACGCAGGTCGCGGCTACCCGGCGCGTCCTCGCCGACGACGTGCCCGAGGTGCACGATCGAATGCGGCTCGCAGACGGTCAGCCAGCGCGGGACGCGATCGCCGAGCCGTTCGTACACCAGCGCGGCGTAGTCGCGATCGCCATTGGATCCGCTGCGGAGTCCATACGATCCGCATTCCTCACGAGCACACCGCCGACCCCGCCGCCTTGAAAGAACGCCTCCGCGAAGACTTCAACCGCACACTCAGCCCACCACGCTGATCACAGATACGACTGAATCGCCCCTGGCTCGATGGCCTCCGGACGCGAAGCCATCGAACGCGTGATGAATCCGTGCTGACCTGCCGCAGTCCCGCGCGTCGCTGACCTGCTGAAACTGTGATGCCGCAAAAAATGGGGAAGGAATTTGCCAGGCCGACCTGCGGGTTCTCCGCGAGATTCCTTCCCCCGATTTGTTCAGGATTCGGGGCGGTTGCGGGGGTCTTCGTCGTCGATGATCTCGCCGTGGATGACGGGGCCGGAGCGGAGGTCGGGGCCGTCGGCGGCGGGCTCGTCGCGGCCGACGTGCGGACCGGCGCCGTGCGGGGGACCGAACTGGGGGCCGCCGAACTGCGGGCCGAAGGGCGGGCCGGCGCCGGCGCGGGCGGCGACGACCTCGATGCGCCGGGAGAGGTAGGCGGTGGCGGCGCGGCGGACCAGCGGCCGGGTCACCGGGATCAGCAACAGCAGCGCGAGCACGTCCGTGATGAAGCCGGGCGTGAGCAGCAGCACGCCGCCGGCCAGCACCGTGACGGCGTCGATCAGATCGCGGTCCGGCATCACGCCGGTGGCGACGGCCTCGTTCATCGCGCGGAAGGCGCGCCGGCCCTGCCCGCGGATGATCCACATGCCGAGCGCGACCTCGGCGATCAGCACCAGCACCGTGACGCCGCCGCCGATCAGCCCCGCGACCTGGAAGATCAGCCAGATCTCCAGGATCGGCAGCGCGAGCAGCGCGACGAACATCGGAAACGGCCGTCTCCTCGCCATCGTCACCTCGTCATCGCCGGGGGTCGCAACCATGCTCTCACTGCGGCCAACGCCCGCGCCTCCCCCCGGGTTCCCCGCTCCGCCCCAAGCGAACACCCCGCGACGGAACGGGCAAGGCTCACCGCCCGGCCCTCCGGCGGCCGGTCAGGGTGTCGAGCCGGTACGCGATCCCCCACTGGGTGATGCGGAGCAGCGCCTCGCGCATGACGGCGCCGCTCATCTTGCTCGCTCCACGGGTGCGTTCGACGAACCGGATCGGCACCTCGGCGACGAGCAGCCCCGCACCGACGGTCCGCCGGGTCAGGTCCACCTGGAAGCAGTACCCCTGCGACTCCACGTCGTCCAGGCCGATCTTGGCGAGCGTGCTGGCCTTGTACGCGCGGAACCCCGCGGTCGCGTCCCCCACCGGCATGCCCAGCATGATCTTCACGAACAGGTTGGCGCCCCGGGAAAGCAGCTGCCGCCGCAGCGGCCAGTTCTGCACGCTCCCCCCGGGCACCCACCGCGAGCCGATCACCAGGTCCGCCCCGGGCAGCGCGGCGAGCAGCGAGGGCAGCTGTTCCGGCTGGTGGGAGCCGTCGGCGTCCATCTCCACGAGCACGTCGTAGCCGCGCTCCAGGGCCCAGTGGAAGCCCGCGATGTAGGCGGCGCCGAGCCCGTCCTTGGCGGTGCGGTGCATGACGTGCACGTGCTCGTCGGCCTCCGCCAGGGCGTCCGCCACCGCGCCGGTCCCGTCCGGGCTCGCGTCGTCCACCACCAGCACGTGCGCGTCCGGTACGGCGGCGCGGACCCGGCCGACGATCGGCTCGAGGTTGTCCCGCTCGTTGTAGGTCGGGATCACCACGATCACTCGGCCGCCGCCGGTGGACTCCATGGGTTCGCTCAGGACCTCTCTGCCTCTTCCGCGCCCTCCTCGGGGGCCGCGTCCCGGTCTTCCCCGCCGCCGCGGCGGCGGGCGATCTCACGCGCGAGCGCCACCGCGATCGCGCCGGCGCCGAGGGCGGCGAGCACCCATTCGGGTGCGCCCCCGAGCCGGGTGGCCAGCGTAGCGTCCGCACCGGCCCGTACCCGTCTCACCTCGATGTCCGCGGTGAACTCGGTGGACCTGTCGAGGATCCGGCCGTCGGCGTCGATGATCGCGCTGATGCCGCTGGTGGCCGCGATCGCGATCGGGCGGGCGTGCTCGACGGCGCGCAGCCGCGTCATGGCGAGCTGCTGCTCGGGCTGCGGGGTGCCCCCGTACGTGGCGTTGTTGGTCAGCACCGCGAGGACCTCGCCGCCGGCCGCGGCGTCCCGTACCAGCGCGTCGTAGGCGATCTCGAAGCAGTACACGGCACCGACGTTGGTCTCGCCGAGGCGCAGCACCGGCGACCGCGTGCCGGGCACGAGGTCGCGCGGCACGAGCGCGGTGTAGTCGCCGAAGGCCAGCGACACCACCGACCGGAACGGCATGTACTCGCCGAACGGGACCAGGTGCCGCTTGGCGTAGTGCGTGCCGGGACCGGTCCGCGGGTCCCACACGATGGCCCGGTTCTCCGGCCCGCCCTCCGCGTTGCGCACCACGGCACCGACGAGCGTCGGCACGCCAAGGTCCCGCACTCCCCCGTCGATGGCCGCGTAGGCGTCGGAGTCCCCGAAAGGGTCGATGTCGCTGGAGTTCTCCGGCAGCACGACGAGGTCGGGGCGCTCAAGACGCCCGGCCCGTACGTCGGCCGCGAGCCGGTGCATCTGCCGCACATGGTTGCCCAGCACCGCCTTGCGCTGCCCGAGCGGGTTGAGCCCTCGCTGCGGCACATTGCCCTGGATGACGGCCACCGTCTTCTCGTCGCCACCGGAGGCCCGGGGCACGACGAGGCCGCACACCGTGAGCGCCACAGCGCCGGCCGCGAACCCGGCGACGACGCCCCGCCCCCGGTCCTGCCGCCAGGCGAGCCGGCCGTACGCGAGCAACGCACCCGCGAACGCCACGACGAACGATACGAGCGGCGCCCCGCCGATCGCGGCGAGCCCGGTGAACGGCGAGTCGCTCTGCGAGAACGCGAGCCTCCCCCAGGTGAACCCGTCCAGCGGGAACCGCCCGCGCGCCAGCTCCTGCAGCACCCACACCCCGGCGATCCACACCGGCGCATACGGCAGCCGCGCGACGAGCGCCACGCCGACCCCGAGCGGCACGAAGAACAATGCCTGCACGCCGGCGAGCGCCAACCAGGCGACGACGTGCACGGGCGTCAGCCACACCAGCAACGGCACGAAGAAGGAGAGCCCGCCCACCAGCCCGAGCCGCGCGGCCCGCCGCCACCGCACGCCCCGCACGGCGAGCACGAACAGGGCGACACCCACCAAGGAGAGCGGCCAGAACCCATACGGCGGAACGGCGAAGTACTGCGCCAGCCCCGACACGACCATGACCCCGGCCGGCCACCAGCGCCGCCCCCCAGCGGACGGATCGGGCCGCTCAGGCGCCGCCGCACCGGCCTCCATGGTCACCCGCACCGCTCCCGCCCTTCCAAACCCGACACGGCGGAAACGCACACGCACGACCCCACGTTCCGTCCTCAGGAACGGTATCGCGGAACCCCCCGCTCAACCGAAGGCATCGGGATCAGGCCCACCCCGCGCCCCCCGGTCAAGCCCGGCAATGGCATCCATGTCCTCGGAGGAGAGCCGGAAGTCGAACACGTCGATGTTCTCCCGAATCCGACTAGCCGACTTGGGAATCACCACGTTCCCCAACTGCACATGCCACCGCAGAACGACCTGCGCAACTCCCCCTGCTGCAGGTAAGGGTGCAACTCCACCTGATTCACCGCAGGCACAGCCCCACCCTCCCCAGCAAGCCGCCGCAAATGCGAAACCTGAAAATTCGACACCCCGATCGAACCCACAAGCCCCTCATCCCGCAACTTCTCAAACCCCCGCCACCCCCAAAGACCCACCAACCTCCCCAGGAGCAACCTGAAAACCCCAAACCCCACCTACCCCAAACCCCACCCAAGGCATCAAAGCCCCAGAATTCAACTCAACCCCAGGAACCCCACCCACCATAAAAAACAACCCCCTGTACGCGGCACCCACACCTACGTGTACCCGAAAGTCCAACCCGGGCAGGGGGCGTGGGGGCGGCAGCCCCCACATACGGGGGGACCGGGGGGTCGCCCCCCGGACAACATCGAGGGCCCGAACACGGGAAGGCGCCCCAAGGGGCACCGAACAAGGCTCGGAAGAGGGCCCGGACCACCCTTCGGACCGGATCCGTCCCGTCGGCGGCGAGCTCGGAGTCCGTTGTCTACTGGATGCCCGGGCCCTTCCCGGGTCCAACCCCCCGCCCGGTCGAAGTGGATCCCCGGCCATGCGTTACCGATTTCGCTGCACCTGGTTCGCGGACGGAGACACGCCGAAGTCCCCCGTCACGGCACAACGTCCTGCGGTGCCAGGCCGGCCGGTCGACCGGTCAGTCCAGTGCTGGACTGGTCAGCAACCTACCGGCAATCAACGTGATGTCAACCGACTCTCGATCAGCGGGTTCTGGGCGTTCTGCCAGGTCACCGGGTGTCCGAGGGAGGCGAAAACGGTTCAGGAACCACCACGGAACCCGTTGCGGTTACGGCGATCTCGGGCGTGTCGAGCACCTCGGCGGCGGACGGGCCGCGGTCAGGCCGGGCGCGGCAAACCACCCGCGCGGTGAACGCGATCGTCCGGCTGCGCCGCCCGATCCGGACGATCGCCCCCTCGGCCTCGAGCACGTCCCCGGCCCGGACGGGCGCGACGAAGCGCACCTCGGCGTACCCGGCGAGGAGCCCCTCGTCGCCGTCGGTCCGGATGGACAGCTCGGTGGCGACGTCGCCGAACAGCCCGAGCACGTACGCGCCGTCGACGAGCGCGCCCCCGTAGTGCGCGTGCGCGTACGGCACATACCGCCGCTGGGTCACCGTCAACCCGAGCCTGAGGTCCGTCACGCGACCACCTCCCCCACCGGGCGGACCGATCCGGCCGGCCCGGCGAGGCGGTGCACCAGGTAGCTCGCGACCTCGCCGGGGGTGGTGCCCTTGACGAAGATCCGGTCGACGCCCAGCTCACCGGCGGTGGTGGGGTCGAACCGCGGCCCGCCGACGACGAGCAACGGCCGGTCACCGCCGGGGTACGCGGCGCCGAACCCGGCGGCCATCGCGCGCGCGTTGCCGATGTGCGCGTCGCGCTGGGTGACGACCTGGCTGACGAGTACGGCGTCGGCCCGCTCGGCCTTGGCCCGCGCGACCAGCTCGTCCACGGTGACCTGGGCGCCGAGGTTCACGACGCGGAGCTCGCGGTAGTACTCTAGGCCCTTCTCCCCGGCGAAGCCCTTGACGTTCAGGATGGCGTCGATGCCCACGGTGTGCGCGTCGGTGCCGATGCAGGCGCCCACGACGACGAGCTCGCGGCCGAGCGCGGACCGGATCGCCAGGTTCACCTCGTGCGGGGTGAGCAGCGGGAACTCGCGTTCGGCGACGGTGACCTCGGCGAGGTCGACGAGGTGGTTCACGCTCCCGTAGACGATGAAGAACGTATGGCCGGCGCCCATCCCCTTGGCGTGCACGACCATCGCCGGGTCCAGCCCCATCTTGCGGGCGAGCTGCAGCGCGGCGCCCTCGGCGCGGGGCCCGGGCGGGACCGGCAGGGTGAAGCTCAGCTGGACCCGGCCGTCGCCGGTGGTGTCCCCGTACGGCCTGATCACCCCGGTCTCGGTCATGGTCACCGCTCCTCCAGCAGTTCGGCGACGGGATTGTGGTAACCGTTGGCGCGCTCGATCACGCCGTCCAGGCCCTTGCCGCCGTCGGGCGGGCGCCGGGTGATCCCGAACGTACCCTCGGCGATCGCGGTGAGCAGGGACCGGTCGCCGATGCGCTCGAGCAGCGCGATGGACTCCTCCAGCACCTGGTGGGCGCGGCGGGTGATGAACCCGCCGGGCTCGGGCCGGAAGTCGGCGGCGAGCCCGCCCGCGGCCCGCTTCACGTACGAGACGTTCTCCAGCGCGAGGTCCCGGTCGGCCAGGAACGGCGTGTGGATGCCCTCGGTCATCATGCCGATGAGCAGGATGGACTGCCCGGTGAGCAGGCCGGTCAGGTTGAAGAACGCGTCGAGCAGGTAGCCGGTGAAGATGTTGCCGCTCATGTGCTTGGTGGGCGGCATGTACTTGAGCGGCGCGTCCGGGAAGAGCTCCCGGACGAGCTGCGCGTGCGCGAGCTCCAGCCGGAACGACTCGG
>WHSL01000172.1 GCA_009380095.1 Streptosporangiales bacterium | reverse complement strand
TCAATAACCGGACAAGGTCGGGCAGCTTCCGGGGGAGATGGTCATGCGAGCCGTGCGGGTGACGGATCTGGGCGCGACGGCCTCCTTCGAGGGGGCCCGCTGACCTCTGTCTTCGGCTCCGCGGGGATTTTCGCCCCGGCGGGCCGTCCCCCTGTCCTCCCGTTCTCCGAGCACCCGCCGGTGTCCCCGGTGTGAGTGATCTCGGTCTCCCGACTCCGTTTCACCGATGAGCCACGGCCCTCGCGAGGGTCCTATGTGTGGTTCGTCGCGATCTACTTCTGTGAGAGGTGTGGCCTAGCATGACCGACTCCGTGGCCGCCGGGGTTATCGACCCCCCGCGTGAAAGAACCCCGGCGCGGGCACCTGTGCTCATCGCGGTGCTGGTCGCCTCGGCTTTCGTGATGATCCTCAACGAGACGATTCTGAGCGTCGCGTTGCGCGATCTCACCCGTGACCTGGGCGTCTCCACCGCCACCGTGCAGTGGCTGACGAGCGGGTTCCTGTTGACCATGGCGGTGGTCATCCCCACCACCGGCTTCCTGCTGGAGCGCTTCACCGCACGGCAGGTCTTCATCGCGTCGCTGACGTTGTTCAGCCTCGGCACCTTGATCAGCGCGCTCGCCCCCGGGTTCCCGGTGCTGCTGGCCGGCCGCGTCGTCCAGGCGAGCGGTACGGCGGTCATGATCCCGCTGCTGATGACCTCCATCATGCGGCTCGTGCCGCCGGAGAAGCGCGGCGCCACGATGGGCACGATCAGCATCGTCATCGCCGTCGCCCCCGCGATCGGGCCGACGATCGGCGGTGCGGTGCTGGCCTCGCTGGGCTGGCGCTGGATGTTCTGGATCGTGCTGCCGCTCTCGCTGGCCGCCCTCGTCATCGGGGCCGTGTGGATGCGGCTGGACGGCGAGACCCGCAAGATGCCGCTGGACCTGCTCTCGGTGCTGCTCTCCGCCGTCGGCTTCGGCGGTGTCCTGTACGGGCTTGCCACCATCGGCGAGTCCGGGTCGGGGCAGCACCTCGTGGCGCCGTGGATCCCCGTCGTCGTCGGGTTCGTCTCCATCGCCGTGTTCGTCTGGCGCCAGCTCGTGCTGCAGCGCCAGGACCGTGCCCTGCTCGACCTGCGCCCGTTCGCCATCCGCGCCTTCGTGGTCGCGCTGGTGCTGGCCGCCCTGCTGTTCATCTGCCTGCTCGGTGCCGCGGCGATCCTGCTGCCGCTGTACCTGCAGACCGTGCTCAACACCGGCACGTTCCTCAGCGGCCTCGCCGTGCTCCCCGGTGGCCTCGTGCTCGGCCTGCTCGGCCGGCCGGTGGGGCACCTGTTCGACAAGTTCGGGGCGCGGCCGCTGGTCATCCCGGGTGCGGCGGCCATGGCGGTGTCGCTGTGGCTGTTCGCGATCCTCGGGCCGGACTCGCCGCTGGCCGCGGTCATCGCCGTGCACATCCTGCTCATGACCGGGCTCGGCCTGATGATGACCCCGCTGATGACCGAGTCGCTGAGCTCGCTGCCCGATCACCTGTACTCCCACGGCAGCGCGATCCTGGCTACCCTCCAGCAGGTCGCGGGCGCGTTCGGCACGGCCGTGTTCGTCAGCGTCGCCTCCGTGGCCAGCGCGAACGCGGCCGGTACGCCCGACGCGGCCGGCCTGCACACCGCGTTCATGGTGGCCGGGGGCGTCGGCGTCGTGGCGTTCCTGGTGTCGCTGCTCGTACGGCGCCCCGCGCGGCCCGCTGTCCCCGAGGCGGAGGCCGAGCCGGAGCGCACCCCCGAGGTCGCCCAGGCCTGACACGAAGAGGCCACAGGTTCCAATTCCGTACCGTCCACCACTGCACCCCAGGTCAGAGTCGCCGACTCCGGCCTGGGGTGGTTCGTTTGGTGCGAAGGCAGCAGATCTTGCCCTTCCCAACGGCGAAAGTCGCGTTACATTCACGTTGATTTGCCCTCACTTTTCCCCTGAGTCGACCGAAGGGAGAGGGCATGCGGACCTCGGCGGCGGGACGACCCCCTGGGACATCCTCACCGCCGAGCTCGACCCGCGCTCGGTCCACCTGGAGATCGACATCTACTGGGCCGTCACCGGCGGCATCGGGCGCGGCGCCGCGGACCCGGTGAAGTTCACGCTGGACGTGATGCGCCGGGCGCCGCAGCGCGTACTGCAGTACCACGTCAAGGACCGGCACGCCGCCGACGGCGACATGGCCGACCTGGGGACGGGGACCATCGACTTCCGGCGGATCTTCGACGCGCACCGCGTGCAGGAGTACATCGTCGAGAACGACACGCCCGACATCACGCCGCGCCGGACCGCCGAGGTCGGCTACGACTACCTGAGGAGGGTGCGGTTCTAGACCATCCGGCCCGACCCTGGTCGCCTCTACGCCGAGACCACGTCAGCCGCATCTACGGGGGTCTCCACGGCGTCGCCTAGCGGCTCAGCCGAGTTCGTCCAGCAGGGTCTCGAGTACGGACTCCTCATGCACGGCGGCGCCGAGCGCGGACATGGCCGCGGAGAGCTCCGGGTCCCAGGGCGTGGACACGGGCTCCCCATTGAGAGGGAGTAGCGGGGTACCGCGATCCTGGGCGACCTGTACGGCCGACTCGTAGTCCTGTGCCGACATCCGCCAGGGGCGCGCACCGTACCGGGTGGCCATACGGGCGGTGAGCGCGACTCCGGGCCAGTCGAAGTCCCCGTGGTAGGCGAGCTCCGCTCCGCCGGCGGTCAGCCCGTCTAGCAGCGCGAGGACCACGGTCGACGGGCTGCCTGACGCGCAGACCAGCGGTGTGCCGGCGGCCGCGTCGGCGGCGGCCTCGAGGACACGCGGGTTCTCGAACACATGGACACGCGCGCCACCCGGCAGCCTTGGCCGCCAGGCACGGAGGTCACGCACGGTGAGGTGGGCCGGCGCGTGGAGATCGGCACGCTCGCACAGGTGACGGTCGAGCACAGTGTCGCCCACAGGCCGCAGTCCGTACGTGAGGACAGTCGCCGAGACCTCGTCCACGATCACTCCGGCTGCGGTCCACAGCGCCCGCCTGCCCTCGGCCTCGGTAGGCAGGGGCACGTCGCGTGCCAGTGCCAGGCCGCGCAGCACCAGCCGGGACAGCAGCGTGTCGTCGTCCAGGCCGTGCGCACTGCCGGTGATCAGTGCGGCGAGGTCGCCTCGCCCCTGGTCCCGCGTGCCGGCCCCGCGGGTGAGCCGGGCGAGCACCTGGATGGCCTGGGCGATCAGGTCCTCCGCGACCTGGGGCCTGAGACGTCCGGTGGAGCCGCCGCGGCGGATCTCGTCCAGCCACGTCTCGGCCCACGCGCTCGACTGGATCCCGGCCGCCGCGAGCGCCTGACGCGCGCCGGCCCAGATCCGCGAGCGTTCGGCGTCCCGCTGCGCCCGCCGGGCGGGCCGGTCGACGAGCGGGCCGCGCAGCGCCTCGGTCACCTCGACCAGGCCGCACCCTGCCGGTGAGTCGCGCAGCTTGGCGTCAAGTACGGCCAGGTCGACCGTGACATCCCCGGTGTGCCGCACGCCACAGAGCAGCAGCGCCAGCTCCGCGCGTTCCTCGGGTGCCGGGGCGCTCAGCCGAACCCGCCCCTGGGCCTGAAGGCCGGTGCGCTGCAGCCGCTCCGCGACCACGTCCCACAGCCGGGCCAGGGCGGGCCCGCCCAGAAAGACCCGCACCGGAGCGGGCAGCGGCTCGCTCATACCCCGACCAGGTGCTTGCGCCGCCCGTCCCACCGGTAGTGCAGCGTCGCCACCCCGCGTTGCGCCGGGTCGCGCAGGCACTCGTAGATGTGCAGCGAGGGCACGGTGGCGAAGGTGCCCCAGAGTCGTTCGCTGGTGAGGATGAAGTCGAGGTCGAGATCGACGAGCAGGCCCAGCAGCCGGCCGTGCGTGGGCTCGTCGACCTTGGCGAACGCGTCGTCCAGCAGGATCAGGCGGGGCGCGTGCGGGGCCTGCCGGCCGAGCGAGGAGAAGTGCGACGCGGCCGCGGCGAACAGCACCAGGTACGCCATCACGCGCTGCTCGCCCTGGCTCATCGCGGTGCGGCGGGACAGCTTGCGCTCCCGCTCGGGGTTGGCGGCGTCGGTGACGTACACGGTGAACTCGTGCCACGAGCGGTAGTCGAGCGCCTTGCGCAGGTGTGGCGCGTATCCGGCGGTGGGGTCGGTCCGGCGCTCGTCCTCGATGCGGCGGCGCAGCGCGTCGCGGAGCCGTTCGGACTCCTGCCGGGTACGCATCGCCGACGGCTTGGCGAGCAGGCCGACCGCGGCCCGCAGGTCGGCGTCCGCGTCCTCCCGCAGCCGCCAGGCCAGCCGTGCCCCGAGCCCATGCGAGGTGCGCACCTCGCGGAGCGTGTCGTTCATCGAGTCCACGAGCTGGCGGGCGGCGACGACCTGCCGGGACAGGTGGTCGCCGAGCTCGCCGAGCAGGAACCGCTCGAACGTCTCTTGCTCCCGTACGGCGAGCTTGTCCCGCGCGTCCTCGGCGTTGCGCCGGATGCGCCGGCCGACCTCGGCGATGTCGTGGGCGCCCGTGTCGTCGTGCAGGCTGAACCGCTTGATGCCGTGTTCCTCGGACAGCGCGGCATCGTAGCCGCCGGACAGGCTGTCGCGCATGTCCTCGTAGCGGCGGACGATCGCGACCTCCCCCACGTCGTCGCGCGCCTCGCCGATGCGGACCTCGGTTCCGTCCGCGAGTCGGCGCAGCGCGTCGATGCGGTCACGCGCGGGGGAACCGGCGGCCGAGTCGTACGCACCCAGCAGTTCCTCGAGTCCGTCGAGCCCGGCGGCGAGCGGGAGTCCGGGTGTCGCGAGGGGTTCCCGGAGCTGCAGGCCCCCGTCGATCGTTCGCTCTTCCTGATCTCCAAGCGCCCGCTGCGCCGTCTTCCGCCGTTCCTCGGCCGTGACGCGGGCGTCGCGGGCATCACGCTCGGCGCCCCGGGCGGCGGGCAACTGCCGCTGGGCCTCGCGCAGCAGGGTGCCGAACTCCTCCTCCTGCTGGAGGATCTGCCGCTCGGAGGCGCCGACGGCGGCCTCGAGGTGGGACAGCTCCTCCCGTGCCGTCCGCAGCACCCGTGCCTGTTCCAGGTATTCCGCCTTGGCGTCACGGCGCCTGTCCTCGGCCTGCCGCCACGCATCGTGACCCCCGGTGAGGCGGGTGAGCTCGGTGTCGAGCCGGCCCGCCGCGCCGTCCAGGGACCGGATAGCGGCGGCCAGCCGGTCGAGGCGGCCGTGCAGCAGCGTCAAGGCCTCGCGGTCGGCGGGCAGGTCCGCGGCGCCGGCCTCGGCCTCGGCCTTGTGCCGCAGCGCGACCGCGTCGGCCCGGGCCCGCCGCGCGTGGTCGGCGGCCTGAGCGGCCTCGCGTTGCCTGCGCGACAGCTCCGCGTCGCTCTCGTCCAGCCGCGTCCAGGCGGTGGTCAGCTCCTGTGGCTTGGGCAGGGAGCGAAGGGCCTCCCGCAGCGCGGCGATGCGCTCCTCGATCGCGGTCAGCCGCGCCCGCGCCGCCTCCAGCTCGCGGTCGGCCTCCGTGATGCGCTCCGTCAGCTCGGCGATGCGCCGCCGCCGCGTCTCCGCCCGAACGGCCGCCCCCACGTATTCGGCTTCGGGCTTGGCGTAGGCCCCCTCGGCCACGCCGAGCCGCCACCGGCCGTCGTACGCCGCCCAGGCGGGGGCCTCGGCAGGGCCCAGCGCGATGGACGCGAGCACCAACTCGATCCGCGCGGCCGGCAGGCCGGGTGCGTCGACCGGGATGAGCGCGTCGCGCAGCGATGGACCGGCGACGGGTTCCCGAGGGTGGACGAGCACGTCCGCGGTGCCGGGGTCGAGCACCACCCCCTCGGCGGTGACTCGGCCGGCCAGCAGACCGGACGCCTCCAGCGCCGCCTCCAGGCCGGCCCGCTGCGCCGGAGTGAGATGCGGCGCGAAGTCGATCAGGGTGAAGAACGGCGCAGCCGGGTCGCGCTCCAGAGCCGCCGTCGCGTACGGGGAACGAGGCGGTTCGGGATCCGCCTGTGCCTCGATCCGAGCGCGCTCCTCCGCCAGGGTCCGCCGTCGCGCCGCGATGGCACCCGCCTCGTCACGCGCCTGGTCACGCTGGTCGTTGAGCCGCTGCGACACCGGGTCGATCGCGGCCCGGGCGGCGCTCGCGACCTCGTCACCCGTCTCGCGCGGCAGCGCGCGCCGCTCGGCGGGGAGCTCGCTGTCCGCGGGCGCGACAAGGGCGCGTACGTCGCCGAGATCGGCTTCGGGGACGGTGCCGGCCCAGGCACCCACCTGCGCCGCGTACCCGTCGGACGCCGCCACGAGCTCGACGGCGCGCTCCGCGCGCCGGGTCGCGGCGTCCTCGGCGGATCCCTGCGACCGTTCCGCCTCGTCCTCCCGGCGTAGGGCGGTGGATTCCGCGTCGGCGACCCGTCCGAGGAGGTCGAGGAGGCTCTTCGCGGCTCGTCCGCGCCCCTTCACCACGGTGCCGGCGTCGTCGAGGACCGTGCGCCAGGCCCGCAGCGCCTTCCGCGCGGCCGGCACGTCGACCGTGCGCAGCGGAGGGATCCGCTCCTCGCGCGTGTCGCCGTCCGGCCCGGTCAGCGTCCGTGTGTCCGCCGGCGCCAGGACGACGTCGGCCGCCTCCGGGACCCGGCCGAGGTGCGTGTCGCCGACCCCGCACTCCCGGGCGTCGCGCAACGCCTCGCGGTGCTCTCCGAGCATGCGGGTGAGCGCCTCGCCGATGCGGGTGCGGTCGGCTTCGATCCGCTGGGCCGCCTCCCGTTCGGCGGTCCATGCCAGACCGGCCGCACCCCAGGCCGCCTGGGTCGCACCGGCCAGCGCCGCCACCGTGGAACGGCGCTCGCGCAGGTCCTCCAGACTCCGGTAGGCGGCGGAGTCGCGGAGCGCGCGCAGCCCCGCGTCGGCGGACTCCTCCTCGTCGCGGAGCGTCTCGTACCTGTCGTGGGTGGCCTTCTCCCGCTCGGTGGCGGCGCCGAGCTCACGCTCGGCGTTGCCGGCCTCGCGGCGGCGGGCGCGGAGCTCCTCCAGCTCGGCCCGTACGGCGGCGACCCGCTCGCGCAGGCGTCCGCGCAGGTAGCCACGGTAGGCGCCGAGGAATGTGGTGAGCGACGCGTCGGTGCGCTCGAGCCGGCCCAGCTCCTCGCGGACGTTGTCGAGATCGTCGAGGTTGCGCGCCACCTCGGAGATCACGTCGTCGTCGACCGGGGGCAGCGCCTCGCCGAGAACCCCGGTCAGCTCACCGGACTCGATCCGGTCACCGATGGTGGGCAGACGCAGCCGGTAGAGCAGATGGACGAGGTTCCGGTAACGGCCGAGGTCGGTCAGCCCGAACAGGTCGCGGGCGACCCGCGCGCGGTAGTCGGCGGCGGATTCGAAGCAGTTGGCGGGACCGACCGCGGCCCGGAGCGCGTCGAGGGAGAGGGGTTGTCCGTCGGAGACCAGGTCGAGGCCGTCACCTACGCTCAGCGGGGTCACGAAGTAGGTGGCCTTGGCGGTGCCCGCCGAGGATGACGCCTTGATGGCCGCGCCGACGGTGACCCGCTCGATGGTGCCGTCCTCGGTGTCACGGACGAACTCGGCCCACAGGTAGCCGAGCTTGTTGGTGCCGGTCCAGCCGTCCAGCATCAGCCACTTCAGCGTCGTACGGCCCGACCCGGCGGCGTCGATCCGGCGCGCGTCGCCGTCGAGCAGGTACGGCAGCAGCACCTCCAGCGCCTTGGACTTGCCTGCCCCGTTCTTGCCGCGCAGCAGCAGGCGCCCGCCGCCGAAGAGGAACTCCTGGTCGTCGTACTGCCAGACGTTGCGGATGCCGGCCCGGCTCAGCCGGTACCGATGGAGGTGCCGGGGCAGCCGGCTCACCGGGGTCTCGGAGGTGATGGTCATGCCGGGCTCCCCGTGAGGGTGGTGGCGTAGCGCGCGGCCGCCGCGAGCAGGACGGGCCGGTCGTGCCGGTCGCCGCGTGCGCCGCGTACGTCGGTGACGACGCGGTCGGGGACGGCGTGCGCGGCGTCGCCATCGTCGGCCCGCAGCCCTTCGTTCTCGCCGATCAGCCCCATGCCGCGGAGCAGGTCGAGGACCTCGCGAGTGAACAGCGCGATGTCCGCCGTGTAGCGCTCCGACCAGCCGCGGCCATGGCTCTGCACGAGCTCGGCGAGGATGCGCTCGGCGAGGCCATCGGGGATCGGCACACCGATCACCAGCGCGGCCCCGGCCGCGCGATGGCCCGCCCCTTCCGGCCGCAGCTCCGTGGCGAACCGCTCGACGAGGAGCAGTGCGGCCCACTTCAGCGTGCCGTTGCCGGGGAACTCGACATCGCTGAGGTCGTCCTCGGGATCAAGCATCGCGATGCCCTCGGCGCGGATCTCGGCCTCGAGCCCGCAGAACGTCTCCAGCCGGTCGGCCTCGCGCCGCTGGTTGGTACGGAGCCAGTGGCGTTCCTCCACGGTCAGGTCGTCGAGGTACACGACGGGGGTCTCGACGAGCAGCCGCCGGACCCGGTGCCGCGGGCCTCCGGGACCCGGGTCCGCGGCGAACCGGACCAACTCGCCGGGGTCGGAGGCCTTGCCGATCGCCATGGTCGCGATCAGCCTCCGGGCGATCTCACGGTCGATGGTGAGCAGCGCCTCCGCGTCGGCGTTGTCGGCGTAGGTGCCGACCGCCCCTTCGTCCTCGGCGAGCACCCGCCAGTCGGTCAGCGTGTGCAGCGCGGCGACAAGGGCACGGCGTTCGGCGGCCCGGTGCGGCGGCTCGAGTCGCAGGCCGGCCTCCGCGGCCGCGGTACGCACCTGGGTGACGAGCTCCGAGAGCAGTATCTGCTCGGGAGCGGTGACCAGGGCCGAGAGCACGAGCGCCAGGTACGCGTACGTACGCGGGGTGAAGGGGGCTCCGGACCGCTTCTCCAGCGCGCGGCCTGAGCCGAACCCCAGCCCGGCCTTCTCCAGCCGGGCGAAGCCGGCCTCCACGACCAGGCGGTAGCCGAGCACCTGGGAGAACTCCCTGGCCAGCCACTCGGCGTGGCGGCGCAACAGCGGGAACTGCTCGGGGTGGCTCTCGGCGGTGATCAGCGGCTCGCGCAGCAGCAGCCGTACGGCCTCGCGTCGTTCGGCGAGCAGGTTCACATCGTCCTGTGGCGGCGTCATCCGGTCTCTCCGATCAGGCCCGGCGGTGCCGTTTCGTCGTAGGTGGACAGGGCGATGACGATGCCTTCGAGGGTGAGATCACCCTCGAAGCCGTGCACGGTCACGCCGCGTCCGTTGCCGCGGCGGAGGTGCAGTCGCAGGTCCAGGTCGAGGTCGCCCCCGGTGAGCGTGTCGAAGGCAGGCCCTGCACCGGCCAGAGCCTTGCCGAGCAGCTCCTGCAGCAGGCGAAGGGCGTGCGCGGAGAGCCGTATGTCGGGCAGCCGCCCGGCGGCGTCGGGGACGAGGCGGCGCAGCTCGGCGGCGGCCTCCCGGCGAGCCTCCGCCTCGGCCTCGGCCTGGCTGCGCAGGAGCTCCTTCTGTGCGGAGTGATCCTCGACCCCCGAGGTGCGCCCGCGCGGGGCACGCGATCCGCGCTCGCGCAGCGCCACCGGCACCTCGACCGGGGTGTCGCCCCACCAGCTCACGGTCGTCGGCACGTGCCGGTCTGCATCTGTGGGCACGCCTAGATGCCGTGCCGGATACAGCCCGAAGGCGGAGACGGCCAGGTCATGCGCCGTCGCGTCGTCGGCCTCGTCGAACCACTTCGCCAGCTTGAGCAGATCGCGACGCCGGGACAGCTCGCCGGAGCCGGACCGGATCATGCGTTTGGCGTTGGCCAGCAGTGCCTGCAGGGCACGCCGGGTGGCCTCGCGGAGCTGGTCGACCTCGCTGCTCTCGGTGCCGTCCGAGGCGAACCAGGCGCGCAGATCGTGCCAGTCGTCGAGCTCACGGCCTCGCGCCCGCCGTACGCGAGTGCCGGGGACGGCCTCGGCCAGCGCGGACAGCCCGGCGTCGGCCTCGTCGATGCGCTTGAGCAACTCCGGCAGGTGGCCCTCCAGCCGGTCGAGAGCCCGTTCGATGCGCGGCGCGTGGTGCGCGACGTCCTCGGTGAGGGACTCGACGTAGTCGAGCAGCAGGTTCTTGAAGCCGGTGTACTCCGCGCCGTCGAGGTCGTAGCGGAACAGCACCTGGCCGAGGTAGGTGTAGAAGTCGCGGATCGAGTCGGCGAACTCGCCGAACTGGGCGAACAGTGTAGTGACCCGCTCCAGCGCGTCCCGCGGCTCCGGGCCGCCCGGCGTCTCGGCGAGACCGGCCAGGCGGGTCAGGCCCTCCTCGACGAGGCCCAGCATCTCGCGGCTGACCTCACGGGCGGCGTCGGCGGTGGCGAGCACCTCGTCGACGTGCCGCTGCACCTGCTCGCCGAGCTGGGTGAGCTGGAAGCGCGACCGGGAACGCCGGTACTCCGCGATGCTCGCCACCCGCACCGTACGTGCGCTGGGCGCGAGGTCCCCCCACTCGGCGAGCTGACCCAGCCGGCCCGCCACCTCGTCGGCGGTCAGCGCCACACCCTGATCTGCCAGCCGCTCCGCCACCTCGTCGGCCGACAGGTCGGCGAGCAGCGTACCGGTGAAGATCCGCATGATCGCGATGTACGCAGCCCGCGACGACCGGTCGGCGACGCTCAGATAGCTGTACGCGACGAGCCGGTCGAGCTCCTCCCCGGACGCATCCACGGCGCCAAGCCTAGAGACCACCACCGACAGTCGTGGCCGAAGGCTGGATCCCGGAGGCACGCGCATCATCGGCGATGATTTCGGCGACTCTCGCGATCTGCCCGAGCAATTCCTCGGGGCTTCGGTCCAGTTCGAGCGCGTGCTGCGTGATCTCAATGCCCCGCGCCCCCTGGATCCGATGCGTCCTCGGGACGGCCAGGTCACGAAGGCTCGAACACCTTGGCCATGTCGAACAGCCCGGAACGCGCGCTCCCCCGCCCGGCAGAACGCTGGTGGACCGCGTCGGCCGATGGCTGGACGCCGGGATCGAACCCAGCTCCATCGGCGGCAGCGGCACCGCGAAGGCGGGGGGCCGCGGGTTCCCGCCTTCGCGGACCGGAGGGGTCAGCCGGCCGGGGTGCCGCGCATCATCAGCAGGACGACTCCGGAGACGACGCCGAGGACGATCGCCACGGCGACGCCGCCGGTGCGGCTGCGGAACCATTCGCGCTCCTTGTCCACGGAGAACGCGCCCGCCCCGGCCATCGCGAACGCGACGGCGAGGACGATCAGCACGAACTCGTACTCGAAGCCGCCGGTGGCGATCCAGAAGCCGTCCGCGCTCTTGACCGCGGACGCGTTGATCATGTCGCCGATGATCATGGCCGCGGCGAGCGGGACGAGGAAGCCGACGACGAGCAGCACGCCGGCCACGAGCTCGACCACGCCGGCGACGATCGCCATCGTCTCCCCCGGCGTGTAGCCGACGGACTGCATGAACGCGCCGGTGCCCTGGATGCCGCCCTGGCCGAACAGGCCGAACAGCTTGCCGAGCCCGTGCCCGATGAAAAGCAGGCCGATGACCAGGCGCGCGACAAGGATGCCGAGATCGGCCCCCATGGTGACGCCGGCGGTCCCTCGTCCCGTGTGCGATCCCGTTGTGGTGCCCATGCCGGTCCTCCTTGGACACGAGCGCTCTACGCCTAAGCGCTGCCTATGCCGATCACGTGAGCACACCCCGTGAGGGTTCAATCACAGGCGACATTTCGCGCCGCCCGATTCGGCGCGGGCGGGGGCTCGGTTCGCGCGGGCCGGGTCTCAGGCGTTGGCGATGCGGGCGACGGCCCGTACGGGGGCGCCGTCGGCCCCGGTCAGCCGGATCGGCAGCGCGGAGACCTCGACCGGGCGCCCCGCCGCCTGGGCGTCGAGCACCGCGTCGAGGCCGGTGAGGTTCTCCACGATGACGGCGTGTGCGCCGCACAGCACGCGGTGCGCGGGCAGGTCCTCGGCGGGCGTCGGATCGACACTGAGCGCGTCCACGCCGACGGTGCGTACGCCCGACTCCACGAGGAGCCGGGCGGCGGCCTCGGTCAGGTACGGGTGGTCGTGGTAGCGCGCGGTCCCCCAGTACGCCGACCAGCCGATCACGATCAGCACGATCGTCCCGGGCGGGTACGGGCCGCGCAGCCGCTCCGGCCCGATCGATGTGCGCGGCGGCAGGCCCCGGACGTCCACGGCCACGGCCGGGCCGAGAAACCTGTCCAGCGGGAGCTCGTCCAGGCGAG
>WHSL01000115.1 GCA_009380095.1 Streptosporangiales bacterium | reverse complement strand
GGCGGTGAGGATCGCTCGGGTGTCCGATATGCCGTTCGGTGCCGTGCTCTGCGATCTCGACGGCGTTCTTCGCTTGTGGGACCCCGACATCATGCCGCGTCTCGAAGGCGCCCACGGTGTCCCCGAAGGCACTCTCGCCGCTGCGGCCTTCGCCCCGGCGTGTCTGATGCCGGCGATCACCGGAACGATCACCGACGAGGAGTGGCGCGCGGACATCGCCGGCCAGCTGACCCTCACGCACGGTGCCGCGACGGCACAGGCCCTGGTCGCGGGCTGGACCGCCATACCGGGCCGTGTCGACGAGGCGGTGCGTGCCGGGTGACGTCCATGATCAGGTTGCGGCCCCGGTGCAGCGCATCTCCTCCGTTCCCGTTTCGCAGAAGGTGCATTTCGGGCCGCGGAGCAACGGGTTCGGAGGAGAAGGGCGTTTAACTTCTCAGAGTTGCCGGAATCGGCCTTTTGTATTTGAGTATCGTATTTAGGTGCAAAAGGGGCGGCTCGGGGTTTGTTGGGTTCAGGGGGAGGTGCGGAGGAGGGCCCAGACGGTGGTGCCTTGGGGGCCGATCATGTGGCCCCAGGAGTGGCAGAGTTCGTCGACGATGTGGAGGCCCCAGCCGTACTCGGCGTAGAGGGAGCGGCGGCGGACGACGGTGGGGATGGTCATGGCGCCGCAATCGGTGACGATCGAGGTGGTCCAGGTGGGGGTGTGGTAGACGCCGACCGTGAAGCAGCCGGTCGGCGTGTTCGATCGGCTGTGCAGGACGGCGTTGGTGGCGAGTTCGCAGGCGACGAGTTCGGTCTCGTGGCGGAGGGGATGGTAAAGGAGGGCCTGGGCGATAAACCCTCGGACCACGGGGATCTGGTCCGTGCGGCCCGGGAAGATGTGTTCGGCTAGGCGGCACTCCTGGACGAGTTCGGGGGGCCAGGCCGAAATGGAGGGACCCCAGGGCTCCGACTCTTCGTACAACACGCCAGCACCTTCTCGTGGTCGGTGGCACCCTGTAAGCACGTTAGCGCACACAGTAATACGCAACTAGCGTTCGCATGCAGCATTCAACGAGTTCACCCGCATGTATCACGGCACGATTCCTGTATTAGCTGCGCGACCTCGGCAAGACGGGTACTGGTGCTGTGATCGCGGTATGGCTGCGGTGATCATGGGATGGCTTCTGTGATCACGAGGCCGCTCAGTGAACGCGGGCCGGCTCGTAATCGGGGCACAGTTTCGGTGACCACGGGAACAGGCGAAGGGGCGGCAGATGTCCGGCAGTCCGACCGTTCGGCGGTGGCAGCTCGCCCACGAGCTGAGGCGTCTGCGCGGTGACCGCAGGCTGTCCGAGGTGGCCCGGTCGATCGAGGTCGCGGCGTCCACCGTGGGCCGCTGGGAGTCGACCGAGATGTTGCCGCGACAGCGTGACCTGCGGTCGCTGCTCGTCGAGTACGGGGTGAGCGAGGTCGAGCAGCAGCGCCTGCTCGAGTTGCGGCGGGACGCCGGGAGGCGCGGGTGGTGGCAGCGCTTCCGGCTGAACCAGTCGTACAGCACCTACATCGGGCTGGAGTCCGAGGCCTCGGAGATCGTGAGCTACCAGTCCCAGCTCGTCCCCGGACTGTTCCAGACACCCGAGTACATGCGGGAGATCTTTCAGGCGGCCCGGCAGGTGAAGACGCCTGAGGAGATCGAGGAACTCGTACAGGTACGTATGGAGCGGCAGCAGATCTGGAAGCGGGAGGACGCTCCGAAATTCTGGGCGTTGCTGGACGAGGCCGTCATCCAGCGGCACGTCGGAGGGCAGGCGACCATGTGCCGGCAGCTGTTTCATCTGCTGGACGTGGCGCAGAATCCGAAAATCGAGATTCAGGTCGTCCCGTTCGAGGCCGGCGCGCACATCGCCATGCAAGGGGGACCGTTCGTTCTTCTGCGCTTCTCAGAACCGGAATTTAACGTCGTATATCTCGAAGGCCGGACGAGTTCACTGTATTTGGACGATAACACCGATGTGGCGAACTATAGGGTGATGCTGGATCACCTTCGCGCACTGGCGCTCAGTCCCGAGAACTCGCTGCGCCTCATTCGCCGGGTGGCCGACGGATTCAGTAGGCCTTGAGAGGGAGTCAAACGGGATGCTCTCCGAGGAGCACTTCCGCGCCCGTGCCGAATGGACGAAATCCAGCTACAGCGGCACCTCCGGGGACTGTGTCGAGTGGGCTCGGGTCGGCGATGTCACGGGGATCAGGGATGGGAAGCACCCGGCGGGTGCGATCCTGCTGTTCACCTCGCGTGAGATCAGTGCCTTTCGGAAGGCGGTGATCTCCGGCGAATTCTGACCGGCCCTCCGTCCCCCCGCTCCGAGCCGGGCATCAGGCCAGGCCGGGGAGGTGGCGGATCACGTGGAGGGTGCGCAGCCGATTCAGGGCGGCTGCGATCTCGTGGCGGCGGGGGCGGGCGTAGTCGGCGGGGTGTCGTGGGCCGAGGGCGCTAGTGCCTTCGGCGTCCAGCTCCGCCTCGAGTAGGTCGAGGGCCTCGCCCAGGGGGCGTGAGCCGTCGATGTCGCCGGAGTCGACGAGGCGGGCCAGGGCCAGGCCGATGCCGACCACCTGGTCGCCGTCGACCAGCTGCTCCAGGGCGCCGAGCTGCAGGTCGGTGACGCCGAAGGTGAGCACGTCGTGCGCGCGCCGCTTGACGCGCGTGCGGCCGCGGTCGTCCGTGGCGGAGATCGAGTACGGATCGGGCACGCGCCGGTTGGGCGGGGGGAAGTCGGCGAAGTCTCGGGGGCGGGCGAGCTCGTGCGCGTCCTTGCTGGCGTCGTACGCCAGGTAGGCGTCCATCATGATGACGTGGTCGGCGACGTCGAAGTAGTCGCCGCTGCCGCCCATGACCAGCACCGTGGACAGGCCGTGCCGGTCGCGTAGCGGGCGGACCAGGTCGGCGAAGGGTGTCAGGGGCTCGCGGCCGGGTGACACCAGCGTCTGCATACGCGCGTCGCGGATCATCAGGTTGGTGGCCGTGGTGTCCTCGTCGAGCAGCAGCGCGCCCGCGCCGGCCTCCATCGCCTCGACGATGGAGGCGGCCTGCGAGGTGGAGCCGGAGGCGTTTTCGGTGCTGAAGTCGCGGGTGTCGGCCCCGGTGGGCAGCTCGCCGATGAACGCACTCACGTCGGTGCGCTGCACGCGGCGGCCCTCCTCGGCGCGGATCTTGACGGCGTCGGCCCGGGTGACGACGAGCTCGCGGCCGTCCCCGGGGACGTGGTCGTAGACGCCGCGCTCGAGGGCGTGCAGCAGGGTGGACTTGCCGTGGAAGCCGCCGCCCACGATGAGCGTGACACCCTCGGGCACGCCCATGCCGGTGACCGACCCCGCGTGCGGCAGCCGGACGGTGAACCGCAGCGTCTCCGGTGTGGTGAACGGGACGGCTCCGTCCGTCAGCGGGCGGTCGCTGACGCCGCTGCGGCGCGGCAGCACCGAGCCGTCGGCGACGAACGCCACCAGCCCCAGCTCCGGCAGCATGTCGCGCAGGGCCGTGGAGTCCTCCACGGCGTCGGCGTGCCGGCGCAGCGCGTCCTGATTGAGCTCGGGCCAGCGGAGGGCGTGCACGGCGTCGGGCAGCAGCTCGCACAGCGCGCGCTCGGCCTGCAGGCCGGCGATGCGCCGGCCGCGGCCGGGGAGCTCGATCCCGATGCGCAGCCGCACCCGGCCGTCTCGGATGGCGACGGTGCTGCGCTCGAGCACCTGCTGGCCGCCGGCGGCGACACGGAACGGGCTGTGCTTCACCTGGAGGATCCGAGCGGCCGTGCGGCCGAGGAAGTCGCAGGTGGCGCGCTTGCGGGCGGGCGTCTCCCACAGGTCGGCGGGGATGCCGGCGAGGTCGGCGTCCATCGTCACGGCGATGCGGCTGGGCGGCGCGTAGGGATCGGCCTGGACCTTCTCGAACTCGAGGCGCCAGCCGTCGAAGGACCACCGGCCGGCCAGCGACTTGTAGCGGCCGTAGGGGGTGCCCTCCAGGCGGGCGAGCTCGTCGCCGAGGCGCAGGCCGTCGCGCTCGCTCACGGGCGCGGTGCGGAGCCCGCGGTCGCCGCGCCCTGGTGCGCCGCCGTGGCCGGCCGCTCGCTCGGCCCCGCCGACTGTGTGCTCGGCCCCGCCGGCTGGGTGCTCGGCCCCGCCGGCCGTGCGCTCGGACCCGCCGTCGGGCCTGCGGCCGAACGTGTGGCCGGCCCGTCGTGCGCTCTCGTCGTGCGCCCCCATGATCTCCCCCGTGGTGTCGGTTTGGGTGCCGGGATCGGCAGCAGTAGCGACCGTAGGGCATGCGCCGGAAGGGGCGGCGCGGTTGTCCACAGGCGCTCATCGCGGTGATCGTGTGCTCACGTTATCCACAGATCGAAGGAGGGTGCGGGCCATCGGGGATGGCCGCGCCGTGGTCAGCGAGGGGCGGGAGGGGCCGCTCCCCCGGCTGACGGAGCATCGGGTCGGCCCGGATCGGATCCGGGCCGTGTTCGCCGGGGCCGCCGAGGCGGAGCTGTTCGCGGGCCGCCGGCACGACGCGGACGGCATCATCGACGCGGGGGTGCTGCGGATCGTCATCCGCTCCAAGCGAGGTGTGCACAAGACCGAGGTCGTCGCGCCGTCCGAGGACGCCGGTGGGCCCCGGGGGCGCCGCCGGCGCGTCCGCCGACGGGTTGCGCTCGACACGGTGGGGCGACGATGCCGCTCGGCCTCCGTGGCCGTATCGCGCGGAACGGCTGGCGGTCTACGTCTCGCCGGAGTCCGATCCCCCCGCCACGACGCGGGACTGGCCGGGCACGCCGCTCACCGAGGAGCAGCTGAGCGGAGGGCCTTGCCCGACCTTGGAGAGGGACGAGGCGAGAGCCGTCGGCACGGCGGTCGCGCCCATCCGGGCCGACACCGTCTGCCGGCAGGACGGCACGGCGTTCCGCGCCTACTTCCGGCCGCTGCTGCCGCACGAGACCGACTGCCGTACGGCGACACGCGCATGACCGGCGTCCGTTATGGAAGGTGACGCGCGAGTCGTCCGGTGCGTTGACAGTCCAATCCGTCCGTCACAGGACATCGGGTCGTCGGCGCTGCAAGGATGGGGCAGGCCGGTTGAGGCCATCTCCGGTGCGCGTTCCGGGCTCCGTAGGGGTTCCATACTGGGCTCGCCCGATCATCGGCCGTGCTCCGGCCGTCCCCCGTCCCCCGAGGGCATGTCGTTTCCATGACCGAGCTTGAGCCACGCAGGGTCTACGGCCACCGGCACACGCCGATGGTCGGTCATCAACTATTCCTCCTCGCCGACCCGCAGGCGCCGGGTGATCCGCTGCAGCACGGGCCGCCGCGGGAGACGCGCTTGATCAAGGCGGGCCCGGGGGGTGTGGTGCTCCGCTCGGCGGGCGACGACTTCTACCCCGAGGTCCAGGTGGAGGTGTGGGACGGCCCGCCCCCGCCGGACGGCGAGGACGTCTGGGAGGTGCGCGAGGAGACTGATTTCGAATGTCCGACCGGGCGGTTGCGCCTGCGGTCGGTGGAGGGCCTCGCGGCCGGGCCCGACCTGTCCCCCGGTGATGGCGGGCGCTATCGGCTGCGCGCGCACGTCCGGGGTCGCGCGACGGCCCGGGCGCGGCTCGGCCACGACCTCTACTACTACGGCGTCGAGGAGTGGCTGCTGCAGGTGTGGCCCGCCGCACCCACCGCGACCGGCGGCTCCGGCCCGGCCGAGGCCGCCGCCGAGGCCTGACCGCCACGATCCGGGTGGCGCGGGCCGGGTGGCGCGGGCCGGGTGGCGCGGGCCGGGTGGTACGGGCACCGGGTGGTACGGGGACCGGGTTACTTGGGGAGTTGGGCGACGCCGAGGACGGATTGGCCGAAGGGGACGGGGAGCACCTTGTCCAGGACGCGGGTGACCGGGACCACGTAGTTGTCGTAGATGCCTACGAGCCCGGGCTTCGGTGAGCCGGTGCCGCCCTTGCGTACGGCCGCCCACCAGGCGAGGCCGCCGAGCAGGTTGACCGGGCGGGCCAGCTTCACCGTGAGGCCGGCGCGGCGCATGGCGCCGGAGAGCATGGCCGGGTTGTACCGGCGGAAATGCCCGACCCGGCGGTCGAAGTCCCCGTACAGCGCCTGGTAGCCGGGCACCCAGATCACCAGGTTGCCGCCCGGCGAGACCACGGAGGCCATGTTGCGCAGGGTCCCGGCGTCGTCGTCGAAGTGCTCGAGCACGTTGATCGCGATCAGCGACTCCACCGGCTCGATGTCGGGCATGTCGCCACCGAGGTCGAGCACGGCGGTCTCGAACTCGGGCCGGTCGGCGAAGCGCTCCGCGGCGACCTTCACCGCCTGCGGGTCGACGTCGGTGACGACGACGCGGTCGCGGCCGGAGAACTGGGTGGCGAACTCGCCGAGCCCGGCCCCGACCTCGAGCACGCTGCGGCCACAGTGCGGCGCGATCAGGTCGTACTGATAGCGCCGGTACTTGGGCTTGTCGGGGCCGCCCTCCTCGTCGCCCGTCGCGACCCGCCCGGTGGCCCGGCTGAACGCGCCCGGATCCTCCGTCATCACACCGCCCTGCGTCGTGGACTCGGTTCGTCTCGGGCGACGCTACAAGCAGCGGCTCCGGGATGCACATCGAGCCCGGAAAATCGGGAGGGTACGGACCCGCAGGTCCCTACCCTCCCGGGGACCGCTCAGGTGAGCGGGCCGAACTCCTTACGCGTGTCGATGACGTCGCCGAAGCGCTTCCAGCGCTCCCCCTCGAACTCCATCATCTGCATGCTCTCGATCGGGAACCCGTCGTCGGGCCCGGTCTGCATGGTGACCCCGGGCAGCAGCATGTTGATCTTGACGTTGTTCATCGACCGTACGGCGTCCCGCAGCCCCTCACGGGTGGGGCACTTGGCCTGCGCGAACGCCTTGGCGAAGCTGTCCGCCACGGCCCAGCCGAACGCGTGGTACTGGTCCTCCGGGTCCGCCTGCGGCGCGTACTTGGCGAGCTTCTCCTTGTACAGCTTCATCTCCGGGTCGTCCGCCCACTGCGGGTCCACCGGGTCCTTGTAGTACGTGGAGGACAGCTTGCCCTGCACCTTCTTCAGCCCGACGGGCCGCAGCACGGACATGGCCGCGGCCACGTTGTTCACGATGTGCAGCGGGTTCCACGACGTGATGGCGTCGTCCGCGGCCAGCGCCTGGCTGCCGAACTTGGGCGTGGTGATGTTCAGGAACACGTCGGCCTTGGAGTTGGCCAGGTTCCGCATCTGCGCCTGAACGCTGGGGTCGGTGACCTCGTACGACTGCCGCGCGATGATCTTGACGTCCTTGCCCTCGATGGCCTTCTCGAAGCCGTCGAGCAGGTCCTTGCCGAAGTCGTCGTTCTGGTAGAGCACGGCCACGGTGGAGCCGGGCTTCTCCTCCTGCAGGTACTTGGCGTAGACGCGCGCCTCGGAGACGTAGTTGGGCTGCCAGCCGATGGTCCACGGGTGGTTCTTGTCCGCGCCCCACTTGGAGGCGCCGGTGGCCACGAACACCTGCGGGACCTTCTGCTGGTTCGTGTAGTCCCAGGTGGCTGTGGTGGACGGGGTGCCGAGCGTCTGGAACAGCGCGAAGACCTGCTCCTGCTCGACGAGCCGGCGCGCCTCCTCCACGGCCTTGGGCGGGCTGTAGGAGTCGTCCCGGACGATGAACTCGACCTTGCGGCCCTTCAGTCCACCCTTTTCGGCGTTCAGGTAGTCGAAGTACGCCTTCACGCCCTTGGGGATCTCTCCGTACGCCGACGCCGGCCCGGACAGCGGGTAGATCCCGCCGAGCTTCATGCTGGTGTCCGTGATGCCGGTGGTCTGCTGGCCCTGGCAGGGCCCCGATTCGGCGGTCCCGCCCTGTCCCTCCCCGCGCTGGCTGCACGCGGTCGTGACCGCGAGCAGCCCGGCGGCCGCTACGGCGAGTCCGCGGACGGTTCTCGTATGCACCTTGTTCACGACGGTCACTCCTTTGCGAGGCGGCGCCGGGCCGCGGCGGTGAGGCGGCGCACCAGCCCGGCTACACCGGTGGGGGCGATGAGCATGACGGCGATGATAAGCAGGCCGGACGCGATGCCCGGGGCGGCTCCGCTGATGTCCTGCGCGACGCTCGACACGAACATCACGAAGAACGCCCCGTACACGGCGCCCGACAGCGAGGCCAGCCCGCCGATCACCAGGCCGGCGAGCAGGTTGATGGAGAGCACCACGGTGAAGGAGTCCGGGGCCACGTACCCGATCACCCAGGTGGAGACGGCGCCGCCGACGCCCGCGAGCATGGCGCTCCAGGCGAAGGCCAGCGTCTTGTAGAAGGACGGCCGCACGCCCATGACCTCGGCGGCGGCCTCGTTCTCCCGTACGGCCAGCAGCGCACGCCCCGCGCGGGACCGCAGCAGGTTACGGACCAGCACGAACGCGACCACCGCCACGGCCAGGGACACGTAGTACAGCCACTGGTCCTCGGCGAGGCCGGTCCACGCCGGCGACGCCGGCTGCTCCACGGACAACCCCTGCGACCCCCCGGTGAGCTCCGGGAACCGCTTCAGCAGCGGCGGCAGGAAGATCGCCATGGAGAGCGTGACCAGCGCCAGATACAGCCCGCGCAGCCGCAGCGCCGGCACCCCGAACGCGAGCCCCAGTACGAACGTCACGGCCGCAGCGATGGGCAGGGTGAGCAGGTACGGGATGTCGCCGTCGCGCATCAGGATGGCGGTCCCGTACGCGCCCACGGCGAAGAACGCGCCGTGCCCCAGCGAGATCTGCCCGCTGTAGCCGACGAGCAGGTTCAGCCCGAGCAGCACGACCGCGTAGACCAGCACCAGGGTGAGCTGGAAGACGCGGAACGGCGCGAAGTAGAACGGCGCGTACAGCACGGCGGCGGCGGCCAGGGCGAGCAGCACCCAGCGCGCCCACGGCGGCAGTACGCGGGCGGTGGCGGCCGGTACGGCCTCGGTCGCGGTCTCCCGCTCGGCGGTCTCACTCGTTGACTTCATGGCTCACACCCGCTCCACAACCGCATGGCCGAACAGTCCGCGAGGCCGTACCAGCAGGACGACGACGATGATCGCCAGCGGCACGCCGATCTTCAGGTCGGAGCCGATGGCGTCGACGTACGCGCCCGAGAGCGTCTCGGCGACGCCCACGATGAGCCCGCCCACCACCGCGCCGACGGGGCTGTCGAACCCGCCGAGCGTGGCCGCGGCGAACGCGTACACGAGCACGCCGCCCATCAGGTTCGGGTCCAGGAACAGCACGGGCGCGACGAGGATCCCGGAGATCGCGCCGACGGTGGCCGACAGGCCCCAGCCGAGCGCGAGCACCCGGCCGACGCGGATGCCGACGAGCCGCGCGGAGGCGGGGTCGTTGGCCACCGCGCGCATCGCGAGCCCGATCTTGGTCTTCTGGAAGAGCAGGAACAGCAGCCCCATCACGGCGGCCACCACGCCCAGCGTGCCGAGCGTCTGGAGGGAGATGTTCACGCCGCCGACATCCAGCGCGCCGTCCGGGAACGGGCTGGGCACCGACTTGACCAGGAAGGACCAGATCAGCCCGGCGAGCGCGTTGACGAACACGAACAGCCCCACCGTCACGATCACCACGGTGAGCTCGGGCCCGCCCTCGAACGGCCTGATGACGAGCCGCTCGATCAGCACGCCGCCGAGGAACGAGACCGCGAGCGTGATCGGCAGCGCCAGCCAGAACGGCACACCGGCCGCGGTCAGCTGCCAGGCGATGTAGGTGGAGAACATCGCCAGCTCGCCCTGCGCGAAGTTGACGATGTCGGTGAACCGGTAGATGAGGACGAGGGCGAGCGCCAGGCTCGCGTAGATCGCGCCCGAGCCGAGGCCCAGGACAACCTGCTGGAAGAATCCCGACATGGCCGCCCCCTCAGATCCCGTAGCCGAGGTAGGCCTGGGCCACCTGCCCGTCCGCCCGGATCTGCGCGGAGCCGCCGGACAGCACGAAGCGGCCCGCCTCCAGCACGTGGGCGCGGCTCGCGGTCTCGAGCGCGAGGTGCGCGTTCTGTTCGACGACGACCACCGTTGTCCGTTCCTCCTTGTTGATCGCTTTGACGATGCGGAACAGCTCGCGGGTGATGATCGGGGAGAGCCCGAGCGACGGCTCGTCTAGGAGCAGCAGCCGTGGCGCGAGCATCAGCGCCCGCCCGATCGCCAGCATCTGCTGCTCGCCGCCGGAGAGGCTGCCCGCCGTCTGCCTGCGCCGTTCGGCGAGCACGGGAAAGTACCCGTACACGCGGTCCAGGGCGGCGGTGACCCCCGCGGTGTCGCGCCGGATGTACGCCCCCACGCGCAGGTTGTCCTCCACGCTGAGCGCGGTGAACGTGCCGCGGCCCTCCGGTACGTGGGCCACCCCGCGGCGGGCCACCTCCTCGGGCGCGCGGCCGAGCAGCGAGGTGCCGTCGAGCTCCGCGGTCCCGCGTCCCCGTACGACTCCGGAGAGCGCCCGCAGCAGCGTCGTCTTGCCCGCCCCGTTGGGACCGAGCACGGCGCAAATCTCCCCGGACGCGACGGTCAGGTCGAGGCCGTGCAACACCTGGCTGCCGGCGCCGTACCCGGCGGTCAGGCCCTCCACCTTGAGGGCGGCGCCGGTGGCCTTCTCGGCGCTCATGCCTCGGTCCCCAGGTAGGCCTCGATGACGGCCGGGTCGCGCTGCACTTCCTCCGGGGTTCCCTCGGAGATGACCCGGCCGAAGTCCAGGCAGACCACGCGTTCGCAGAGTCCCATCACGAATCCCATGTGGTGTTCGACGACGACGATGGTCAGGTCGAAGTCGTCCCGGATGCGCCGCACGATGCCGGCGAAGTCCTCCACCTCGCCGTGCGTGAGCCCGTTGACCGGCTCGTCGAGCAGCAGCAGCTTCGGCTTGGCGGCCAGCGCGCGGGCGACCTCCACCCGTTTCAGCGTTCCGAACGGCAGCCCGGCCGCCGGATGGTCGGCCAGGTGCAGGAGTTCCAGCCGCCGCAGCACCGTGTCGGCCTCCTCGCGCAGCCGCGCCTCCTCGGTCCGTACGCCGGGGAGCCTCAGCGGCGCGCTCCAGAAGCCGGCCTTGCCGTGCTGGTGCGCGCCGACCATCACGTTCTCCCGGACGGTCAGCGCGGGGAACAGGCCGAGGTTCTGGAAGGTGCGGGAGATGCCGCGCCGGGCGATGGCGAACGGGGCCACGCGCAGCAGGTCATCGCCGTCGTAGGCGAGGCGTCCGGAGTCGGGCGTGTAGCGGCGGGTGAGGCAGTTGAAGAGCGTGGTCTTGCCGGCGCCGTTCGGGCCGATCAGCCCGATCAGTTCGCCTGCGGAGACGCGCAGGTCGACGCCGGAGAGTGCGGTGATGCCGCCGAAGCGGACGGTGAGCTGTTCGACCTCGAGCATTCGTGCCCGCCTTGAGGAGTCTGGGTCGGTCGATGGGCCCCCGATGCGCCGAGCGGTCCGCGCGAACCGGCCAAGCGAAGTTCTAGAAATGGATTCTCAAAGTGTTAGTAGGTTCCACGTCCGACACCTAGCGTGTCAAGACACGGAACTGCACGATAGGTTCACAACCCACCGGTAACCAGCACCGCGACCGGAATCCGCCGGTCAACCGGCACGTTGGACCCGAAATCGCCCAGCAATTCCCGGTGTACCAATTCTTCCGGTGGAATGGCAAGTTCCGCAAAGATTGTGCGGATGGAAACGTCCCATGATTAGCCGTACGGCCCCGATCTTCCTGACCGGACGGGCTTCGGTCCGTAGGACGGAACGGCGGCTCAGAACGGCAGCGGCAGGGCCTCGCGCAGATCGGCGAGATCGTACGGCCAGAGCAGCACCGCCCCGGACACCAGCGCCCCCAGGGAGATCAGCCCGAACAGCAGCACCCAGAGGATGCCGGGCACCCCGGTGAGCCGCGCCAGCTGGTCGGCGTCGGAGTCCGAGCCCTGGCCGCGCCGCCGCCCGGCCTGCAGGTCGGCCACGGGCCGTACCGAGGCGATCAGCAGGAACCACACGAAGGCGTACGCGAAGGCCGCCTGGGTGTCCGCCGACCCGTACCAGGAGACGAGGAAGAACGCGCCGCCGGTGACCAGCACCGAGACCACGCCGAAGCCGTTCCTGATCGCGATCAGCAGGCAGGCCAGCAGCAGGATCGAGATCCACAGCAGCGCGGTGATGTGCCCGGCCGCGAGCATCCACGCGCCGGCGAGCCCGGTGAGCGCGGGGGCGGGATAGCCGGCCAGCGCGGTCGCGATCATGCCCGGGCCGTGCGGGCGGCCGACCGAAACGGTCAGCCCGGAGGCGTCGGAGTGCAGCCGCACGCCGGACAGCCGCCGGCCGGTGGCCAGCGCGATAGCCGCGTGCCCGCCCTCGTGCGGGATCGTGACGACCGTGCGCACCACGCGCCAGACCGGCCGGATGGCGACGGCCGCGAAGGCCACCACGGCGGAAGCGATCACCAGCAGCGGCGCCGGGGCGGGCTGCACGCCCACCACGTTGCGCCAGACCTCGTCAAGACTCACCCCGGCACCGTATTGGGTTTCCGCGGGTAGGCGGGAATCCTTCCCGTCAACCCAGCTCAAAGCGGCGGAACCGGCACCCATCGGCATCTCGCGGCGCCTGGGGGGTGTTACCAACGGCACCACTCATGCTTCAATCCGGCCACATGTACGTGGCATCCACCACATCGTCACGATGAGCGCCGAGGAGTACTTCAGACGCCCCTGGCTCGACTTCTATCAGCGGGGTGTTCCCGCTGACGTTGAGATACCGTCCATCCCCCTGACCCGGCTCCTGGACGATGCGGCCAAGCGGTACGGCCGTAAGGACGCGCTGATCTTCCTCGGGCGGAAGATGACGTACAACCAGGTGCGCGCCGCCGCCGACCGGATGGCCGTGGCGCTCGCCGGATTCGGCGTGCGCAAGGGCGACCGCGTCGCCCTGATCCTGCCGAACTGCCCGCAGCAGGTGATCGCCTTCTACGGCGTGCTGCGGCTCGGCGCGGTCGTGGTCATGCACAACCCCCTCTACACCGCGCCGGAGATGAACTACCAGCTCGCCGACAGCGGCGCCAAGGTCGCCGTGGTGCTGGACAAGATGTACGACACGCTGGTGAAGGCGCTCCCCGGGACCCGGGTGGAGCACGTGATCACCACGTCGCTGATGGAGTACCTCCCCGCCTCCAAGCGGATGGCGTTGCGGCTCCCGCTGGAGAAGGCCCGTACGGCGCGCAAGGAGCTGAGCGCCGACGTGCCCGCGCACGCGGACGTGATCCCCTTCGACGAGCTGCTGCGCCGCGCCCGCGGCCGCGCCCGGCAGGCCAGCGTGGACCCGGCGCGTGACATAGCGCTGCTGCAGTACACCGGGGGCACCACCGGCCGTCCCAAGGGCGCCATGCTCACCCACCGCAACCTCGTCGCGAACGCGTATCAGGTCCGCGCGTTCGACCCGGGCGCCCGGCCCGGCGAGGAGGTCGGGATGGCGGTGCTGCCGCTGTTCCATGTGTTCGGGCTGACGTTCTCGCTGACCCTGAACGTGCTGCTCGGCGGGACCGTGGTGCTGCTCCCCCGGTTCGACCTGGACATGCTGCTCGCGGCGATCAAGAAGTACCGGCCGACCGTGTTCCCGGGGGTGCCGCCGATCTTCAACCAGATCGCGGACGAGCCGCAGTCGCGGAAGTACCGGCTCGCCGGCATCCGCGCGTCGGTCTCCGGCGCCATGCAGTTACCGCGCCGTGTGGTGGCCGCGTACAAGGCGACCACCGGCGGAAACGTCATCCAGGGCTACGGGCTCACGGAGACCTCCCCGGTGGCGTTGTCCAACCCCCTCGACGGGAACGCGCGGCATATCTCGGTGGGGCTGCCGCTGCCGAGCACGTACGCGCTGATCGTCGACGAACGGGACCCGAGTGTGATCAAGGACGTGGGAGAGGCGGGCGAGCTGATCGTGCACGGCCCGCAGGTCTTCCACGGGTACTGGAACCGGCCGGAGGAGACCGCCGAGGTGCTGCTGGACGGGTGGGTCCGGACCGGCGACATCGCGGTGATGAGCCCGGACGGATACTTCACGCTGATCGACCGCAAGCGCGACGTGATCATCGTGGACGGCCTCAACGTCTACCCCTCGGAGATCGAGGAGGTCGTCGCCAAGCACCCCGAGGTCGAGGAGTGCAGCGTGATCGGCGTGCCCGACCGGCGGCACGGCGAGCGGGTCGTCGTGTGCGTCGTGCCGCGGCCCGGCGCGCCCGCCACGATCGGCGACATCCGGCGGCACTGCGCCGAGCACCTGGCCGAGTACAAGGTGCCCTCGGCCGTGGTGCTCCGCTCCGAACTGCCCAAGAACATCCTCGGCAAGGTGCTGCGCCGGGTCCTCAGGGAAGAGGTCGCCGCCGCCGAGGAGTCCCCCTTCGCCAGCGGCGACCCGGGCTACTGAGTACTGAGCCCCGAGCGCAGGGACCTCCCCGCCCCGGCCGCGAGCATCAGCCCGGACCGCCATGTGGCCCCGTGAGACCGCCTGGTGGTAGGCCGGTGACGGCTCCGCGGAGCGGGAGGAGTAACGTCTCAGTCCGCGATGAAAACGGCGTGGCTGCTCAGACTCTCCCTCGGTACCTGCATCCTGCACGCCGTGGTCTTCCTGACGCGGCCGGTCACCTCCTATCGCACCCTCGCCCTGGGCGGCGACGCGACCGAGGTGGGGCTGGTGACCGCGGCCTTCTCGATCCTGCCGATCGCGTTCGCACTCCCCCTCGGGCGCATGGTGGACAGACGGAAGGTGTCCGGTTTCCTGGTGGCCGGCTCGGCGCTGGTCGCCGCCGGCGCGGGCGGGCTGGCGCTGGCGCAGGAGCTCACCGGGCTGCTGGTGGGCAGCGCCGCGATGGGCATGGGCCACCTCATGCTGGTGGCGGCCGCGCAGTCGCTGATCGCCCGGCGCTCCCCCGCCAACCTGCACGACCGCGACTTCGGCATGTTCACCGCGGCCGCGTCGCTGGGCCAGTTGTTCGGCCCGGTGATCGGCGGACTGGTGCTGCGCGGCGCGTCCGGCCCGGCCATGGACGCCGCGACGCAGCGGGCGTTCCTGCTCGCGGCGATCCTCGCACTGCCCGCCATCCCGCTCAGCCTGCGCATGGACGGTCCCGTACGGCCGACCCGCCCCAAGTCCGGAGCCGCCGCGCGCACCGACTTACGGAGCCTGCTCTTCGCGCCCGGCATCGCCCCCACGCTGCTCGTCAGCGTCATGCTGGTGACCTCGGTGGACATGCTGAGCGGGTACGTGCCGCTGCTGGCCGAGCACGTCGGGATCGGCCCCGCCGCGGTGGGCGTGCTGCTCGGCCTGCGGGCCGGGATGTCGTTCCTGTCCCGCGTGCTGATCGGCCCGATCCGCGCGGTGGCGGGCCGTACCACGCTGATCACGATGAGCGCGGCCGGGTCGGCGCTGACGCTGGCGCTGCTGCCGCTGATCCCGAACGTGTGGGCGTGGGGCGTGATCCTCACGGTGGCCGGGTTCTTCCTCGGCCTCGCGCAGCCGCTGACGATGAGTCTGGTGGTGGAGTCGGCTCCGCCGGGCGCGACCGCGACCGCGCTCGCGCTGCGGCTCGGCGGCAACCGGGTGGGGCAGGTGGTGATCCCCGCGGCCGCGGGCGTACTGGCCGGCTCGGCCGGCATCGCGGCGGTGTTCTGGCTACTCGGCGGGTTGCTCGCGGCGGGCGCGGCGCTCGCCCGGCGCGCGCCGGGCTGAGGCGAGGCGCCCAGGCCACCGGCCATCCTCGGCGACTCGGGACGGGAGCCCCGGAGGGACGGGCCGAGGGGAACGAAACTCAGTCGCCGAGGCGGGCCCAGACGACCTTGCCGCCGCGGGCCAGGGGCGTGGTGCCCCACTCGCGGCTCAGCGCGGCCACGATGTGCAGGCCACGGCCGCCGGGCATCAGCCCGTCGAAGTGACGGGCCACCGGCTCCCGGGACGAGGTGTCCGCGACGAGGCAGGTGACGCCCTCGTCGGTGCAGGCCAGGGCCAGCCGGATGGGCCTGGGCCAGGCCCAGACACCGTCGGTGGAGAGCGGGTCGGGCTCCGGCTCGCCGCGCACGTTCGCGTGCCGGAGTGCGTTGGTCACGAGCTCGGATACGATGAGTTGGGCGTCTTCGCAGAACCGCTCGAGGCCCCAGCGGCGCAGCAGGCGCTCGGTGAAGCGGCGGGCAGTGTGCACGGAGGTGAACTCGCCGGGCAGGGCGACCGCGGCGGTGGGCGCGTCACCGGAGGTCCGGGGCACGACGTCCACGGGTATCCAGTCGCTCATGGCCGATGGATCCTCGTCGCCCGGCGCGTCTTCCGTGTACACGCGCTCATCGAGGCGCTGAGCGGCCATCTCGACCCCCAATGATGGTACCTCTGGGTCGCCCACCAAAGTGAGCAAGGTTCATCTGGGCCATCCTCCCGTGATCGTACGTGCAAACGCAAGGGCTGATGCACGTGCATCCGATCGTGCAGAATGTTCCCAGAGTGAGGCTGCCTCAACCCGGTTATGAGCTACGGTCGCATAACAGGGGGCGCGTGTGGAGGTGAACGTGACGAGCGCCGAAAGTGGCCGCGACGGGCCCGGTACCGCCGGGGCCGGATCGACGGTACGGCGCATTCTGCTGGGCTCCCAGCTGCGCAAGTTGCGTGAGGCGAAGGGAGTGACCCGGGAGGAGGCCGGTTACGAGATCCGCGCGTCCGAATCCAAGATCTCCCGCCTCGAGCTCGGCCGGGTCAGCTTCAAGGAACGCGACGTCGCCGACCTGCTCGCGCTGTACGGCATCCCCGCGGGCGAGGAGCGCGAGTCGCTGCTGGCCCTGGCCCGCGAGGCCAACGCGCCCGGCTGGTGGCACCGGTACGGGGACGTGCTGCCGTCGTGGTTCCAGACGTACGTGGGCCTGGAGGAGTCCGCCTCCCTGATCCGCACGTACGAGCTGCAGTTCGTGCCGGGCCTGCTGCAGTCCGCCAGGTACGCGCGCGCGGTCATGACGCTGGGCCGGCGTGAGGCGATGGACGAGGAGATCGAGCAGCGGGTGGCGCTGCGCATGGCCCGTCAGGCCCGGCTCGGCGCGCCCGACGCGCCGCGGCTGTGGGCGGTCATGGACGAGGCGGCGCTGCGCCGCCCGATCGGCGGCCCCGAGGTGATGCGCGACCAGTTCGAGCACCTCATCGAGATGGCCAAGAAGCCCAGCGTGACGCTGCAGATCATGCCGTTCGACTTCGGCGGGCACGCCGCCGAGGGCGGCGCGTTCAGCATCCTCCGGTTCGCCGAGCACGAGCTGCCCGACGTCGTCTACCTCGAGCAGCTCGGCGGCGCGCTGTATCTGGACAAGCGCGAGGACGTGGACCCGTACATGGTCGCCATGGAGCGGCTATGCGTGGACAGCTGCAAGCCCGAGGAGACCATCGAGCGCCTGCAGGGCATGCTCAAGGACCTCGATGTGTGAGTCGCAGTCGGCCGCGGAGCCGTACAACGGCATGCCGGCCGGCTGTCTGACGGGAGTGGTGTGGCGCCGCGGCGCGTCGGTCTCCCCCGGCGGCGACGGGGTGGACCTGGCGGTGCTTCCCGGCGGCGGGGTCGCGCTGCGCAACGCGGCCGACCCGGACGGTCCGGCGCTCGTCTACACCCGCGACGAATGGCGCGCGCTCGTGCTCGGCGCCAAGGACGGCGAGTTCGACCACCTCCTCAACTGAGGGCGCGTCCCGGCCGAAGGACTCCCTCGGCACAGGCTTCGCTGCGATTCACCGGCGGTGAGGCGGTTTGCACCGGTAGTGTGCGCGGCGCCTGGGTCGATGCGGACCCGGGAACACCCAGACCTCGATACGGGAGGCGTGCCGTGGCGGACACGACGGAATACTCGGCGACCTTCGACATCGTCGACAGCGACGACGACGGCCGGATCTCGGCGGTGGAGCTGATGGCGCTCATGGCGCTGCTCGGCGACGAGGTCGACGAGGAGCAGGCGGGCAAGGTCGTCGCGCAGATGGACG
>WHSL01000134.1 GCA_009380095.1 Streptosporangiales bacterium | reverse complement strand
TCAGCACGCCATTGAAAACCGACAGGGCATAACGGGAACTATCGGGCGTAGTCAGTGTCGCCCCAGGGTCAGAGGAACGTCACGGCCTACGTCCCCAAATCGGCATGATCTTAGGGCTGTGACCTGCGGAGATTCCGGCGAACGCCCTGGTCAGGGGCCGCGCGGCCCGGGGTCATCCACTGGATCTCCATCGCCTATGAAATTCCTTCCCCCAATTTGTTGTGGCTCGGCGGTTAGGGGGTGGTGCTGAGCAGGGTGTAGGCGTGTTCGCGGTGGCGGTCGAAGAGGGCGGTCGCGGTTTTGGTGTCGGCGGTGCGGAGGGCCGTGAGGAGCTCCTGGTGTTCCTCGCTGACGTGCCGTGTGTAGTCGTCGTCGGCGGCGTCCAGCCGGGTCAGTAGGAACAGGTGCACCTGGCACCGGATCCCCTGCCAGGCCTGCTCCAGCCGGCGGTGCCCGGCCGCCGCGTACAGCGCGTCATGGAACGCGATGTCCAGGCCGACCATGGCGTGCGCGTCGCTGGTGTCCGCCATCCGCGTCACGACCTCGGCGATGGGGGAGAGGCGGGCCTCCCCGGCGCCGGCCACCCGGGAGACCGCCAGCTCCTCGAGGGCCCCGCGCAGGCTGTGCAGCTCGGCGGCGTCCGCCGCGGTGAGCCGGGTCACGGTGGTGCCCCGATGCCACCGGCTCTGTACGAGCCCCTCCCGCTCCAGCACGAGCAGCGCCTCGCGCACCGGACCGCGGCTGACCTCCAGCGCGGCGGACAGCTCCACCTCGCGCAGCGGCGCGCCCGGTGCGTACACCCCCGCGTAGATGGCCTCGCGGAGACGGTCCGCGACCTCACTCGCGAGGCCGCGCCGCCGCGCCGGCTTCAGCTCTCCCCGCGGATCCATGTCCGCTCCTCCCATCGCACCGTGCGCAACGCCGCACGGGCTCCGTACGGATCCCTGCCCGGTCTCCACCCCGCCGCTCCTCACCCGGTGCGACAGCACTCTGCCACGTAACGCGCCAGGCCACGCCGGACACCGCGGAGCCGGCCGTGATACCCCGCGCGAAAACATCGATGTCCGAATGTTAACATCAAGACATAGTTTTGACGAAGGGCTCAGCAGGGGGAGACCCGGAAAGCTTCCGAACGGAGATCACGCATGTCCGAGACCGTTACCGCGCAGCGCCCGCGCTTCCATCTCGCCGTACCCGTCGACGACCTCGACGCGGCGCGCACCTTCTACGGGGACGTGCTCGGCTGCGAGCAGGGCCGCAGCGACGACACCTGGGTGGACTGGAACTTCCACGGCCACCAGTTCGTGACCCACCTCGCGCCGGAGCGCAGCGAGCGGGTGCACAACCCGGTCGACGGGCACGACGTGCCGGTTCCGCACTTCGGGCTGCTGCTCACCGTCCCGGAGTTCCACGACCTGGCCGGGCGGCTGCGCGCCGCGGACAGGGACTTCGTCATCGAGCCGTACCTGCGGTTCGCGGGGCAGCCGGGGGAGCAGTGGACCATGTTCCTGCTCGACCCCGCCGGCAACGCCATGGAGTTCAAGGCGTTCGCCGACGACGCCCAGGTTTTCGCGGCCTGAGCCGCCCGGCCTGAGCCGCCCGGGCCTGCGGAGACCAAGCGAGTCGCGGGCGGCCGCGGCCGCGGACGTGAACGGGCCGGGCGACGTGGTGTCGCCCGGCCCGTGATGATCAGCGCTGCCGGCGGTGGTGCCGCCGGCGAGCGGTGGTGATATCAGGCGGTCTTGCGATGCTCCTTGAGGATGCGGGAGAGGTGCTCCCGCTCCTGCTTACGCTGGTCGCGCAGCAGGGCCAGCCGCTCCTCGAGGACCTCTTCGAGATCCTCGATGGACCGGCGCTCAAGCAGCATGTCCCAATGTGTGCGGGCCGGCTTGGCCTTCTTGGCCTGCGGGATCTCCCCGTCGACCATCAGGGCCGTCGCCCCGCAGAAACGGCACTCCCAGGTCATCGGCAGCTCGGCCTCTGCGGCGAACGGCACGGCGAACCGGTGTCCCCTGGGGCAGTTGTACGTAACGTCCTGGCGGGGGGCCAGGTCCGTGTTGCGGTCGTTCTCGTAGCTCGTCGCCCCAAGTCGTGTGCCGCGAAGTGCTCGCTCGGCCATCGTCTCGTGCCTCCAGGCGCTCTTGCGGTCCTCGGTGTCAACGCTCCCGGCCCCCGCAAGATTCCCGTCCGTCCACGAGTCCAACCGTCGCGCCGCCACCGGACCGCCGTCGGGTCCACGAACCCGTCATGCCCAACGGTTCCCGCCCCGACACCGCCCGATCGAATCGGATTCAACGTACTTTGTAAAGGCGGGGGCTCGATTAGATCCGCTCGGGCACCGGGTTGCCGGCCTCACGGATGCCGCGGGGGAGGTTGACGAGGACGAGCAGGGCGATCCCGACGACGAAGAACGCGGCGATGGAGACGATCGCGGCGCGGTAGCTCCCGGTGACGTCGAGTGCGAGGCCGAGTACGAAGGCGCCGAGCATGGCCGATCCCTTGTCGCTGATCTCGTACAGCGAGAAGTACTCGCCCTCCTTCCCGGCGGGGATCAGCTGGGAGAACAGCGAGCGCGACAGCGCCTGACTGCCGCCCAGCACGATCGCGATCACGAACGCCAGGGCGAAGAACTGCCAGGCCTGACCGGCCTGCAGCACGTACGCGACCAGCACGGTCAGCGTCCACACCACGAGGCTCGCGATGACCGTGCGCTTGGTGCCGAAACGGCGGGCCAGCCGGCCGAGCCACAGCGCCCCGCCGAACGCCACGAACTGGACCATCAGGATGGCCCCGATCTGCACGGTCTGGTCGAGCTTGAGCTCCTGGTCGGCGTACGTGGCGGAGAAGCTGATCACCGTCTGCACGCCGTCGTTGTAGATGATGAAGGCGAGCAGGAACAGCAGCGTGCGCGGGTACTTCCGGAGACCGGCGAGGGTGCGGCCGAGCTGGGTGAAGCTGGCGGTGACCGCCCGCGGCGCGGTCTCGTCCTCGGGCGGCCGGCCCTTGTTGCGCAGCGCCCGCAGCGGCACCAGCGTGAACAGCCCCCACCAGAGCCCGGCCGAGGCGAGGCAGAGCCGTACGGCGTGCCCCTCCTCCAGGCCGATCGCCTCGTGCCCGAGGAACAGCCCGAGGTTGATCACCAGCAGCAGCCCGCCGCCCAGGTAGCCCACGGCCCAGCCGCGTGAGGAGACCGCGTCGCGCTCGTCGGGCCCGGCGAGCTCCGGCAGGAACGCGTTGTAGACCACCATGGCCGCGCCGAACGCGATGTTCCCGATGAGCAGCAGCACACCGCCGAGCACGTAGTCGGTGCCCTGCAGGAAGTACATCGCCAGGGTCGCCAGCGCGCCGGTGTAGGCGAGCACCGCGAGCAGCTGCTTCTTGCGGTGCGAGTGGTCGGCGATGGCGCCCGCGATGGGCAGCGCGATGAGCTGGCCGATCACGGACAGGGAGATCAGGTACGGGAAGTACGCCTCCGGCCGCATGCTGATGCCGAACGGCTCGATGAGCCCGTCCGGCCCGGCGCCGCGGCGTGCGATGTCCGTGAGGTACGGCCCCAGGAAGACCGTGATGACGGTGGTGTTGAACGCCGAGGTGGCCCAGTCGTAGAAGTACCAGCCGCGCCTCTGCGTCCGCAGCGATGGGTCCTCGACCACCGTCTCGCTCATCGCCGTCTCCCGCTTCCGCCTGCCATCGTCGGGACATGATCCCGCCCACGGGTGAACGGCGGCAATCGCTTGGCCGTACCGTGACCGTCCAGGCCCGTCGCGGCACCCGGGCCAGGGGGTGCGGCGCGGGGAGGGCGGCTCAGGCGCCGCCGGGGACGGCCTTGGCGCTGAGCTCGGCGTGGAAGACGGTGACGGCGGAGCCGGTGAGCCGTACGCGGTCGCCGCGCATCTCCACGCCCACGGTGCCGCCACGGCTGGAGGCCTGGAAGCCGGTGAGCCGGTCGCGGCCCAGCCGCTGCGCCCAGTACGGCCCCAGGCAGCAGTGCGCCGAGCCGGTGACCGGGTCCTCGGGGATGCCGACCCCGGGGGCGAAGACGCGGGAGACGAAGTCGGCGCCCTCGCGGCGGGCGGGCGCGGTGACGATGACCGCGCGGTACGGGAGGGCGGCGACGGCCGCGAGGTCGGGGGAGAGGTTCACCACGGTCTGTTCCTCGCCGAGGTCGGCCAGCAGGTCCATGCGGTTGCGGCCGGTCCACACGGGGGTCTGGCCGAGGATCGCGGAGACCTCGGTGGGGGCGGGGGAGGGCTCCGGCGCCTCCTCGGGGAAGTCGAGGGCGATCTGCGCGCCGTCGACCTCGGCGGTGAGCACGCCGCTGGCGGTGTGGAACCGGACGGGGCCGCCGGGCGCCTCGCGGCCGGACTCGTACAGCACGTGCGCCGTCGCCAGCGTCGCGTGCCCGCAGAGGTCGACCTCGGTGATGGGCGTGAACCATCTGAGCCGGTAGCCGTCGGCCTCGGGGGAGGCGAAGGCGGTCTCGGCGAGGTTCATCTCGGCGGCCATGAACTGCATCCATGCCTCGGGCGCCGGCTCCTCGAGGAGGACCACCCCGGCCGGGTTCCCGGCGAAGGCCCGATCGGTGAACGCATCGACCTGCTGGATCTGCATGAGGGCGACGGTACCTGGCTTCCGCGCCGTGTCGAGGGGCAGGTACCCAGGTCAGGACGTATCTCACGCGACGCGCCGTGATCTTGTCCGGGCGGAGAGTGAGTTCGCGCTGGGTACGTCACCGAAGAGATGGTTCAACGTTCAACGATTTTCGTCTAGGATCGGCTGTTGAGCGTTCAACTACTAGCGAAGGGCCGGCCATGGAGGTCAAGGAACTGGGGCACGTGGTGCTCTACGTACGGGACCTGGGGCGTTCCGCCGCGTTCTACCGGGACGTGCTGGGCTGGCGGCAGATCATGCCGAAGCCGGGGGAGGATGCGCAGCCGAACTTCCCCGCCGCCGCGTTCTCGGCGCCGTACGGCCGGACCCATCACGAACTGCTGCTCATCGAGGTTGGCCCGGACGCGGCGGAGCTGCCCGACGGCAAGCGGCTCGGCATGTACCACTTCGGCCTGAAGATCGGCGACTCCGACGACGAGCTGCGGGCCGCGCTGGAGACGCTGCGCGAGGCCGGCACGACGGTCCTCGGCGCGAGCGACCACACGATCACGCACAGCCTCTACATCGCCGACCCGGACGGCAACGAGATCGAGATCTACATCGACGTGCCCGGCGTGGACTGGCGCAACGACCCGAGCCTGTTCGCCTCCCCCACCCGGCCGCTCCGGCTCTGAGACGGCCGAGCCCGGCGGCTACGCCTTGGCGCGGAACATCCGGTCCAGTACGTCCTGCAGCGTCACGATGCCGAGCGGCGCGCGCCCGTCGCTGACCAGCGCGAGGTGGCAGCGCCACTCCTGCATCACGCCGAGCGCGCGGTAGACCGGGGTCGCCCCGTCGAGCCGGAGCAGCGGCCGGGCGAGCTGGCCCGCCGTACGGGGCCGGTCGCTGGTGAGCACGTCGCGCAGGTGCACCACGCCCACCGGCCGCTTCCCGTCCAGCACCACGAGCCGCAGGTGCCCGGCCTCGCGCCCGGCGGCCTCGACCCCCTCGGGACCCTCGTCGGAGGGCACCGAGGAGACCTCGCTCATCGGCACGACGAGCTCGCGCAGCGGTGTCCGGTACAGCTCGAGCGCGCCGGCCAGCCGGCCGCCGCGCTCCGGGGCCAGCAGACCGGCCTTGGCGGAGTGGTCCACCAGCTCGCGGATCTCGGCGGGCCCGTGGGTGCTGGCGATCTCGTCGCGCGGCTGCACCCGCACCACCCGCAGCGACAGGTTGGCCACGGCGTTGAGGGTCCGCAGGACCGGCATGGTGAGCGTGATGAACGCGCGGATCGGCAGCGCCAGCGCGATCGCCGCGCGCTCCGGGTGGCTGATGGCCCAGGACTTCGGGCCCATCTCGCCGATCACGATGTGCAGGAACGTCACCACGCCGAGCGCCACGACCGCGCCGCCCAGGTAGCTGAGCTGTTCGGGCAGTCCGGCGGCGAGCAGCAGCGGGTCGACGAGGTGCGCGATCGCGGGCTCGGCGACGGCGCCGAGGCCGACGGAGGCCATGGTGATGCCCAGCTGGGCGCCCGCCAGCAGCATGGACAGCTCCCGGGCGCTGCGCAGCGCCGCCCGCGGGGCGGCTCCGCCCTCGGCCGCGGCCTCCTCGAGCCGGTGCCGCCGGGAGGCCACCAGTGCGAACTCGGCGGCCACGAAGAACGCGTTCACCAGCAGCAGCAGGACCGAGGCGACGATCGCGGCGGGCGTGCTCATCGGCGGCCGCCGTCCTGCCCGGCGCGCAGCAGGCGGAGCCGTACGGTGCCCGGCACCCGGCGGATGATGCTCTCCACCACGAGTACGGCGCTGTCGTGCGGCGCGTCGCCGGCCGCGGCGGGGTCGCGGGGGAGCCCGACCTCGACCCGGTCGCCGGCCTGCGGCAGCCGGTGCAGCTCGGCGAGGATCAGCCCGCCGACGGTCTGGTAGTCGCCCTCGGGCAGCGCCACGCCGGTGGTGCGCTCCAGCTCGTCGATGTGCGTCGAGCCGTCGAGCAGCCAGTCGCCCTCGTCGGTGCGGCGGGCGATCGCGGCGGACCTGTCGTGCTCGTCGGCGATCTCCCCGACCAGCTCCTCCGCCACGTCTTCCAGGGTGATCACGCCGGCCAGGCCGCCGTACTCGTCGACGACGCAGGCCAGCTGGTCCCGGCTGAACCGCTCGCGGGCCCGGCCGAGCTCGGCGAGCAGCGCGGGCAGCGGGAGCGTGGAGGGGACGGCGAGCGGCGGGCGGGCGATGTCCTCCACCGGGGTGGCGGCGCGCCGCGCGGCCGGCAGGTCGAGCAGGTCGCGCAGGCAGGCCACGCCGATGACGTCGTCCACGCCGCGGCCGATCACCGGGAACCGGGAGTGCCCGGACTTGAGCAGCTCCACGATCCGCCCCGCGCGCTCACCCGCATGCACCACTACGACGTCGGTGCGCGGGATCATGGCGTGCTCGGCGGTGCGCTCGTCGAAGTCGAGGGTGCGGTCGAGCAGCTTCGACAGGTCCTCGGGCAGGTCGCCGCTGGCGCGGGAGTCGCGCACGATGCGGCCGATCTCCTCGGGGGTGGCGGCGTGCCCGAGCTCCTCCACGGGCTCGATGCCGAAGAGCCGGACGAGCCGGGCGGCGGCCGCGTCGAACAGCCGGATGAGCCAGCCGAATACGGCGAGGTAGCCGCGGGTGGCGGGGGCGAGGGTGCGGGCCAGAGGGTCGGGCCGGGCGATCGCGAGGTTCTTCGGGAACAGCTCGCCGTAGACCATCTGTACGGCGTTCACCAGGACGAACGCGACGACGGCCGCCACGGCCCCGGCGGCGCCCACGGTGAGGATGCCGCCCCCGCCGCCGAGCAGGTCGTCGAGGCCGTCGGTGAGGAGCGGCTGGGCCACGTACCCGACGAGCAGGGTCGTCGCGCTGATGCCGAGTTGGGCGCCGGACAGGGTGAAGGAGAGCCTGCGGGTGATCGACATGACGCGGCGGGATCCGGCGTCGCCCGCCTCGGCCGCGGCGGACAGGCGCGAGCCGTCCACGGCGACGAAGGCGAACTCCTGGGCCACGAAGAAGCCGGTGGCCGCGGTGATCACGAGCAGCGAGAGCAGACCGGCGAGGAGGGTCATGCGGGCCTCCGCGCCGGCGACCGATGTGAAGGGAGATCAGCGTCGGCGGGCGGAGTGGCGCTCCCCGATTCCGATCTCGCCGGTCCCGCCGAGGGGACCGGGCCAGTCGGTGAAAATGGCATCGTTCCTCATCTGACGTACGGGCGTGCTGCGGGGGTTCCCGTGAGCGGGCTCCTCATGCGGCTTCTTCCGTACGGACAGGTCAAAGTACACCAGGATCGGTGGCCGGCCGAGCCCACTCGCGGCGGCGCGCCTCGCCCAGCGCGACCGCGGTGGCGACCGCGACGTTGAGTGAGCCGACCCGTCCGACCTGGGGGATGTACGTGGTCGTCGCGACCGCCTCGAGCAGGGCGGGGGAGCAGCCGTGGTCCTCGCCGCCGACAGCGAGGCAGACGTCGCCGTCCAGCGGCGCCTCGTGCAGGGGGACGGCGTCGTCGGTGAGCTCGAGGGCGAGCACGCGCAGCCCGTCGTCGGTGGCGGCCCGTACGGCCTCGGCGGGCGACGGCAGGTGTTCCCAGGTCACGAACCTGTCCGTGCCGAGCGCGGTCTTGCGGGTGCCCGGGTGGGTGGGCAGCGTGGCGTTCCCGGTGAACCAGACGCGCTCCACGCCGAACGCGGCGGCGCTGCGCAGGATGGAGCCGGTGTTGAACGGCTGGGTGACCGACTCGACGATCAGCGCCAGCCGCGCCTCCGTACGCCGCCGCCAGCTCCGGTTCAGCCGCTTGACGTCGGTCGGCCGCAACTGCCTGCTCATCGGGGAGTGGTCTCCTGGTCGTGGGTTTCGGCGGTCCGCGGGCCCACCTCGAGCACGCGGTAGGCGGCGCGTGAGGCCAGCCGCCGGGTGGGGTGGCCGGCTCCGTCCAGCCAGCGCTGCAGGGAGTCGGAGCCGAGGTGCTTCTGTACGACGAGGTAGCCGCGGCCGGTGGGGGAGAGGCGGCCCAGCCAGGCGGTGAGCAGGTCGTGCAGGGCGGCCTTGCCGATCCGGATGGGCGGGTTGGACCAGATCAGGTCGAGCCGGGTCTCCGCGCCGGCGGCGGCGTCGAACTCGTCGTTCCGGACGAACCTTACTTTGTCAAGGTGGGCGCTTGCGGCGTTCCGCCGCGCCAGGTCCAGGGCGCGCTCGTTGACGTCCACACCCCAGACATCGGCTCCCGGGGCCCTCGCCGCGAGGGTGAGGGCAATGGGGCCGTACCCGCAGCCCAGGTCGAGGAGGGTGCCGTGGTCCGGTGGGGGAGGCACGGTCTCCAGCAGCACGCGGGTGCCCGGGTCGATCCGCCCGGGGGAGAACACCCCGCTGTCGGTGGCCAGCCGCAGGTGCAGGTCGGGTAGCACGAGGTCCACGGTGCCGGGCCGGCTCGCCGCCCCCGGGTCCTCGGCGAAGTACTGTTCGCCCACGCTGTGAAGTTACCGGGTCACGGAAGGCGTTGGGACCAGGTGAGGGACGCGGCCCCGGCCAGCGCGCCGAAGATGAGGGCGAAGCCGACCCAGGTCGGGGTGGTCTCGCGCTTCACGGTGCGGTAGCCGATCGAGGTGCCGATGTCCTGATACACCTTGTCCAGCTCGGACAGCGACTCGGCGGTGTAGGCGTGTCCGCCGGTGCCGTCGGAGAGCAGCTGCAGCGTCTCCTTGTTGACCCGTACGGGCAGTTGCCGCCCCTCGTTCTCGATGAAGCCGTTGTCGGTGCCGAACGCGATCGTGGAGACCGGGACCTTCGCCGTACGGGCGGCCTGGATCGCCTCGGGCACCGAGCGCCCGACCGTGTTGTCGCCGTCGGAGAGCAGCACGATCCGCGACGGCGGCGGGTTCTCCCGGGCGTTGGAGTCGAAGGAGCGGATGGCCTGCAGGCTGGCGAACACGGCCTCGCCGATGGCGGTGCGCTCGGCGAGCTGCAGCTGGTCGATGGAGTCCATCACGGCCTGGTGGTCCTGGGTGGGGGAGTTGACCACGGTGCCGTTCCCGGCGAAGGCGACCAGGCCCACGTTGAACCGGTCGGGAAGCTGGTCGATGAAGCGCTTGCCGGCCTCCTGCGCGGCCGCCATCCGGCTCGGCGGCACGTCCGCGGCCTTCATGGACAGCGACACGTCGATCGCCACCATGATGGTGGCGCGTTCCCGGGGGACCTTCACGTCCTGCGCGGGGCGGGCGTAGGCGAACACCATGAGCGCGAGCATCGCGAGGAAGAGCGCGGCGGCGACGTGCCGGCGCCAGGCGGGGCGGCGTGGGGCCACCTGGTCCAGCAGCGCCACGTTGGTGAACCGCACCGCGTACCGTGCCCGTCGCTGCTGCACCAGGAGGTAGGCGAGCAGGAACACGAGGACGGCCAGCAGCCACCACAGCCGTCCCGGCGACATGAAGCTCGGAAGCAGGGCGCTCAACGGGGACTCCTCACGGCGCGCTGCGCGCCTCTCGCGGCGGGCCTCATCGGGGCCGGCCCGGGGTGTGCCGGAGCAGCCGGTGCGCCACGCGGCGTTGCTCCATGACGAATCGGGCGATGTCCAGCACCCAGTCGCTGTCGGTGCGCAGCACCAGGTGCGGGACGCCGCAGCGGCGCAGCGCACGCTGGGTGGCGAGGCGCTGTCCGCGGGCGGCGGAGAGGTAGCGGCGGCGGACGTCGGCGTTGAGGTGGACCTCGCGCTCCGCGCCGGTCTCGGTGTCGGTGAGGACGACGGTGCCGACGTCGGGCAGGTCGAGCTCGCGGGGGTCGAGGATCTCCACGGCGAGCACCTGGTGGCGGGCGGCGATCTGGCGCAGCGGCCGTTCCCAGGGGCGTTCCTCGGTGGCTGCGGCGCGCGGCTCGATGAAGTCGGAGACGATGACGCGCAGGCCGCGCTTGGGGCGGCTGCGGGCCATGGCCTGCATGGCGGCGGCGAGGTCGGGGTCGGGGTCGGGCGCGCCGTGCTCCGTGCGCGGGGCGTTCAGCACCGACTGGAGCAGGGCGTAGAGGGCGGGCTTGCCGGAGCGGGCGCGGAACCGCCGGATGCCGCCGGAGTGCAGCACGTCGGCGCCGAAGCGGTCGCCGAGGCGGGCGGTGAGGAAGCCGATGGCGGCGAGCGCGGAGACGGCGAGGTCGCGCTTCTCGAGGTGGGCGGTGCCGAAGTCCATGCTGGCGGAGAGGTCGAGGAGCGCCCAGGTCTCGAGCTCGCGGTCGGCGATCATGTCCCGGACGTGCGGGACCGTGGTGCGGGCGGTGACGTGCCAGTCCATCATCCGCACGTCGTCCTCGCCGGGCTGGTAGACGCGGGCCTCGGCGGGCTCGCTGCCGTGGCCGGGGAGCAGCCCGAGGTGCTCGCCGCGGAGCAGGCCGTCCAGCCGGCGGACCACCTTCAGCTCGAGCCTCCGCAGCGCGTGCTCGGGCGCGAGGTTCGCGGTGGGTGGCCGGCGGGCGGGCTGCTTCACGTGCGGGTGCTCCTGCTCCTTGCGGTGCGGTGCGGTGCGGGCTGGGTCAGGCGGGGGCGCCGCCGTACTGGTCGCTCCAGACCACGCGCGGGGGCGGCACGGTGGCCACGATGCGCTCGATGACCTGGCGGGCGTCGACGCCATCGGCGAGGGCGTCGAAGGACAGCACGAGGCGGTGCGCCATGACCTCGCGGGAGACGTCGCGGATGTCCTCGGGAAGGACGTAGTCGCGGCCGCGGATGAGGGCGAGCGCGCGGCCGGAGGCGACGAGGCCGAGGGTGGCGCGGGGGCTGGCGCCGATCTCCACGACGGGGGCGAGCTCGGGCAGGCCGTACTGGCCGGGCTGGCGGGTGGCCATGACGAGCCGGACCACGTAGTCGGCGATGAGCTGGTGCACGGAGACGTGCTCGGCGGCGTGCTGCAGCTGGAGCAGCTCCTCGGGGGTGAGGACCTGGCTGGGGTGCGGCGGGTCGACGCTCATCCGCTGCAGGATCTGCAGCTCCTCGTGGGCGTGCGGGTATGGGACGTCGACCTTCATGAGGAAGCGGTCGCGCTGGGCCTCGGGGAGGGGGTAGACGCCCTCGGACTCGATGGGGTTCTGGGTGGCGATGACCACGAACGGCTTGGGCAGCACGTGGGTGCGGCCGGCCAGCGAGACCTGTTTCTCGGCCATGACCTCGAGCAGCGCGGACTGGACCTTGGCGGGGGCGCGGTTGATCTCGTCGGCGAGCACGAAGTTGGCGAAGACGGGGCCGAGCTCGACGTCGAACTGCTCGGTGGAGGGGTGGTAGATGCGGGTGCCGACGATGTCGGAGGGGACGAGGTCGGGGGTGAACTGGAGGCGGGCGAAGGTGCCGCCGACGACCTTGGCGAGGGTGCCGACGGCGAGTGTCTTGGCGACGCCGGGGACGCCTTCGAGGAGGCAGTGGCCTTTGGCGATGAGCGCGACGAGCATGCGCTCGACCATCTGTTCCTGGCCGACGATCACTTGGCGCACTTCCCTGACCGTGGCCTGTAGCTGGGCCGCCGCCGTCTCGGTGTCGCGGGCCGTGACCGTCATGAGCTCCCTCGCCTGCGTGCCGTGGGTGCGTCCCCCCGGGTGGTCTCTCTTCGATCCTGCCCGGCCGTTCGCTACATCCGGAACGTCCCCGTGTGTGCTTTGATGGTGCGCGCACGTGACACTACCGTGCGCGCACACTTCTTCGAGTCTCGGCGACCCGGGCGGGTCGGTGGTGGAAAGGGCCCATGTCGCGACCGTTGCAGTACGGAGACCCCCGGCAGCTCGGGCCGTACCGGCTGCGCGGGCGACTTTCCGAGGGCCCGGCCGGGGTGGTCTACCTGGGTGAGGCGCGGGACGGCCGGTCGGTGAGCCTGGCCCTGTTGAGCGACGGGGCGGCGGGTGACGCGGCGGCGCGGGACCGGTTCCGGGCGGCTGTGCTGCAGGGGGACGGGGTGCCGGACCGGCCGCAGGTGCTGGCGGCCGATCCGGAGAGTTCGGCGCCGTGGGCGGCGGTTCCGCACGAGGCGGGGCGGCCGGGTGCGGAGGCGTTCCTGGCGCCGGTGGTGACGGCGGGGCAGCTCTCGGGTGTGGCGCGAGGGCCGGGGTTCGCGCCGTACTGGGCGGGGGCGTCGGGGCCGGCGCGGCGCGGGTGGGGTGGCCTGCCGGCGGTGGCGGGGTTCGGGCGGCCGTCGGGGCGGTCGGCGGCGCCGTTGGTGATCGCGCTCATCGTGTTGTTCCTGCTGCTCCTGTTGTTGCTTCTGCTTCTGCTCGCGTTGCTGAGCGGGCCGTCCGAGGACGCGCGGCCCACGCCGAGCCCGGCTCCGAGCTCGGCGACGCCGTCCCAGTCCCAGTCGCCTTCGCCTTCCTCGTCTCCGTCGCCTTCGCAGTCCGGCTCGCCGTCTCCGTCGCAGTCGCCGTCTCCCGGTCAGTCGCCGACCCCGTCGCCGTCCGGTTCCCCGGGGCCGCGTCCCACCGGGACCGGTCCGGAACCCACCGACGGTCCGATCGTCTGAGGCCCGCCGGGGCCGCCCGCCCTGAGCGCACCCCCTCCGCGGGGCCGGGTCGGCCGATCGCGCCGGGTCAGATGGTTTCGGCCGGGGTGAGGCCGAGGCGCTTGGCGGAGTCTTCGCGCATTTCGACCTTGCGGACCTTGCCGGTGACGGTCATGGGGAAGGCGTCGACGTTGAGGACGTAGCGGGGGATCTTGTAGTGGGCGAGGCGGCCGGTGCAGAACTCCCGCACGGTCTCGGCGGTGAGCGGGTCGCGGCCCTCGCGCATGACGATCCACGCGCAGAGCTCTTCTCCGTACTTCTCGTCGGGGACGCCGACGACCTGGACGTCGGCGATGTCGGGGTGCGTGTAGAGGAACTCCTCGACCTCGCGCGGGTAGATGTTCTCCCCGCCGCGGATGACCATGTCCTTGATCCGGCCGACGATGTTGGCGTAGCCGTCGTCGGCCATGACGGCGAGGTCGCCGGTGCGCATCCAGCCGGCGGCGTCGATGGCCTCGGCGGTCTTGTCCGACTCGTTCCAGTAGCCGAGCATCACGGAGTAGCCGCGGGTGCAGAACTCGCCGGGGGTGCCGCGGGGGACGACGTGGCCGGTGGCGGGGTCGGCGACCTTGATCTCGACGTGCGGGTGGGCGGCGCCGACGGTGGAGACGCGGTGTTCGAGGTCGTCGTCGCGGCGGGTCTGGGTGGAGACGGGCGAGGTCTCGGTCATGCCGTAGCAGATGGTGACCTCCTCGCAGCCCATCTCGGTGACGACCCGCTTCATGACCTCGACGGGGCAGGGGGAGCCGGCCATGATGCCGGTGCGCAGCGAGGACAGGTCGTACTCGGCGAAGCCGGGGTGTTGCAGCTGGGCGATGAACATGGTGGGCACCCCGTACAGGCTGGTGCAGCGTTCGTCCTGGACGGCCTTGAGGGTGGCGGCGGGGTCGAAGGCGGGGGCCGGGATGACGATGCAGGCGCCGTGGGTGGTGCAGCCGAGGTTGCCCATCACCATGCCGAAGCAGTGGTAGAAGGGCACGGGCAGGCAGACCCGGTCGTGCTCGGTGTAGCCGCAGGTCTCGGCGACGAAGTGGCCGTTGTTGAGGATGTTGTGGTGGGACAGGGTGGCGCCTTTGGGGAAGCCGGTGGTGCCCGAGGTGTACTGGATGTTGATCGGGTCGTCGAAGCCGAGGCTCTCCTCGCGCTCGCGGAGCCGCTCCTCGGAGACCGCGTCGCCGCCGGCGAGCAGGGCTTCCCAGTCGCCGGTGCCGCGAGTGTCCGCGCCGCCGTCGGGGTCGTCGAGGCTGTGTTCGTCGAGAAAGGCGACGCGTTCGAGGTCGGGGCAGTCGCCGCGGACCTCCTCCACCATGGCGCGGTAGTCGCTGGTCTTGAAGCGGCCGGCGGAGACGAGCAGCTTCACCCCGGACTGGCGCAGCGCGAAGGCGAGCTCGCTGGTGCGGTAGGCGGGGTTGACGTTGACCAGGATGGCGCCGGCGCGGGCGGCGCCGTACTGCAGGAGCACCCACTCGGCGCAGTTGGGGGACCAGATGCCGACCCGTTCGCCGGTGGCGACGCCGGCAGCGATGAGGCCGCGGGCGACCCGGCCGGTGTCGGCCTGGAGCTGCCGGTAGGTCCAGCGGCGGGCGGTGGCGCACTCCACCATGGCCTCACGGTCGCCGAACGCGGCGGCTGTGCGCGCCAGGTTCGCGCCGATGGTCTCGCCGCGGAGCGGGCTGTCGGAGGTGCCGCACGCGTACGAAGGCAGGTCGGTCATTGTGGTCTCCGCTGGTTCGCCGGGACGCTTCCGATCAGCCTCGCCCGCGTCGCCGCCGTGCACAAGTAGGGCCGGCCCGAGTTCGTCGGTAGGGCTCGCCCTACCTTTGGGGATTTCCGGTGGCGCGCGGGCGGGTGCGGTGGTGAGGATGGGCGCATGCTGACCGCGATCGTGACGTTCCTGCTCGCGTGCCTGCTCGTGGCGATGGTGCCCGGGCCGAGCACGGCGGTGATCCTGCGCCAGGCGGTGACCGAGGGCGCCGTTCGGCGTTGGCCGCCACGCTCGGCAACGAGGTGGGCCTGCTGGTGTGGGCCGTCGCGGCGGCCTTCGGCATCACGGCGCTGATCGCGGCCTCGGAGCTCGCCTACGACGCCCTCCGCATCGGCGGCGGCATCGTCCTCATCGTGCTGGGCATCCAATCCCTCCGCCGCGCCCGCCGCATCACGCCCGCCACCCATCCCACGGCCACCGACACGCCCGCCACTGGCGCAGCGGCCGCTTACGCGCCCGCCACCGACCCGGCGGTCACTTGCACGGCCGCCACCGACGCGACGGTCTCCGATACGGCCGGCACTGG
>WHSL01000276.1 GCA_009380095.1 Streptosporangiales bacterium | reverse complement strand
GGTGTGTCCGAGACCCATGTCGTACGGCGTCGTCGGCTTGCCGGCTCCTTGGTGGAGCGCGGCGTTGCGGCGCTGCTCGTCACCCGTCCTGTCAATGTCCGCTACCTGACCGGGCTGGACAGCTCGAACGCAGCGGTGCTCGCGTATCCGGACCGTCCGGCGGTCATCGCCACGGACTCGCGGTATGCCGAGGCCGCGGCCGCGCTGGAGCCGGCGATCGAGGTGATCACTGCGCGGCCGGTGGCTCGGGCCCTGGCGGAGAGGGCCACCGCCGACGGGGTGGGCGCGGTCGGGTTCGAGGCGCACGACATGAGTGTGGCCGCGTACAACGACCTCGTGGCGGCGCCGCGGACCGCCGGGCTGGAGCCCGCCGGGGCCCTCGTGGAGGAGTTGCGGGTGCACAAGGATGAGGCGGAGATCGCGGCGCTCCGTGAGGCCTGTGCGATCACCGACCGGGCGTTCGCCGACGTGCTGCCGCGTATCCGGGCGGGCATCACCGAGCGGGAGATCGCTCGTGCCCTGGAGGTGCGGATGGTCGAGCTCGGGGCCGACGCGCCCGGCTTCGGGTCGGTGGTGGCGTCGGGGGAGAACGGCTCGGTGCCGCACCACACGCCCGGTGACCGGGCGGTCGAGGCCGGCGACCTGGTGACCATGGACTTCGGTGCTCGGTACGACGGTTACCACGCCGACATGACTCGTACCGTCGCGATTGGGCGGGCCGCCGAGTGGCAGCGTGAGCTGTACGAGTTGGTCGCGACGGCGCAGGCGGCGGGGCGGGCGTCGGCGCTGCCCGGGGCGGACGTGCTGAAGGTGGACGGGGCCGCCCGGGCGGTCATCGCCAGGGGCGGGCACGGGGACGCCTTCACCCACGGGCTGGGCCATGGGGTGGGCCTGGAGATCCATGAGGCTCCCATGCTGGGACCCGGGAGGACCGGTACACTCACCGAAGGAGTTCCGATCACCGTCGAGCCGGGCGTCTACCTGCCGGGCCGAGGTGGGGTCCGGATCGAGGACACCCTCGTGGTGCGCGCCGGGGCCCCGGACCTGCTCACTCAGACCCCGAGAGACCTGTTCGTACTCTAGAACGCAAGGGCGCGGCGCCTCTCGGCACCGACGCCCGCTCACGCCCGACCATGGAGAGACGACCGAAGTGGCGACGACGAACGACCTGAAGAACGGCATGACGCTGAACATCGACGGCGGCCTCTGGAGCGTCGTGGAGTTCCAGCACGTCAAGCCAGGCAAGGGCGGCGCGTTCGTCCGCACCAAGCTGAAGAACGTGCTCAGCGGCAAGGTCGTCGACAAGACCTTCAACGCCGGCGTCAAGGTGGACGTGGCCAACGTCGACCGCCGCGAGATGCAGTACAGCTACCGCGACGGCGACGACTTCGTGTTCATGGACACGCAGACCTACGACATGATCCACGTCCCCAGCGCCACCGTCGGCAAGTCCGCCGACTACCTGCTGGAGAACGAGGTCGGCACGGTCGCCGTGCACGACGGCACCCCGCTGTACGTGGAGCTCGCCGCCGCCGTGGCGCTGGAGATCAAGCACACCGACCCCGGCGTCCAGGGCGACCGCTCCACCGGCGGCTCCAAGCCCGCCACGCTGGAGACCGGCGCCACCATCCAGGTGCCGCTCTTCATCACCACCGGCGAGAAGGTCAAGGTCGACACCCGCACGGGTGACTACCTCGGCCGAGCCAACTGACCGGCCGGATGGGGGCCAGTGTGCTCATCGGCCTCCGGCCGCTTTCGCCGCAGGCCCGGTCAGCGTGCCGTCCGGGGGGGACGACCCCCCGGACCCCCCGGGTCCTCGGGCGCTGCGCGCCCTGCGGCGTTTCGATGCGGCTCGGGGTCGTTTCTCGTGATGGGGAGTTCGCGTGAGTGCGCGGAACAAGGCACGGCGGCGGGCTCTGGACGTGCTGTTCGAGGCCGAGCAGCGCGGTGAGGCCGTGCCGGAGATCCTCCGGCAGCGGGTCGAGCGCGCCCAGACGCCGGTGAATCCGTACGTCACCGCGCTGGTCGAGGGCGTCGAGGAGCACCGCGGCCGGATCGACGAGCTGATCGCCACGTACGCCATCGGGTGGACGCTGGAGCGGATGCCCGCGGTGGACCGCAACCTGCTGCGCATCGGCGTACAGGAGCTGCTGTGGGGCGATGACGTGCCGGAGGGCGTCGCCATCGCCGAGGCGGTGGCGCTGGCCCGGGAGCTGTCCACGGACGAGTCCCCGGCGTTCATCAACGGCCTGCTCGCCCGGATCCAGGAGCTCAAGCCGCAGCTCATCGCCGAGGACTGAAGGCCCGCCCGTCCCGGGGGAGCCCCGAGCCCCTTATCGACCGATTGGGCCGTCTTGTGGGGTGGGGCGCTCTTTTGCTGGATAATCGGCGAGTGCGGGCGTGGTGAGCACGCGCGCACCTTGATCCCCCGGAGAGCGCATCAGCATGAGGTACCGGATCCTCGGCCCCCTCGAGGTTTGGGAGGACGGCCGGCTCGTACCGCTCGGCGGCCCCAAGCAGAAGGCGCTGCTGGTCGCGTTGCTGCTGCAGGCCAACCGGGTCGTCTCCGCCGACGCGCTGATCGCCGCACTCTGGGGCGAGGATCCCCCCTCCACCGCCGTCGCGCAGCTGCACACGCACGTGTCCGGGCTGCGCAAGGCGCTCGGCGCGGACGTGATCGTCCGGCGCTCACCCGGCTATCTGATCGGCGTCCCACCCGGCGAGCTGGACCTCGAGGTCTTCCAGGGCGCGGTGGCCACCGCGCGGGCGGCGCTCCGCGAGGGACGCGCGGCGGAGGCGGCCGACGGGCTCAACGAGGCGCTGGAGCTGTGGCGCGGCCCCGCGCTCGGCGACGTCACCGAGCCGCTGGCGCGCGGCGAGGCGGCGCGGCTCGCCGAGTTCGAGCTGACGGCGCGGGAAGAGCGCATCGAGGCGGACCTGGCGCTCGGCCGGCACGCCGAGATCGTTGACGAGTTGACCGGTCTCGTCGCCGAGTTCCCGCTGCGCGAGCGGCTGCGCGGGCAGCTCATGCTGGCGCTGTACCGGAGCGGACGGCAGGCCGACGCGCTGGAGACGTACCGCGAGGCGCGCACCGTGCTCGTGGACGAGCTCGGCCTGGAGCCGGGCCCGGCGCTGCAGCGGATGGAGCAGGCCATCCTGGAGGCCGACCCGGGGCTGGGCGCCGCCGCCGAGCACCATCCGCCACCACGGTACGGGCCCAGCCCGCCGCACCAGCTGCCTCCCGGGATCGCCGACTTCACGGGCCGGCAGAAGCTCGTCGGCCAGGTCGTGACCCTGCTGGACACCGAGAACATGCCGGAGAGCGTGCCGCTCGTCGGGCTGACCGGGCAGGGCGGCGTGGGCAAGACGATCCTGGCGGTGCACGTCGCGCACCGGCTCACCGAGCGCTTCCCGGACGGGCACCTGTACGTGAGCCTGCGCGGCAACGAGCCCCGCCCGGTGGAGCCGGCCGACGTGCTGGAGCGTTTCCTGCGCGCGCTCGGCGTCGATGCCAGCGCCGTACCCGAGGCGTTGGAGGACAGGTCCGCGCTGTTCCGCAGCCGCGTGCACGGCCGGAAGATCCTCGTCGTGCTGGACAACGCGGACAGCGTCGGCCAGGTCCGCCCGCTGCTGCCCGGCGCCCCCGGCTGCGCGGTGCTCGCCACCGGGCGGATGCCGCTGGCCGGGCTGGAGGGCGTACGCATCGTCGACCTCGACGTGTTCGAGCCGGACGACGCGCTGGAGCTGTTCATTCGGATCGTCGGCGCGGAACGGGTGGCCCGGGAGCCGGAGGCGGTGCAGCAGATCCTCACGCTCTGCGGCTACCTGCCGCTGGCGGTACGGATCGCCGCCGCGCGGCTCGCCGCCCGCGCGCACTGGAGCATCGCCAAGCTGGCCCGGCGGCTCGGCGACGAACGGCGCCGGCTCAACGAGCTCGCCGCCGGCGACCTCGAGGTCCGCGCCTGCGTGACGCTCAGCTACCAGTGGCTCGGGCCGGAGGCCCGGCGGCTGTTCCGGATGCTCGGCACGCTGGACGCGCCGGACTTCGGCCTGCCGGTGGTGGCCGCCGTACTTGACGGCGACGTGGAGCGCGCCGAGGAGCTCGTCGACACGCTGCTCGACGCGCAGCTGCTCGAGGTGGGCGCGCAGGGTGCCCGGTACCGCTTCCACGACCTGGTACGGCTGTACGCGCGGGAGCGCGCGCTGGAGGTGGAGTCCGAGGAGTCGCGGCGGGACACCGTGGTCCGCGCGCTGTCGGCGTGGCTGGCCCTCGCCGAGCTCGCCGACCGCGAGCTGCCCGGGCAGGCGCTCGGCGAGATCAAGGGCCGTGCCCCGCGCCTGCACCTGTCCGACGAGATGCTGGAGGCCCCGCCGTCGGCCGAGGAGGAGCCGCTCGCCTGGTTCGACGCCGAGCGGGCCGCGCTCGTCGCGGCGGTCGGGCAGGCCTGCGCGTCCGGCCAGGCCGAGCTCGGCTGGAACCTCGCCGCCGTGCTCACCAACTACTTCGACCAGCGCGGCCTGTACGGCGACTGGCGCGGCACCCACGAGCGCTGCCTGCGGGCCTGCCGGGACGAGCGCAACGTGCTGGGCCAGGCCGTGATGCTGCGCGGCCTGGCGGAGCTGTCCACCCTGGCGGAGACCTCCGACGACTGCCTGCCGCAGGCGCAGTCGGCGGTCGAGCTGTTCCGCGCCCTCGGCGAGTCGGTGGGGGAGGTGGACGCGCTGGTGCTCTGCGGGGCCGTACACCGCGAGCGCGGCGCCCAGGAGGAGGCGATGGCCTGCGGCGAGGCCGCGCTGAACCGCGCCGTCGAGATCGGCTACCCGCTCGGCGAGCTGCACGCCCTGGAGGGCCTCGGGTTCGGCAGCCGGGAACAGGGCCGGCTGGAGGAGGCGGCGCGGCGCTTCGAACGCTGCCTGGAGCTGGCGCGCCAGCTCGGCAAGCGCCGCGAGGAGGCGGCCGCGCTCCGCGCGCTCGGCATCGTCCACCGCGAACAGGGCGACCACGACATGTCGGTGTCCAGGTTCGGCGCGGCACTGGCGATATTCCGGGAGATGGGGCACCGGCTCAGCGAGGCGTACGCGCTCGTCGGCCTCGGCGAGCTGTACGTGCGCCAGGGCTCCGCCAAGGCCCGCGAGGCGGTGGGCCAGAGCCTCGCCCTCTTCACCGACCTGGGCAGCGACTTCGGCCGGGCCGTGGCGCTACGGGTGCTCGGCGAGCTGGAGCTCGCCGAGGGCGCGCCCGGCACCGCGGAGCAGCGGCTCGCGGACTCCGTCCGGATGTGGCGAGATCTTCGCATTCCCTTCGGACTCGCTCTAGCCTTGCGCGGGCTGGGCCAGGCGTACGCGGCCTGCGGCGCCGAGGACTCCGCCCGCGCGGCGTGGACCGAGGCCCGCGCGCTGTTCGCCGAGGTCGACCCGGCGCAGACGGCCGAGCTCGACCGGCTGCTGGCCCGTCCGGCCCCCTCATGAGCCGATCCATAGAGCGCCTTATAGCGAATTCGTAGAACCGCCCTCCATTCTGAGTTCACGGCAGCTGGCAGCCACCCCGGTGCGACTGCCGCCCCCACCGGCCTCCCGCCGGCGGGGACGGCAGAGGGGTGGACGTACGGAATCCTGCTGGGCGAGTGAGCGGAGTACGGATTGGGGAGAGCGGGCCCTGATCCGTACTCCGTGAACAAACGCAGCACGACCCGCCGGCGCGCCGAGACTTTTCACCCGGAACCTTCCGGGAAGGGCGGGGACGGCCGGCCGGCCACGGGGGCACGGCCGGCCCGGCCGTGGCAAGGACCGTGGGTAAGAGGGGGCCCCGGGAACCTCGGACAGGGGAACACCCCCGAGGTCCCGGGGCTCACGGTTCCCACCCCCAAGCCCCCACCCCACCCAAACCCCCACAACTCCCCAAACCCACCCCCTACCCGGGGGCCCCCGAACCCCCAGTGCCGACACGCCCGGGAGGCCACTGGGGAGGCCACCGGGGAGGCCACCGGGGAGGCCGCTGGGGCAGGCCCTGGGGAGGCAGCCACTGAGGCGGCCACTGGGGAAACACTGGGGAGTCGGTTGGGGAGTGGCTGGGGCCTTGGGTGGCCGGCCCGCTCCCCGGTTGGCTCCCCGATTGGTTCCCTAGCCCGCTCCCCGGTACCCGTAGTGCCGCGAGATGGGGTGCGGGTTCTTGGAGGCTAAAGACCATTCCCAGCGTGCACCGCACACTTGCCTCACCCGGAAACGTTCAGCCCGGGGACCTCCATGAACCCGCACCCCATCTCGCGGCACCCCCGGGATCCGCGTCCCCCGGGATCCGCGTCCCCCGG
>WHSL01000322.1 GCA_009380095.1 Streptosporangiales bacterium | reverse complement strand
GCGTTCTTCACGCACTTGGAGGAGGGGCTCGCGGCGGGCGGGCGTTCCCGTACGGCGCTCGACGTGTCGCAGGGCGCCGAGGTCGCGTTCGCGCCCGACGAGTCCACGCTGGCCTCGATGACCGCCGCGCGCAAGCGAGGGCTGGCGTTCAGCCTCGGCGGGATGGGCACCGCCACGACGAACTTCTACAACGACGCGTACAGCCGGCAGGGCTGGGGCGAGGTCGCCGGCGAGGTGCAGCGGCGCTGGCAGTCCGGGGACCGGCGCGGCGCCGAGGAGCTCATCACCGACGACATGGTGCTCGCCACCACGCTCATCGGCACCGAGTCCTCCGTACGGGACCGGCTGCGGGTGTGGCGGGACGTGGGGATCGACACGGTCCGGCTGTATCCGGCGGGCGAGTCGCTGGAGGAGCGGGTCACCACGCTGGGGCGGGCGCTGGACCTCGTCCGCGAGGTGAGCGCCGAGGCGACGCGCTAGCGCGACTCCGCGCCGCCGCCCGCGCCGCCCGCACCCCCTCCGCCCGCACCCCCTCCGCCCGCGCCCTCGCCGCCCGCGCGGTCGCCCTCCCCCTTGGCGCGGTCGCCAGGGCGGCGGATCACGGCGATCACGGCGGCCACCTGGACGATCAGTGCGGCGGCGAACAGCAGATAGTGGGCCGGGTCGTGCCATCCGGGCCGGTTGTCGATCAGACCGCTCTGATCGTCCGCGTACAGGGAGTGGCTCATCGGGTTGTTCGGCGTGAAGTACAGCAGCGTCAACAGGTACAGGACGCTCAGCACGACGGCCAGAACCACTCCCGCCCGCCGAAGCCGGCCGGCACCGCCGGTGAGCAGCAACACCAGGCCGAGCGCGGCCAGCGGCACCGCCCAGACGAGCTCCGTCCCGACCACGAGCACGGTCAGCGAGTCCACGCCCTCGACCGGCGTGTCCGCCGGGGTCGACCTCGTGTAGCCCTGGGCGAGAAGCCGCTCCCAGGAGACCCGCGCGGCCACGACGTTGATCGCCGCGTACACCGCCAGCACGGCGAGCGGAGTCATCGCCGGCAGACCCGCCGTCCATCGCCGGCTTCGCCGAGACACCATCGAGGGATTGTCCTACCGGAAAGGCTGCGGCACCATATTTAGACACACGTCTATGTTGACATCCGTCGAACCGTGCCCCTAGCTTGATTTCGTCATCGTCGATACAGGGAGCGTGCGAAATGAGCGAGCGGACGACAGGGTTGCGCGAGACGGTCCGGGAGCGCTACGCGGCCGCGGCGACCGCCGTGACCGAGACGGGCACCGGCGGCGGCTGCTGCGCACCGGCGACGAGCGACTGTTGCGGCTCCACGGCCGTGGAGATCGACGCGAGCTTCGGCTCCGGCCTGTACGAGGCCACCGACCGCAAGGCGCTCCCCGCCCAGGCCGTCGCCGCCTCGCTGGGCTGCGGCAACCCGACGGCGGTGGCGGAGCTGCGCGCTGGAGAGCGGGTGCTGGACCTTGGCTCCGGTGGCGGCATCGACGTGCTGCTCTCCGCACGCCGCGTCGGCCCGACCGGCTGGGCGTACGGGCTCGACATGACCGACGAGATGCTGAGCCTGGCCCGGGCCAACGCGGCCAAGGCCGGCGCGGAGAACGTCGAGTTTCTCAAGGGCGAGATCGAGGCCATCCCGCTCCCCGAGGCGGCCGTGGACGTGGTGATCTCCAACTGCGTGGTGAACCTGTCCACCGACAAGCCGTCGGTGTTCGCCGAGACCTTCCGGGTGCTCCGCCTCGGCGGGCGGATCGGCATCACGGACGTCGTCGCCGAGGACCGGCTGACCGCCGAGGAGCGGGCGGAGCGGGGCTCGTACACGGGCTGTATCGCCGGTGCGCTGTCCTTCGGCGAGTACCGCGCGGGTCTGGAGGCCGCGGGGTTCACCGGCGTCGAGCTCACCCCGACGCACGAGGTCGCGAACGGAATGCACTCCGCCATCGTCCGCGCCGTCAAGCCCGCCTGATCCGGCGACCCCTGGGCCCCTACGAGGCCCTGGCCCGCTCGGGGGACGAAGGAGGGCCCTCGGCCGTCACTGCCGGGGGCCCTCCCGCACTCCTGGCGAAACGCCCGCCGCGGAGGCGCCGAAGCGCTCACCGCGGAGCGGCGATCGCGGATCACACGTCCGGCGCCACCAGCTCGGGGAGCTTGGCGTCGAACCGCTCGGCGAACTCCAGCGACGGAAGGACCAGGCCCCTCGGCCGCACCGTGTTCGCGACATCGGCCGCCCACGCGGCGGAGCGCTGCCGCTGCAGCGGCGTGCCGTGGTGGTTGTTGCTCGTGAACGCGCAGTCACCGACCTCGAAGAAGGTCTGCGTGGCGGCCAGCAGGCGGTTGCGGTTCATGGCCTGCCCCCGCGGATGCGCGAGGAAGTACGTGCTGAACGCGTCCGCCATGAGCTCCGTACGCCGGGTCGCTTCCGGCCCGGTCAGCGGGCTGTCGAACAGATCGCCCTCGAACTGGATGTGATGCCCGAACTCGTGCGCCAGGATCGCCTGAGGAGCCACGGGCCGGAGGCCGAGCGCCCGCATGCCCTCCATGATCCCGTCGCCCATGATGATCTTGTCGGGCAGGGAGCTGAACACCGGGTCCGGATCGCCCTCTCCGGTGAACGCGAACGCGTTGAACGTGAACAGCGGGTTGAGACCCTTCTCCAGGTCGGGATCCGAGGCGAGCAACTCGGTGATCTGGTCCGCCAGCTGCGCGGCGGTGGCCTCGTCGACCTCGAACAGGAAGGCGACCAGCCGGATCAGGCGGTCCCGGTCCTGCAGCATGGCGCCGTGCATCGCGACCAGCTGGATGTCGTGCGACCTGATGTCCCAGAACCTGCGGAGATCCAGCATGTTCTCCTTGATCACCTTGCTGAACTCGCCGTCCCGGCCGAAGAACTGCGGTGTCGCGGAGGTCTCGAAGAGCAGCGCGTCGAACGCGGGGTAGTCGAGCACCCCGAGCTCCGACAGCGTCGCCAGCACGCCCGGATCGACATCCGCGATCCGGTCGGCGAGCCAGTCGCGCAACGCGGTGCTGGTGCAGACGTAGTCGCTGGGGTCGATGGCCTCGTCGCGAATCTCGGTCCACTCCGAGGGAACGCTGGGCGCGGCGGCTTTGACCTCGGCGAGCCGGCTCTGCCAGCCCGCGGGCAGCGTGGCCTTCAGCTCGTTGAGGGTGTCCTGGGTATTCGCGTCCGCCGCGGTGAAGGGCGCGGGGTCGGTGCCGGCGACGGCTCGCCACGGCGACGGTTCCGCCTGCCCCGAGCTCGGCGGGGCGAACAGGGTGGCGGCCATCAACGCGGCGGCGAGGGTTCCGGAGGCGATGGCCCGCAGCCATCTATGGCGAGGGGAGGAATGACGATCGGTCAACACGCGTGCTCCTCACGGTGACCTTCGGGCGGGGGTGTGCCCGAAGTGACACGAGCCGGTTCGAACCGGATCGAACCGGAGACTGCCACCACGTCACGCGCGCCACCAGGGTTCGAGATAACCGACTCCTGCCACTGGCCACTTCGTGCCACGTACTCCCCTTCGCGGGTTCCGCCCCTCGATCGGATCGGCCGCGGCACGCGGAGTTTCGTACCGGACCGATATTCGATGGGCGCCGTGACCGATGTACGGCAGGATGCGCACATGGACCGGCAGATGATCAGCGCCATCGCGCACCAGGACCACCCGATCGCCGCGCCACTGTCGGACGAGTCCGTACGGCGTGTGCTCGGCCAGGCCCTGCCCACCGGGCCGGGACGCCTGCTCGACCTCGGGTGCGGCCGTGGGGAGTGGCTGGTGCGGGCGCTGACCGGCCGTCCGGAGCTGTACGCCGACGGGGTCGACACGGACGGCGGCGCGCTGGCCGAGGCGGCGGCGGCCGCGGCCGAGGCGGGTGTGGCCGACCGGCTGGAGCTGCACGCCGGCGACGCCGCGGAGTTCGCCGGCGGCGACCCGTACGACCTCGTGCTCAGCGTCGGCGCGACGCACGCGTTCGGCGGGCTCGGGCCCACGCTGGCCGCCGCCCGCCGGCACCTCGCGCCCGGCGGCGCCGTGCTGGTGGGCGACGGTTTCTGGGAACGGGAGCCCGGGCCCGCGACGCTGGACGCCGGGTTCGAGCCGGGCGAGTACACCGCCCTCGCCACCACCGTGGACCGCGTCGTCGCCGACGGCTGGGCTCCGGTCTACGGACACGTCTCCACGCTGGAGGAATGGGACGAGTACGAGTGGTGCTGGACCGGCACACTGACCCGCTGGGCCGCGGACAACCCCGGCGACCCGGGCGCCGCCGACGCCGTCAAGGCCGCCGAGGAACACCGCCGCGCCTGGCTGCACGGCTACCGCGGCACCCTCGGCTTCCTCACCCTCGTCCTCCGCGCCACCTGAGGCGGGCCGTCCCCGGCATCAGCCGGCGCATGCTGACGGTCACCGCACGGAGCCGAGCACGAGGCCGCGGGCGACTGGACGGGATGTCCGGCGCGAGGAGAACCGCCCGACATTCCGTCCGCTGCGGCACGCGCGGTGGTGATCGAGACTGGCGGGATGCAGCCGACCGCCAGGAGCCGCCGACCCGTTCCCCGACGACCTGCTGATCGACCGCGGCGACGTGCACGTCATCGCGCACGATCTGGAGGCCACCATCACCGACGCGGCCGAGTCGGTGGCGCGGTGCGTACGGG
>WHSL01000092.1 GCA_009380095.1 Streptosporangiales bacterium | reverse complement strand
GCTCCCCGACGACGATGCCGAGCTCGCGGAGGCGGTACCGCGTGCGGCCCCGCGACGCCCGAACCGTAGGACCGCGCCGCCGCCGCGGCCAGATCGCGAACGACAGCAAGAGCACCGAAGTGCTTACAGCCTGTCCGCTAGCCGGCCCGCCGGACCGGGTGCCACCTGCTGGCCTCGGGGCGATCTTGCGGGCTAGCGTGGCCGCGAGCGAGCTGGGAGGACTGGGATGGTGCCCGAGGACCACCCGTACGGCGTGCACAACCTGCCCTTTGGCGTCTTCTCCGACGGGTCCGGCCCGCCGCGGGCGGGCGTGGCCGTCGGAGAGGAGGTCCTCGACCTGGCCCCGCTGCTCGGCGACGACCCGTTCCGCGCGGAGACGCTCAACCCGTTCCTGGCCCGCGGCCGCCCGTTCTGGGACGAGACCCGCCGGCGCCTCCAGGACCTGCTCACCGGGACCGCGCAGGCCGAGGCCGTACGCCCGCACCTCTTCCCGCGCGAGGCGGTCCGCCTGCACCTCCCGTTCGAGGTCGCCGACTTCGCCGACTTCTACTCCTCGCTGGAGCACGCCACCCGTGCGGGCCGGATCCTACGCCCGGGCGAGGAGCCACTGAAGCCGAACTGGCGGCACCTCCCCGTCGGCTACCATGGCCGGGCCGGCACCGTGATCGTCTCCGGCACTCCGGTACGGCGCCCGTACGGCCAGCTCAAACCGCCCGACGCCGCCCCCGAGCTCGCCCCCACCCGGCGCCTGGACCTGGAGGCCGAGATCGGGTACGTGGTCGGCACCCCCTCCATCCCCGGCGCCCGGGTGACCGTGGACGACTTCCACGACCACGTGTTCGGGCTGGTCCTGCTCATCGACTGGTCCGCGCGGGACATCCAGGCGTGGGAGGCCGCACCGCTGGGACCGTTCCTGGCGAAGTCCTTCGCCACCACCATCAGCCCATGGGTGGTGCCGCTGGACGCGCTCGGGGACGCCTGGGTCCCGTCCCCGCCGCGCGACCCGGCGCCCCTCCCGTACCTCACCGGTGCCGCGGACCGCGGCCTCGACCTGCGGCTGGAGGTGGAGATCGGTGGCACGGTGGTGTCCCGGCCGCCCTACCGGAGCATGTACTGGACGCCCGCGCAGCAGCTCGCGCACCTGACCGTGAACGGCGCCCGGCTGCGCACCGGCGACCTGTACGGATCCGGCACCGTCTCCGGCGACGCGGACGGCACCCAGGGCTCGCTGCTCGAGCTGACCGTGAACGGCGCCCGCCCGATGCGCCTCGACGACGGCTCCGAGCTGGGCTTCCTCCGCGACGGCGACGCGGTGGTGCTGCGCGGCCACGCCCCCGGCCCCGGCGGACGGACCGTCGGCCTCGGCGAGGCCCGCGCCGTCATCGAACCGGCGACCGCCTGACATCCTCGGAGCGGGGCGCCCGAGCCTTGCCCCCGGGCACGATCCGTTGTGAGGTGTTGCTGTGTCGTTTCGTGACGCGCTGGGTGCGGCGCTGCCCGCGGACCGGTTCGCCGACGATCCGGATGTCGTGAGGGCGTACGCGAACGATCAGGCGGCCTGGGCCCCCTCCGGACGCGCATCGGTGCTGGTACGGCCTGCCGGCACCGACGAGGTCCGGCGCGTGGTGGAGATCTGCGCCGAACACCGCGTGCCGATCGTGCCGCGCGGCGCCGGCACCGGGCTGTCCGGCGGCGCCAACGCGGTCGACGGCTGCGTCCTGCTCAGCATGGAACGGATGAACCGGGTGCTCGCGGTCGACGCCGCCGAGCAGTACGCGGTCGTGCAGCCCGGGGTGGTCAACGACGACCTGCGCGCGCACGTCGCCGAGCACGGCCTCTGGTACCCGCCCGACCCCGCCAGCTCACCCTGGTCCACGCTCGGCGGCAACGCGGCGACCAACGCCGGCGGGGTCTGCTGCGTCAAGTACGGCGTCACCCGCGACTACGTGATCGGCATGGAGGCCGTGGTGGGCAGGGGCGACGTGGTGCGGCTCGGGCGCCGTACCCGCAAGGGCGTCGCCGGGTACGACCTCGCCGGGCTCTTCGTCGGCTCCGAGGGCACGCTCGGCGTGATCACCGAGCTGACGGTACGGCTGCTGCCGCTGTCCGGGACGGTGCCGCACACGATCGTCGGGGCGTTCGACTCCGCGGTCGCCGCCGGGAGGGCCGTGGCGGCGGTCGCGGAGTCCGGGCTGACCCCGTCCGCGCTCGAGCTCGTCGACCGGTACTGCCTGCGCGCCGTGGACGACTGGAAGAAGATGGGGCTCAGCGACCTCGGTGACGTGCTGCTGCTCGGGCGGGTGGACACCGCCGGTGAGCAGGGTGAGCGCGAGGCCGACCGGCTGCGGGAGCTGTTCGACGGGGCCGGGGCCGCGATGAGCATGCGGTCCACCGACGCCGACGAGGCGGAGGGGTTGTTCGCCGCGCGGCGGCTCGCGTATCCCGCGCTGGAGCGGCTCGGGCCGGTGCTCACCGAGGACGTCTGCGTGCCGCGGGCGCTCGTACCCGACATGCTGGCGCGGATCGACGCGCACGCCTCGGCGAACGGTGTGCACATCGCGAACATCGCGCATGCGGGAGACGGGAACCTGCATCCGCTGATCATCGTGCCGGCCGGGGACGACGAGGCGCGGGTGCGGGCGCAGCGTACGTTCGAGGCCATCCTCGACGACGCGATCGCGCTCGGGGGGACCGTGACCGGGGAGCACGGGGTCGGGTTGCTCAAGATGCGGGGGATGCGGGACGAGGTCGGGGACACCGTGCTCGGCATGCAGCGGGCCGTCAAGAACGCGCTCGATCCGGTCGGCATCTTCAACCCCGGGAAGGTCGTCTAGCCCGGTTCGCCGGTGGCCCTGCCGTAGGTGGCGGGGGTGATGCCGTAGTGGCGGGTGAACCAGCGGGTCAGGTGGCTCTGGTCGGCGAAGCCCGCCTCGGTCGCGGCCTGGGCGAGGGGGGTGCCTTGTGCGATGAGACGTCTCGCTTCCCGTAGGCGTAGCTGTCGCTGGTAGTCGCTGGGGGACATGCCGTAGGCCGCGTGGAAGGTGCGGTACACGGCGAAGCGGCTGGTGCCGGCGGCGGTGGCCAGGTCGGCCGCGGTGATGTCGTCGGTGAGCCGCTCGTGGAGGAGTGTCCGGACCCGGGCGGCGGTGGGCGTTGGGCTTCGTTCGGGGTCGGTCCACGGGGCCGCGCGGGTGGCGCCGCGCCGGGACATGGCCAGGATCGCGCCGGTCAGGGCCTCGTCTCGGCGCAGGCTGGTGGCGCCGTCGCTGAGGAGTGCCGCGTGCAGCCGGCGGAGCGCCGCGGCGAGGACCGGGTCGTTCACCAGGGGGTCGGCGAAGAGGGGCAGTCCGGTTCGGCCGCGGCCCGCGTTCGCGTCGGTGAGCACGGCTCGGACGAGGTCGGGCCCGATGTGGACGATCCGGTACGTGAAGCCCGCCGTGTCGGCCGGGTGGCCGTCGTGCGGGTCGTCCGGGTTGAAGGCCAGGACCATGCCGGGGACGCTCGTGTGTGAGCCGCCGCGGCAGCGGAAGCCCTGGTGACCGGCCTCCGTCACGCCGAAGGAGTACGACTCGTGGCTGTGCCGGTGGTAGACGTGCCGCTCGAAGTGGGCGTGCATGGCCTCCAGCGGGCGGTCGCCCGCCCGCCAGTACCGCGTCCAATCCCGGCCCACGTCCCCATTCTCGCCGGTCGTGCGCACGAGCGTTCAAGACGGGGCCCGGCCTGCTGCCGCAGGCTCAGGGGATGCGTTATGACACCAAGATCGCAGCCCGTGCTCGTCTACGCCGCGTCCGGGGAGGCGCTCGGTAGGTCCGCGAGCGTGCGACGGCGCGCGGGCTGGACGTGGCGGTCTACACCGAGGAGCTGTTCGCCACCGGGAACGACGTGGACAACCGGGCCGCCGTACGGGCCGTCGCGGCGGAGAAGCTCGACCTCGTGGGGATCGCCGTGCACGGCCCGCGGAACGCCGTCGACCGGGCGGTCAAGGGGCTCCGCCTGCACTCTTGACCGCCGGACGGGCCGGCGTGGTCAGGCCGGGTCGGACGCCTGGTCTCGTGCCCTGGCGTCTCGTGCCCTGGCGCGGACGGCGGCGGCGCGGCGTTCGGCGCCGGACTCCTCGAAGGCGCCCACGTCCTCGCCCGCCACCCGCCCGACGAAGAGACCGTTCGGCGTCGTCCCCGTGGTGCACTGCTGATCGGGATATGCCGCGTTGGGCACCCCGCCGAACGCCCGGCTCCCCGCCACGTCACGATCCGCCGGCACGTCCGACTCGGCCCCGAAACGGCGCAGGAAGTTCCACATGAAATGCGCTGATACCCAGCATGTGGCGTTCCACACACCGAACCGGTGCGGCGTTGATCCGCGCGGGGCGGTGGGAAACCGCGGGCGGCCGTACCTTTCGGGTTATGAAGATCGGGATCAACATCCTCAACTTCGGCCCGTACGCGGATCCGGAGTCGCTGGCCGGCTGGGCGCGCCTCGCGGAGGACGAAGGCTTCGACTTCGCCCTCATCTCCGACCACGTGGCGGTCACACCCGACGTGGCGGAGCAGTACCCGGCGCCCTTCCAGGATCCGTTCGCCCTGCTGGCCTGGCTGGCCGGGACGACCTCACGGATCGAGCTGGGCACCGGCGTGCTGATCGTGCCGTACCGGCATCCGCTGCTGATCGCGCGGATGGCGGCGGGGATCGACCGGCTGAGCGGGGGGCGGATGATCCTCGGCGTGGGGGTCGGATGGGCGCGTCAGGAGTTCGCGGCGCTCGGGGTCCCGTACGAGCGGCGCGGCGCGCGGACCGACGAGTACCTGGACGCGATCGTCGACCACTGGACGCATGACAGCATCACCAAGAAGGGGCAGTTCGTCGCGTACGAGCAGGTCGCCACGGCGCCGGCGCCCGCGCGGCAGCCGTACCCGCCGATCTGGGTGGGCGGCGCGAGTCCGGCCGCGATCGGCCGTGCCGCGCGGATCGGGGACGCGTGGCACCCACTGAACGTACGGATCGACTGGCTCCGCGACACCGGCCTGCCCGCCCTCCGTACGGCGTCCGAGTCCACGGGGCGACCCGTACCGGCACTGGCCCCGCGGATTCCACTTCGGCTCACCGACGCGCCGCTCGGGGATGACCGCCTCCCCGGGCAAGGCACCCTCGAGCAAGTACTCGACGATCTCGACGCGCTGGCCGCCCTAGGCGCCACCCACGTGCAATTCGACACGTACGGCGGCAACCCGGCAAGCCTCCGCCCCCCATCCGAAGACCAACGCGACCTCGCCCGCGTCATCAACGCCCACCACACCCGCCACCCCTAGCCGACCGCCACCCCCTCCCCCGACACGGCCCCTCCCGGTGTGGGCCGGGCGCGTCTCCCCCGTTCCCGTTCGCAAAACGCCCCATTCCGGGCGCCAAATCAAACGGTTACGGAGGAGAAGACCCTTACGGAGGAGACCTCCGCCGGATAGCCGGCGAGAAGCGGTCGCACCGCGCACCCGCGCCACCCGTGCGCCCCGGCACGGCGGGTGGGATGCCCCCGCCGGGCGGGTGGGTGGGTGGGTGGGTGGGGGGCGCCTGGCGTCCCGCGCAGGGCCGAGCTGCGCCAGAGCGGGCGCTGGGTGGGGCGGGGTGCGGGTGCGGGTGCGGGTGCGGGTGCGGGTGCGGGTGCGGGTGCGGGTGCGGGTGCGGGTGCGGGTACAGGTGGGGTGCGGGTCCGGTGTGGGTGTGGGTGTGGGTGTGGGTCAGGGCGTGGGGTGGGTGCGGGCGGTCCAGCGGCCGGCGCGGCGTTCGATTTCTACGGCGTGGTCGAAGCACTTGCTGACCAGGTCGGTGGTGAGGACTTCGTCCACGGGGCCGGAGGCGAGGCACTGTCCGTCGCGCAGCAGCAGGGCGTGCGTCGTGCTCGCGGGGAGTTCCTCGAGATGGTGGGTGACCAGCACGGTGGCGAGCTCGGGATGACCGCGGCGCAGCTCGTCGAGGCTGCCGAGCAGCTGTTCGCGCGCGGCGAGGTCGAGACCGGTGGCGGGCTCGTCGAGGAGCAGCAGCCGCGGCCGGGGCATGAGCGCCCGGGCGATGAGCGTACGTCCCCGCTCCCCCTGCGACAGCGTGCCCCAGCGCGACTCGCCATGCGACGTCATGCCGAGCAACGCGATCAGCTCGTCGGCGTGCGCGCTCTCCGCGGGCGTGGGCTCCCAGCGGGGAAGCAGCGCGATGCTGCCGGTGATCCCGGTGAGCACCACGTCGCGGACCCGCGTCGCCGGACCCGGCGCGTGCCGCGGGTCGACGTGCCCCAGGTACGCGCGCAGTTCACGGACGTCCACCCGGCCCAGCCTGCGGCCCAACACCTCGACCCCGCCCCGGGTCGGGTGGGAGACGGCGCCGAGCAGACCCAGCAAGGTGCTCTTCCCCGCGCCGTTCGGCCCCAGCAGCGCCCAGTGCTCGCCACGGTGCACGGTGAACGAGATCGCGTTCAGCAGGTACGTGCCGTCGCGCACGACGTCGGCGGCGTCCACCCGCAGGACCGGCCCACTCTCCGCGGGACGAGAAATGATCACGCTTTCGGACGGTACCAGGGTGCCGCGAGGGGCCTCCCGCCCGGACCAGCGCCCCTCCGGAGGGACGCCGGCCCGCACCGAAACGTCCGTCACGCCCGTTGGAACATGGGGTGGTTGGAGGGAGGGTTCCACGGCAGGCCGAAGAGGGGGAACACGCGCTCGGTGTCCAGGAACGCGTGATACTCCAGGAGCTTGCCGCCCTGGGTGAACTGCAGCACCTGGAGCGCGAACGGCTCGTGCTCCCCGTCGGGACCGCTCGGCCGGTACTGCCCGAAGGCGACCATGCCGTTGGCCGACACCGGAACCAGCTTGGAGCCCGAGCACGCGTGGCCCGGCCCGTTCCACCAGCCGAGGATGTCGTCGACGCCGCGCACCCAGAGGTCGAACGGCGGCATGGACAGCGTGGCCTCCTCGTGCAGCAACGCGACCAGCGCGTTCAGGTCGTACCGCTCGAAGGCCTGGAGGTAGCGGGTGAGCAGCTCCTGCTGGTCGCCGCTCATCGGCACCGGCTCGTCGCCGTCGCTCGGCGACGTGGACGCGATCGTGGCGCGGGCCCGTTGCAGCGCGCTGTTGACCGAGGCCACGGACGTGCCCAGCAGCTCGGCGACCTCGGTGGCCTGCCAGCGCAGCACCTCACGCAGGATGAGCACCGCCCGCTGCCGCGGCGGGAGGTGCTGCAGCGCGGCGATGACCGCCAGGCGCAGCGAGTCGCGCGCGACCGCCTGCTCGGCCGGGTCGGCGGTCGGGGAGATCACTCGGTCGTCGGGCACCGGCCCGATCCAGGTGGCCTCCGGCAGCGGCTCGTTGAGCGACGACTGCCAGGTCGAGGCGGGGCCGAGGTCCATCGGGCTGGCCCGCCGCTTGCGCCCCTCGAGCATGGTGAAGCACACGTTCGTGGCGATGCGGTAGAGCCACGAACGCAGCGAGGACCGGCCCTCGAACCCGTCCAGCCCGCGCCAGGCGCGCACGATCGTCTCCTGCACCGCGTCGTCGGCTTCGAACGCCGTGCCGAGCATGCGGTAGCAGTAGCCGGTCAGCTCGATGCGATAGCGCTCAAGCTCCTCGGCACCGGCGGGAACATCCGCCGTCGCTAGATCACTCATGTGTCGTCACACCTCTGCCGCTGGGCGGCATCGCCGTTCGGTTTGTGGACGCGGTCACCGTCCTTGCTCAGCAGCCTATGAGACGCCACTGACAAAACCGGCGGGACTGTGCGAAGTCTCCGTGCCATTGAACGAACGGAGACCTGCGGCGAACCCGCACGAAAGGTTCGTCGCTCCACGCCCCCCTCACGAACGACTCGTCGGGGTCGCCGAGGACCACCCAGCCGGTTCCGTCCGGCCGGCGCCGGTCGTCCACGAGCGTGGCGCCGATGCCGAGGAGCCGCTCGACCTCCTGGTCACGGGTGCCCTCGGCGGGCCAGAGGTCGAGGTGCAGCCGGTTCTTCGCCTTCTTGCCTTCGGGAACCGTGATGAACAGGAGGTTGGGCCCGGTGCCCTCGCCCGCGGCGGGGATCAGCAGCCCCTCGGGGTCGTCCGGCAGTTCGGGTAGTCGGGATGCTCGACGAAGCCGGTCACCTGGGCCCAGAACGTGACCTGGGCGTACGGGTCCGCACAGTCGATCGTGATGTTGTGCACGAGAGAGGTCATTCGCGTTTCCTTTGCGGCGGGGCGGTGCTGCCGCGGAGGACGACTTCGCCTCCGACACGTTCCATCCGGGAGCGGCCGCGGCCGTCCGGGCGGTCCCGGAGGACCAGGGCCATCACCCGCTCCCCCATCTCGGTGAGCGGCAGCCGCACGGTGGTCAGTGGCGGGCTGAGGTCCGCGACGATCGGGATGTCGTCGAAGCCGGCGAGCGACAGGTCGCCCGGCACGCGCAGCCCGTGCTCGCGGAAGGCCGCCATCGCCCCGATCGCCATCACGTCGGTGGTGGCGAAGATGCAGGTCGCGGGCGCGCCCTGGGAGATGAGCCGCCGGGCCGCCGCATAGCCCCCGTCGCGGGTGAAGGCGCCCTCCACGACCCGCCCGGCCGGGAGGTCCACCCCGGCCAAGCGCTTTCTGAATGCGCTTTCCCGAAGGCTCCGAGGGCGGCCTCCGGGAAAGCTCGGGAACGCAGAGCCCGCCGGTCCGGTCCGTACAGTGCCTCGGTGCCGTGCACATCACCGACCGGCGGGACGAGGCCGGGGCGCCGTACCGGGCCAGCGCGGACGACGCCGCGTACGCGATCTTCGAGCTCGAGGGCGGGATCGTGGCGCAGGTCAACTCCTCCTGGACCACCCGGGTGTTCCGTGACGAGCTGGTCGAGTTCCAGGTGGACGGGACCGAGGGGAGCGCGGTCGCGGGGCTGCGCCGTTGCCGCTACCAGCACCGGGCCGGGACGCCCAAGCCGGTCTGGAACCCCGACCTTCCGCGTACCGACGACTTCCGCGCCCATTGGCAGGAGGTCCCGGACAACGCGGACTACCCCAACGGGTTCCGCACCCAGTGGGAGGCGTTCCTCCGGCACGTCGCCGAGGACGCCCCGTTCCCCTGGGACTTCCGCCGGACGAATGAAATCCTGATCGGTGGCTCACCACCACCCCCGCGCCGTCCGAGGAATGCCGAGGAATGCCGAGGAATGGAGACTCGATGGAGCACCAGCGCGTCATGATCACCGGCGGTTCCGGAGCCGTGGGCACGATGCTGCGCCCCCGGCTCGCCCGTACCGGCCGCACGCTGCGGCTACTCGACCTCGCCGACCCGCCGCCGCTCGCCGGCCCCGGCCCCGGCCCCGGCCCCGGCCCCGAGGAGACGGTACGGGCATCCGTCACGGACGCGGCGGTGCTCGCCGAGGCCTTCCGGGACGTACAGGCCGTGGTGCACCTGGGCGGGAAGGCCACCGAGGCGAGCCTGGAGGACATCGTCCAGATCAACGTGCTGGGCACCAACCTGGTGCTGGAGGCGGCGCGCGCGGCCGGCGTACGCCGCGTCGTGCTGGCCTCCTCCAACCACGCCGTCGGATTCACCCCCCGTACGGACGCGGGCGACGGCGACCTGCCCGCCGACGTCCCCGCCCGGCCGGACACGTTCTACGGGTGGAGCAAGGTGGCGATGGAGGCGGCCGGCCGGCTGTACGCGGACCGGTACGGCATGGACGTGCTCTGCCTGCGGATCGGCACCTGCGCCGAGGAGCCGTACGACGTCCGCTCGCTGGCCACCTGGCTCTCGCCGGACGACGTGGGACGGCTCGTCGAGGCCTGCCTGACCGTGCCGGAGCCGGGCTTCCGCGTGGTCTGGGGGGTCAGCCGCAACACCCGCCGCTGGTGGTCGCTGGCCGAGGGCGAGGCGATCGGGTACTCCCCCGCGGACGACGCCGAGGTCTTCGCCGCCCGGCTGATCCCCGAGGGTAAGGTGCCGGACTTCACCGGAGACCCGGTGCTGAACCGGGTGGGCGGGGACTTCTGCGACGCCCCCCTCGGGGAGCCGCATTGAGGGAGGTCCCTGCCGCAGGCGTTGTGATGTATAAACGGGAAACGCACTCGCGACCAGAACGCCATTCGGGGGAGTCCGACGTCGTCGCCCGCGCTGGAGGCCCAGTGAGCACACCGCCCGTCCACCCGCCCCGGACCGTCACCGTCGATGACATCACCGTCGCCGTCCAGGAGTACGGCGACCGCGACGCCCCCTCCCTGCTGGTCATCAACGGCACCAGCCAGTCCCTCGGCTTCTGGACGGAGACCGCACAGATCTGGGCCACGGCGTTGCACGTGGTCACGTACGACCTGCGCGGGCTGGGCGGCACCTCGCGCGGCACCGGGCCGATCAGCTCGCCGCGGCTCGCCCAGGACGCGCTCGGCCTGCTCGACGCGCTGGAGATCGACCGGGCGCACGTGCTCGGCTACTCGCTGGGCAGCGCGACCGCCCAGGAGCTCGCGCTGTTCGCGCCGGACCGGGTCGCCTCGCTCGTGCTGCAGTGCACGTGGGGCCGGACCAGCGGCTTCCAGCGGGCGATGTTCACCGCGCTGGGGCACCCGTGGAAGACCGGGGACATGGACGCGGCGCTCGGCTCCATCGGGCTGGCCTTCTCGCCGGAGGCGCTGGAGAGCCCTGAGCTCGCCGAGCGCATGGCGGAGATGATCCCGCTGTTCCCCAGCACGCCGGAGCAGATCGCGGCGACCGCGGAGCAGTGGGACGCCGACATCGCGCACGACTCCCTGGACCGGCTCTCCGCGATCAGCGCGCCGACCCTCGTCGTCGCCGGCGAGCAGGACCTGCTCACCCCGCCCGGGCAGGGTGAGGCCGTGGCGCAGCGCATCCCCGGCGCGCAGTATCACCTGTTCCGCGGCGAGGGCTCCAGCCACGGGCTCGGCTTCGAACGCGCGGAGGAGTTCGTCCCCCTCGTCCTCGACTTCCTCAAGCAACACGCCGTGGGCTGAGCCCTCCCGGCGTCGGAGCCCGGCGAACCGGAGGGCCGGCGGCCGGTCATGTCACGTCGAAACCGAAGGCGGTGGCGACCACGGCGGCCTGGTAGGGGTCGATCCTGACCCCCTTGAGCTCGGCGTGCAGCAGGTCGACGCCGCCGAGGTCGCTGCCGCGCAGATCGGTCTCGCGCAGCGTCGCGGTGCGCACGGTGGCGCCGGAGAGGTCGCAGTCGCGCAGCGTGGCGCCATCGCAGTTGGCGCCGGACAGGTCGGCCTCGCGCAGCCGCACGCCGGTGAACGACGCGCCGGAGAGGTCGGCGCCGGGGAACCGGGACAGCGACCAGTCGCCGCCCTCGGCGCGCAGCAGCCCGAACGCGCAGTCGTCGAAGGCGGCGCCGAGGAACTTGCAGCCGGTGAACGCCGCATCGAAGAACGAGCACCGCACGAACGCACAGTTGACGAACGCGCTCTCGCGGAACGCCGCCGCGTTGAAGCGCACGCCGCGGAACACGCACGCGCGGAAGGTGACGCCGCGGCCGGTGGCCTCGGTCATGTCCACGTCGATGAACGCGGTGGCTTCGTGCTCCTCACCGGACATTTCGCGCCCGTCCCAGTCGGCGGAGCGGACGTCGGTGCCGGTCTCGGGGAGGTCCATGCGCTCACTCTAGGGACGGGGTACGTCACTCCCGCCGGCGTGGCGGCGCGCCTCAGTCCTGCGGGATGAAGCGGCGGCGGCCCGCCACCGCGACGAGGGTGAGCGGGACCGTGATGATCGCGGCCGCGCCGAAGAGCAGGCCGTACGCCCCCGCCTCGGCCGCGGCCCCGCCCAGCGCGGTGCCCGCCGAGGCCCCCATGAACAGCGAGGTCGCGAACATCGCGACCGCCGAGCCGCGCGCCCCCGGCGCCGCCGAGGTGGCCCAGGCCTGCAGCGACGTATGCAGGAACGAGTACCCGCCGCCGAGCAGGAAGCCGGTGAGGAGTATCGGCACGACGCTCTGCCACCCCGCGGCCACCGCGAACGCGGCGGCCATCATCGTGCCGCCGAGCGCCATCAGCCCCCAGGCCGGCACGCGTACGGTCAGCCTCCGCACCACGCGGGTGAAGACGATCAGGCCGATGCCGAACGAGGCCATGGCCATCCCGGCGAGCGCCGCGCCGACGCCGCCGTGTTCCAGCGCGGGCGCGAGAAACGGCAGCCCGCCGAGCAGGATCGCCCCCTCCACGAAGCCGAGCGCCATGGCGAGCAGCAGCCAGCGGTTGCGCAGCACGAGCCAGGGGGCCGTACGGCCCTCCGGCCGCGGCGGCTCGGGCAGCCGGCGGAGCGCGAGCACGATCGGCACCGCGACGAGCGGCGGCAGCGCGAACACCACCCGCCAGCCGCCGAGGTCGGCCAGCGTCCCCGCGCAGACCGTGGCCAGCGCGGTGGCGATGCCCTGCGCGAACATCTGGTCCGAGAGCGCGCGCTGCCGGGTCGCCATCGGGACGGTGTCGCCGATGTAGGTGAGCGCGAGCGGGATGACCGCGCCGAAGAAGCCGCCGGTGAGCACGCGCGTGAGGATCAGCAGCGGCAGCGTGGGAGCCAGCGAGGAGGCGATCCCGGCGAGGACGGCGGCGATCAGCGCGGCCATCATCACGCGGACCCGGCCGTACCGGTCGGACAGCAGCCCCCAGAGCGGCTGGGTGAGGCCGTACGCGAGCGCGTACCCGCCGGCCACCATGCCCACCGCCGCGAGCCGTACGTGCAGGTCACCCGCCATGGTGACGAGCAGCGGCCCGATCGCGTACCGGTCGAAGGTGCTGAGGAAGCCGGCCGCCATCAGCGGCCGGGGGGCGGACGACCGGCGCGCGTCCAGGGTCTGGGTCACGGGGCTCCCTTCCGCACCGGCGCAGGGGGGATGCTGTCGCACGAACCTGAGCCCGCTTCGATAATCCCGACTGATTTCATCATCTCGCGGGACAACCCCCCACCCCGCACCCCTGGACAATTGGCACGCCGCCTATTAGAACGGGATTCGGGAAACCGAATCGGAGGCTCGAATGGGTGTCATCGACGGCAAGGTCGCGATCGTCACGGGCGGGGCCCGCGGCATCGGCGCGTCCATCTCCCGGCTTTTCGCGGCGGAGGGCGCGTCCGTGGTGGTCAACGACCTGGGCGGTCATCCGGACGGCAGCGGCGGGGACAAGGGCCCGGCCGAGGAGCTCGCCGGGGAGATCACCGCGGCCGGCGGCAAGGCCGTCGCGGACGGCGGCGACATCTCCGACGTCGCGACGGGGCAGCGGCTGGTCGACACCGCGGTCGAGCAGTTCGGGAGGCTCGACATCGTCGTCAACGTGGCGGGCATCCTGCGCGACCGGATGATCTTCAACATGACCGAGGAGGACTGGGACGCGGTCATCGCGGTGCACCTCAAGGGGCACTTCTCGACCGTACGGCCCGCCTCGGCGTACTGGCGTCAGCAGCGCAACCCGGACGGCCACTACCGGATCATCAACTTCACCTCGGTCTCCGGCCTGGACGGCTCCCCCGGCCAGGCCAACTACGCGGCTGCCAAGATGGGCATCATCGGGCTCACCTACTCGCTGGCCCAGGGGCTGGCCAGGTACGGGGTCACCGCGAACGCGATCGCCCCCGGCGCGGCCACCCGGCTCACCGCCACCGTGCCCACCGAGAAGAGCGTCTCCCGCGCCAAGCGGGCGGACGACGACCCGGAGCGCTCGCCGGACAACATCGCACCGCTGGCGCTCTACATGGCCGGTGACGCCTCCGACTGGCTGACCGGCCGGGTGCTCTCGTCGGCCGGCTACGAGGTCGGCCTGTACGAGAACCCGCAGATCATCCGGCAGCTCAACTCGCCCGGGCCGTGGCGGTACGACCAGCTCGCCCAGCTGATCGAGCGCGGTTTCCGCCCGGCCGCCGACGGCCTGCCGCCGAGCCTGTTCGCCGCCCAGCTCAAGAAGGACTGAACCGCATGCCCGACACCCCCCGGCCGGAGCAGCTCGACGTCGTCATCGTCGGCGCGGGCTTCTCCGGCATGTACATGCTGTACCGGCTCCGCGAGCTCGGCATGTCCGCGCGGGTCATCGAGGCCGGCTCCGGCGTCGGCGGCACCTGGTACTGGAACCGCTATCCCGGTGCGCGGTGCGACGTCGAGAGCATGGACTACTCCTACTCCTTCTCCCCCGAGCTGGAGCAGGAGTGGGAGTGGACGGAGCGCTACCCCGCCCAGCCGGAGATCCTGCGCTACGCCGAGCACGTGGCCGACCGGTTCGACCTGCGCCGCGACATGGTGTTCGAGACGCGGGTGAGCTCGGCGCACTACGACGAGGCCGCGGACCGCTGGCTGGTCCGTACGGACACCGGCCACGCGATCTCCGCGCGGTTCTGCGTGATGGCCACCGGGTGCCTGTCGGTGCCGAAGTGGCCCGAGGTCGACGGTGTCGAGGAGTTCGCCGGCCGTACGTTCCACACCGGCCGGTGGCCGCACGAGGGGGTCGACTTCACCGGCCGCCGGGTCGGGGTGATCGGCACCGGTTCGTCGGCCATCCAGTCGATCCCGCAGATCGCCGCGCAGGCCTCGGCGGTGACGGTCTTCCAGCGCACCGCGAACTTCAGCATGCCCGCGCACAACCGCCCGCTCAGCAAGGAGGAGCAGGCGGACCTGAAGGCGCGCTACCGGGAGTACCGGCAGGCGGCCCGGGAGTCGTTCGTCGGCGTGCCGCGGCCCTTGCCGACGCGGAACGCGCTGGACGTGTCGCACGAGGAGCGGGTCCAGACCTACTCCGCGGGCTGGGACTACGGCGGCCTGTTCGGCCTCACCGGGGCGTACCTGGACACCCGGCTCAGTGAAGAGGCCAACGAGACGGCCGCCGAGTTCGTCCGGAGCAAGATCCGCGAGATCGTGAGCGACCCGGAGGTGGCGCGGCGACTCTCCCCGTACGACCACCCGCTCGGCACCAAGCGGCCGTGCGTGGACACCGGGTACTACAAGATCTACAACGAGCCGCACGTGGACCTTGTGGACGTACGGGCCACGCCGATCACGAAGGTCACCCCGACCGGCGTGCAGACCTCGGACGCCACGTACGAGTTCGACGACCTGGTGTTCGCGACCGGCTTCGACGCGATGACCGGCGCGCTGAACGCGATCGACATCCGCGGCCGTGACGGCGCGGCGCTGAAGGAGAAGTGGGCGGAGGGGCCGCGCACCTACCTGGGCGTGAGCGTCGCCGGCTTCCCCAACCTGTTCATGATCACCGGGCCGGGCAGCCCGTCGGTGCTGAGCAACATGATGGTCTCCATCGAGCAGCACGTGGAGTGGGTCTCGGACTGCCTCGGCCACCTCAAGTCCAACGGGCTGAGCACCATCGAGCCGACCGACGAGGCGGAGAACGCCTGGGTGGAGCACGTGAACGAGGTAGGCGCGGCCACCCTCTACCCCAAGGCGAACTCCTGGTACATGGGCGCCAACGTGCCCGGCAAGCCCCGGGTCTTCATGCCGTACGTGGGCGGCGTGGGCCCGTACCGCGAACACTGCACCAGGATCGCCGCCGAGGGCTACACCGGCTTCGTCCTGGCCTGAGCACCACCCGCCGGGTGAGACTCAGAACGGGAGCGGGCGGCGGGCGAGCGTGACCAGCGCGGTCAGCTGCGCGACGGCCGCGATGCCGACGATCCCGTACAGGACCGGGACGTGCCAGTCCGGCACGTGGCTCGTCAGCATGCTCTGGTCGTCGAAGAAGAAGAACGAGGTCGCCGCGTTGTTCTCGCTGAGGTACCAGAAGAGCAGCAGGTAGAGGACGCTGAAGCCGCCCGTGCTCGCGAGCGCGAGCGGCTTGGCGCGGCGCGCGTGCCGGCGCAGCAGCACCATCCCGTGCACCGCGAACGGGAGCGTCCAGAGCGCGATGAACCCGGAGACCATGAGGTTCGTCGCGTGCACGCTGCTCAGCAGGTCGTTGTGGCCGTCGGTGTTGGCCGCCGCGGCGAGCTGGACGGCGGCCGCGGTCACCGCGGCGTACGCGGCCACGAAGCCGAGCGCCCCCACCAGCAGCCGCGCGGCCCGGCGGGTGCCGGCGTCCACGGCGTCCGGGTCGTCGCGGCCGCCCATGCCCAGGCGGGACACCCACACCCCGGCGCGGGTCCGGGTCAGCAGCACGACGGCGAGCAGCTGTGCGCCCGCGGCCGCGCCGAGCAGCCCGGCGAGGACCGGCCGATACCAGGACGGCGCCGCAAGCGGCATGGTCTCCCACACCCACAGGCAGCCCAGCCCGAACGCCACCGCGAACACCCCGGACAGAACCATCACGGCGGCGGGGTGCCCCCGCGGGCCGCGCCGTACGGTCCGGGCGAGGAACCCGTAGATGACGGCCGCGACGCAGAACCCGGCGGCGATGGCGGCCGTACGGCCCCACGCCCACGTGTCGAGGAACTCCAGCGCGGACGGCACGGCGCCGGGGCGCGCGGTGGCCGGCCGCTCCGCCGTGCGGTGCACCGCGAGCGCGTTGGCCGCCGTGACGAGCAGCCCGAACGGCAGCACGGACCACATCAGCCGGACGGCGAAAAGTATCACTCCTGGCGGGGGCGACATCCCGGCCATTATGGGTGCCATGACGGCGCCGGCGAAGCCGCGTACGACAAAGATCGCCCGATCGCAACCTTGAACCCCGGCAGATCACCCCTCACAGTGATCAACGGGACGGATCGGCCGTTGCGTCCCGTGTGTGACGGAGGAGGGCGAGGTGACCGAACCCACCGGACTCGAGGACAAGGTCGCGATCGTGACCGGCGCGGGATCCCGCGGCGACGGCATCGGCAACGGCCGCGCCGCCGCGATCCTGCTGGCCCGGCGCGGCGCACGGGTGGTGCTGGCGGACGAGATCGTGGAGTGGGCCGAGGCCACCCGGGCGATGATCGAGTCCGAGGGCGGCCGGTGCGCCGTGGTCCGTACCGACGTCGCCGACCCCGTGTCGGCGGCGGCCTGCGTGACGCGCACCACCGAGCTGTTCGGGCCGCCGGACATCCTGGTGAACAACGTCGGCCTCGGCGGGCCCACCGGGACCGTGGTGGACGTGGACCCGGCGGAGTGGTCGCGCTGCTTCGAGGTCAACGTCACCTCGATGATGCTGATGGCCAAGCACTGCGTGCCGGCGATGCGCGCCGCGCGGTGAGCAGCTGCAGCGTGCCGACCCGGCGGTAGCCGACCTCCCGCTCGCCGTCCTCGGCCAGCGCCTCCAGCAGCTCCGGGTACGCCTCGGCGCCGGCGGCGGACATCCGGTACGAGGCCGGATCCTCCCGCCCGTACGTCCACGGGCAGACGATCCCGGCCCCGGCCGAGGTCGCCCGGCCCCGCTCCGCGGAGTCCACCAGGATCGTGTCCACGCCCGCCCGCGCCAGCGCGTAACCGGCCCCGGCGCCGGCCACTCCCGTCCCGACCACGACGACGCGCATCACGACCCCTCTCGCCCTACTCTCCAGAGGACCCGATCCCGACCCTCTCAAGCGGCGCCGCCCGGGCCCGCCCGGGTCCGGCCCTCCGCGGCCGGGAACGGAGGCCGCGCACCCGGGGAGCGGCGAAACACAATCGAAACGTTCCCCGTACGGCGGAATCGTCGGCGGCTGTTCTCTCCGAGCCCTCATCCGTGGTGGGATGTCCCGTCAAGGGATCTACCGCGGCTCCCCGTCCCGATCGACGCGGTCTCCCGGACATCCCGCACACCGCGATAGAGGCCTGGCCGTGAACGATCAGAATCGGGTGGTCATCGATACCGAGGACGGAGCCGCCGCGCCCGCCTCCGGGCAGGACGCCGGTCGCGACACCGCCGCCCGGGAGGCGGACCTCGAGCTGCTGCGCGCGTACGAACCCGTGCTCGCCTACACGGCGGGCGAACGGTTCTTCCCCACCGCCATCGACGAGTACGTGGCCTGTTGCAGCCTCTGGCGCTCCGTACCGGGCGGCTCGGAGGAGCAGCTCGTGGCCCCCGGCGAGGTCACGCTGGACCGGCTGGCCGGCGCGGACAAGGAGTGGCCGCGTGAGTCGCTGCACCTGCGGTTCGTCCAGGAGTCCTCGCTGCGCGCGGAGGCCCGGCGGCTCAAGCGCACCACCCGTACGGTGATCGCGCGCACCGGCCGGCTCGCCGCGGTCGGCCTGGTGGCCCGCATCGCCGACGTACTGCTGCGCATCTCGCTGCTGGTCCGCGGCGTGCTCCCGGGCGGCGTGGCGGCGGCCGCCGCGGCCCGCTACCGCACCTGGGTCGGCACCGCCGAGTCCACGTACTACGCCCGGGTCGTCCGGGACGGCGGCTACGTCGTCTGCCAGTACTGGTTCTTCTATCCGATGAACGACTGGCGCTCCACGTTCGGCGGGGTCAACGACCACGAGGCCGACTGGGAGATGGTCTCGGTCTACCTGTCCGAGGGGCCGGACGGGCCGCGCCCGGTCTGGGTCGGCATCTCCTCCCACGACGGGGCCGGCGACGACCTGCGGCGCCGCTGGGACGACCCGGACCTGCGCCGGGTCGGCGACCACCCGGTGGTCTTCGTGGGCGCGGGCTCGCACTCCGGCGCCGCGCTGCCCGGCGACTATCTGATCGCGGTGGACCCGGAGCCGATGCGGATCCTGGTGAAGATCTGGAACAAGGTCGCGCGCCGGCTCTTCCTCGGCCGCATCGCGCACTGGCGCGGCTTCAGCATCCCGTACGTGGACTATCACCGCGGCGACGGCACGCACATCGGCGCGGGCGGCGACAGGTCCTGGAACGCCGTCATGATCTCCGACGACACCCCGTGGGTGCGCGGCTTCCGCGGGCTGTGGGGCTGGGACACGCACGACTGGCTGAATGGCGAGCGGGCCCCGACCGGGCCGCGGTACGAGCGCGACGGGGCCGTACGGTTCTCCTGGACCGACCCGGTCGGCTGGGTCGGGCTGCAGAAGGTGCCGCCGGACCCCGGCGCCCGGGACGGCATGCTCACTGAGCGCTGCGACGAGCTCGACCTGCTCATCGCCGAGGCCGACACGCGGATCACCACGCTCCGCGAGGAGCTGCGGGCGCTCCGCTCGATCGCGCTGTCGCTGCGCGAGTACGCGCAGACCCGGGAGAAGGCGCGGACGCGGTTCACCGAGCTGGAGGGCAAGGAGAAGGAGCTGGCGGCGGCGTACCGGGACCGGGCGGCGCTGATGGAGGAGCGCGAGGTGCACCGGGCCTCGCTGGCCGCTCCCCCGCCGGAGGAGCCGCCCCAGGTGCACCTGCGCTCGCCGCACCTGCCGTACGCGTCGGGACGCCAGGTGTACAACCGGTTCCTGCAGCTGTGGGCGCCGCTGTCCACGCCGCTCATGCTGTTCGCGGTCATCGCCGCGATCTACCTGGTGCCGTGGGACCATCCGCTGCTCAAGGTGGCCGGGGTGATCCTGCTGTTCGCGGCGATCGACGCGCTGGCCCGCAAGCGGGGGCGGGCCTTCCTGAACGGCCTCGGCGTGCTCGCCGTGGTCGCGGTGCCGATCGCCGTGCTCGTCGCGGCGTTCATGTGGAACTGGCAGATCACGCTCCTCGTACCGCTCCTCGTCGCGGCCGTGACCCTGCTGGTGGCCAACGTCCGCGACCTCCGTTCCTGAGCCTCCTCGGCGCCGCCCGGGTGCCGCCCGGGTGCCGCCCGGGTCAGGTCACGGTCACCGGGTGGGCGACGACGGCGCCGAAGAGATAGCCCTCGCGGTTGAACGGCGAGGTCTCGGGCTGCGTCGCGCCGGTGTGGTCCGTGGTCCTGGCCTTGAGCACCACCGGCCCGGCCTGCCGTGGCCGCCAGTCCAGGTGCCAGCGCACCCAGCCGTTGTCCCGCGGGTCGTCGGTGATCCGCGCGCGCCGCCAGACCTCGCCGCCATCGGTGCTGACCTCGACCTTCGCCACCCGGCCCGTACCGGACCAGGAGCGGCCGTGCAGGCGGGTGTGCGCGCCCGCGGGTAGCGACGCCTGCCAGGGCAGCTCGAACGCGCTCTTCACCACCTGCTCGGTGAGCGGCGCGCTGGCCCCGCCGGGCCACGACGGGCCGAACAGCCGGTAGAAGTCCGTGTTCCACGGGGAGAACAGCGGCCGCGCCGATACCTCGATGTCCCCGACCCACTTGATGGAGGAGATGCCCACCCAGGACGGCACCACCACCCGGACGGGGAAGCCGTGGTCCGGCGGGAGCGGGCGGCCGTTCATCTCGTACGCGAGCAGCACGTCGTCGAGGGCCTTGCGGATCGGCAGCGGCCGCCGTACGTGCCCGTGGTTCACCCCGCCGGAGTTGAACTCGCCGTCCAGCCCGCGCGGCATGACGTCCACGGCGTCCGGGCGGAGCCCGGCGTACCGCAGCACGGTCCGCAGCGGGACGCCGCGCCACACGGCCTGGCCGATCCCGCCCGTCCGCCACGGCGTGCCGGGGACCTCCTGGCCCTGCTGGGTGGTGTAGAAGCTCCGGCCGTTGCCCGCGCACTCGACGAAGGCGCTGATGGTCCGGGACGGCATCGCGCGCAGTTGGTCGTAGTCGAAGGTGACCGGGCGCTCCAGGGTGGGTGAGCCGTGCAGCCCGTCGCCGTGCAGGCGCAGCCGCCAGGTGGCCTCGTCGATGACCGCCGTGCTCGTGTGGTTGCGGACGAAGAAGTGGCTCGCGGGCACGTGGAAGCCCACGCCGCGCAGCGCGGCGAAGTTCGTCTCCGCGTTGGTGCCGTGCACCGTGAAGATCTCCGGCGGGAGCGGCTTCACGATGCCGGGCGTGTCGTCCGCCATGGCGCGCGCCGCCGCGCCGAGGCCCGTTCCGGCCAGCCCGGCCCCCACGCCGGCGATGCCCGCCAGCCGCAGCATGGTCCGCCGGGAGAGTCCCGGGGCGTGCGCCTCCCCGCGGAGCCATTGCACGGCACGGACACGGTCGTACGCCGCCTCGTCCGGCGCCATCGGGCGGGCGGACGGCGCGTCGCGGTCGTCGCGGTCGTCGCGTGTGGTCATCGTGGGTTCGCCTCCGAGTCGCGCGTGATCCCGATCCGGTCGATGACTGGGACGACGAGGTGGCCGCGAGAGTTCAACGGAAACGCGGTCAACCGGCGGCGAGCCGGGGCCCGATGACCGTGCGGAACGCCTCGACGTCGGCGACGGGCAGGTCATAGCCGCCCCCCGCGGTGTGCGAGGGGAAGAAGAACACGTGCCGCACGCCCGACTCCTCGCGCGCCCGCAGAAGCCGCTCCGCGCAGTACTCCGCCGGGCCGAACAGCCCGAACGCGTCGCAGACGCGCGCGGCGAGCTCGGGCGAGATGTCCTCCGGCCGGTGGTCGTCGGGCAGGTCGATGCCCGCGGCGCGCAGCCAGCGCAGGTTCGCCGCGCTCGGATAGGTCAGGAAGGACTTGCCCGGGCGGAACCAGCGGCGCGGCCACTCCCGCGCCGCCTCGAAGGGCTCGACCGCGGTCGGCACGATGAGGATCTCCTCCACCTCGGCCGGATCCCGCCCGGCCGTCTTGGCGCCCGCGCGCACGTGCGACCGCGCCGCCTCGACCGAGTCCGGGTGCAACCCGGCCAGCATGATCACCCCGTCGGCCACGGACCCGGCGAGCTCCAGCATCTTCGGGCCGGCCGCCAGCACGAAGATCTTCGCCGCGGGGACGGCCACGTTGTTCATGCGCAGCTCCTGCCCCTCGTACGTGGCGGGGCGCCCGTGCAGCAGGTCGCGCAGCGCGGTCACCACCGCGCCGAGCTGCTCCCGCCGCGCCTGCGGCTTGCCCGCCTTCTCCACCGAGAGGAAGCCCGGCGCCAGCGTGAGCAGCACGCGGCCGGGGGCGACCTCGGTGAGCGCGTTGGCGGTCGCGGCGAGCACCAGCGGGTGCCGGGTGACCGGGTTGGAGGTGGCGGGGTAGAGCTCGAGCCGGGTGGTGGACGCCGCGGCCAGCGTGAGCGCCGCGTACACGTCGCGCCCGGAGTGGTGGTGGTCGTGCACGCCCACCCCGTGGAACCCCGCGTCCTCGCACCCCTTGATGAACTCCGTCAGCTCGGGCAGCGGCCGGCCCACGGGCACCCGGATGTCCACCTTGATCGGCTCGGACG
>WHSL01000122.1 GCA_009380095.1 Streptosporangiales bacterium | reverse complement strand
GGGCCGCGTCATGTCCCTGGCCATCGGCTACGCCATCCGCCCTGTCACCGAAGGCAACCACCGCAAACACGCCTGATCCGAGCACGTCTCGGCGCACGAAACCCGTGGCCGCGCTCGCGCGGCTCGGCCGGCAGGGCCTAGATCTCGTTGCCGAGCCTTCTGTCCGGCGAATCGGCGAGCGCGAGGGCCTGGGGGAACGTTCCCCCAGGCCCTCGCCCCTCCTCCGTCGCCGGTGGTCAGGACCGGCCGGACGTCCCGCCGTCGCCGGATTCCGGCTTCGGCGGCGTACCGGCATCGCTCCCGGAGCCCGTGGTCGTCGTTGCGTCGGCCTGCTCCTTGGCGGCGGTCTGGGCCGCCAGGGCCGCGTCGCGCTTGGCGCCCGGGTCCCAGCCGGTGTCGACGAGCCGCCGCTGCACCCAGATCGCGAGCGCCAGCAGGATCGCCACCACGACGAGCAGCACGATCAGTCCGCCGACGGCCCCGGCCTTGACCGAGTAACCGACCACGATCCCGAACCAGCCGAAGTCCGCGTCCCCGAACGTCGTGTTGGCCTTGCCGAACGTCCCCAGCACGGTGAGCAGCAGCGCCGGCAGGAATGTGATGATCACACCGTTGAGGAACGCGCCGAGCACCGCGCCCCGCCGGCCGCCGGTGGCGTTGCCGAACACGCCCGCCGCACCACCGGTGAAGAAGTGCGGCACCAGCCCGGGGAGGATCAGCGCCCAGCCCAGCCACGGGTTGAACACCGAGGCCAGCAGCGCCAGGCTGACGAGCCCGCCGACGAAGCTGGATAGGAATCCGATGAGCACCGCGTTCTGCGCGAACGGGAACACGATCGGCGCGTCCAGCGCGGGGACCGTACCCGGCACCACGCGCTCGGCGATGCCCTGGAAGGCGGGCACCAGCTCGCCGAGGATCGTCCGCACGCCGAAGAGGATCACCGCGACGGCGATGCCGAACTGCAGGCCGAGCAGGACCGCGGACATGATGTAGTTGCCGAGGCCTGCCGACTCCGTAACCGCGTACGCGGCCTGTCCGCCCACCCGGACGAGGAACAGGACCGCCACGATGATGTAGATCAGCACCATGGACAGCGCGGTCGCCACCATCGAGTCGCGGAGGAAGCGCAGCCCTTCGGGCAGCTTCATCTCCTCCGTGCTCCTGCTGGTCTTGCCGACGAGCTGACCGGTGGCGCCGGCGGCGATGTAGCCGAGCGTGCCGAAGTGGCCGATCGCGATCTTCCCGTCCCCGCCGACCCGCTTGGTCCACGGCTGCGCCAGCGCGGGCATCACGACCAGCATCACGCCCATCAGGATCGCGCCGACGAGCACGACCTCCCAGGTGGGCAGCGCGGCCGAGGCCAGCACCATGGTGAGCAGGGTGGCCATGAACAGCATGTGGTGACCGGTGAGGAACACGTACCGCAGCGGCGTGAACCGGGCCAGCAGGATGCTGAACGCGAAGCCGAGGATCATCGTCCAGGCGACCTGGGCGCCGTACTGTTCCTGGGCGATGCCGACGATCGCCTCGTTGGTCGGAACCACGCCCTGGGCCCCGGTCGCGCCCTGGATCATCTTGCCGAGCGGATCCAGCGCGGCGACCACCAGCGTGGCTCCCGCCCCGATCAGCAGGAAGCCCAGCGTGGCCTTGAGCGCTCCGCCGATGATCTGCCCGATCGATCGGTGCAGCGCGATCAGGCCGATCGCGGTGATGATGCCGACCAGGTAGGCCGGCACGCTCAGGATCTCGTTGACGAGGAACTGAGCGATCGCAAGGATGACTGACATTTCGCCCTCCCGGGCTTACCTCAGGAGCGGGCCTCGATCGCCGAGGACAGCTTCTGTGTGATCTCATCCACGTCGGCGAAGTTGTCGACGACCACGATCTCCGGCGGTACCTCGCCCAGCTCGGAGGCGAGCTCACCGGAGGTGAGGATCAGGTCCGCGGTGGAGGCGGCGCCGCGGGCGGAGCTGATGTCGGCGACCTCCACGTCGCCGTCGACTCCGAGCCGCTGGAGGGCCTTCTCCGCGTTCATCTTGAGGATGATGCTGGTCCCGATGCCCATGCCGCAGACGGCGAGCAGCTTCATTGCTCGGCTCCTTCGTATTCCGAAATGATTCGCCGGACCTCCGCCGGGGACGACGCCGTCATCAGCGCGTCCATCCGGTCCGTGTCCGACAGCATCCGGGCCAGCTGGGCGAGACCCCCGCTGTGCTCGGTGTGATCGACCGCGGCGAGCCCCACCACGAGGCGTACGGGATCGTTCTGCGCGTTGCCGAAGTCCACGGGCGTGGCGAGCGCGGCCCAGGACAGGCCGGTGTGCAGCACCGACGGCGACGGCCGTGCGTGCGCGAGCGCCAGCCCCGGGATGATCACGATGTACGGGCCGAGCTTCTCGACCGTCTCGATCATCTCGCCGGTGTAGTCGCCGGTCGTCGCCCCACTGTCCACGAGCAACGAGCCGGCGGCCCCGATGGCGCCGCGCCAGTCATCGGCCGGCATACCGATCCCGATGGCGGACTCGGGCAGCAGGTCGAGTAGGGATTTCGATCCAGACTGCTCAGGCATCACCCGGCTCCCTCCTGACGGCGGCCTTTCCCCACGTCCGGGACGGTTGCCCCGCCAGATCCTCTACCCACAACCGCACTTATGTCCATGGGCATTCCTAAGTCCGATCGTAAGGAGTCAGAAGCCATAACGGTCGTCCGCCGCGCGGCGGAGGGCGAGCCGGGGATCAGGCGAGGGCGGTGCTGACGCGGTGCGGGTCGTACAGGTGGTCGTGGACGAGCATCGCCGCGCCGATGGTGCCCGCGCGGTGGCCCAGCGTGGACGGCACGATCCGCAGGTCGCGGGAGGCGAGCAGCTGCGACCGCCGGTAGACGACCTCGCGGATGCCGGCCAGCAGCGGCTCCCGGGCGCCGGCCAGGTTGCCGCCCACCACGATGATCGCCGGGTTGAACAGCCCGACCACGTCGGCGAGCGACTCGCCGATCAGGCGCCCGGCCTGCCGGATCAACCGGACCGTACGGTGGTCGCCCGAGCGGGCCAGGCGCACGATGTCGGCGCTGGTGTTCACCTCGTAGCCGTGCTGGTTGAGCCGGCGGCGGATCGCCCAGCCGGCGGCGGTCGCCTCCAGGCAGCCGGTCTGCCCGCACCGGCAGGGCTCGTCGCCGCCGCGGTGCAGGTGCCCGAGGTCGCCGGCCGCACCCTGGGCGCCGCGGTAGATCCGGCCGCCGGTGATCAGGCCGCAGCCCAGGCCGATCCCGACCTTGACCACCACCATGTCGGTGGCGTCGTGCCCGCCGGCGCGCAGCTCGCCGAGGGCCATGATGTTCACGTCGCGGTCCACGACCACGGGGGCGGCGTAGTCGCCGGCGAACCACCCGGGCACCACGACGCCGTCCCAGTCCGGCATGATCGGCGGGCTGACCAGGCGGCCCGTACCGGACTCGACGGGACCGGGGACGCCGACGCCGAGGCCGTGCACGTCGGCCGGCTCGCGCCCGACGTGCCGCAACAGCCGGGTGAAGCGGCGGCGCACCCAGCCGAGCACACGCTTGGGCCCGTCGGCCACGTCGAGGTCGGCCTCGTCCTCGGCCAGCACCTCGCCGCCGAGGTCGGTGACGGCGATGCGGGTATGGCTTCCGCCGATGTCGGCGCCGAGCAGCACCCCCGCGGTCCGGTTGAAGGCGAAGGTCTCGGCCGGGCGGCCGCCCGTGGAGTCGGCGCCGCCGGTGGAGACGATGAGCCCGGCCCGCAGCAGGGCCTCGATCCGCTGGGCGACGGTCGAGCGGGCGAAGCCGGAGAGGCGTACGAGCTCGGCGCGGGTGCCCGCCTGGCCGGTACGGATCAGCTCGAGCAGCTGCCCCGCTCCGGCCTGGGGCTGCCGCGCACCTGCGGTCGTCACGCCCTAAGCCTACTTTTGTTTGTCAAAGAGCAAAAGTATGCTTGGGTTCAGACATAACGCTCAAAAGGTGAGCGCAGGGCATCGGGGAGGATGATCCACCATGACGGACGCCGTACGCGGCAGGACCGGCGCGGACGGCGCCGTCGAGCGGGCGATCGACACCGCGCGGGTGCTGCCGCTCGACGTCGTCGAGGCCAAGGGCAACGGGCACGCCGGCACCGCGATGGCGCTCGCCCCGGTCGCGCACCTGCTGTTCCAGGAGTTCCTCCGGCACGACCCGGCCGACCCGCACTGGCGCGGCCGCGACCGCTTCGTGCTCTCCGCCGGGCACGCCAGCCTGCTCCTCTACACCCAGCTCTACCTCACCGGGTACGGGCTGACCGTCGACGACCTGCGCCGTACCCGCCGGCTCGGCTCGCTCACCCCGGGCCACCCGGAGTACGGGCACACCGCCGGGGTGGAGATGACCACCGGCCCGCTCGGTCAGGGCGTGGCCGCCGCGGTCGGCATGGCCATGGCCGCCCGGCACGAGCGTGCGCTGCTGGACCCGGAGCCCGCGCCCGGCGCGTCGGTCTTCGACCGTACGGTCTGGGTGCTCGCCGGGGACGGTGACCTGCAGGAGGGCGTGAGCGGGGAGGCGTCGTCCCTGGCCGGCGCGCTCGGCCTCGGCGACCTCGTGCTGCTCTGGGACGACAACCGGATCAGCATCGACGGCCCGACCGGGCTCTCGTTCACCGAGGACGTGCCCGAGCGCTACCGCGCGTACGGCTGGCACGTGCAGGTCGTGCCGGACGGCGAGGACCTCGATGCGCTGCGCGCGGCGTTCCTTGCGGCCCAGGAGGAGCGCACCCGACCGTCGTTCATCGCCGTACGGACCGTCATCGGTGCGCCCGCCCCGAACCACGGCGGGACCGCGGCCGCGCACGCCGGGCCGTTCGGCGCCGTGGAGGTCGCCGAGGTCAAGCGGGCGCTCGGGATGGATCCGGAGGCGTCCTTCGTGGTGCCGGAGGAGGTGCTCGCGACCACCCGGCGCGCGGTGGACCGCGGCGCGCGGCTGCAGGCGGAGTGGGACGCGGACTACGTCGCCTGGCTGGGGGCGCACCCCGAGCGCGCGGACCTGGCGCGCCGGCTCGGTGACGGCCGGCTGCCGGAAGGCTGGGAGAAGGCGCTGCCGGACCTCGACGACGCGCCCCGGGCGACGCGCGCGGCGGGCGGAGCCGTACTGGAGGCGCTGACCGGAGCCCTGCCGGAGCTGTGGGGCGGCTCCGCGGACCTGACCGAGTCGACGAACGTGGCGTTCCCCGGGCGCGCGGACTTCAGCGCGGCGGACCCGGCCGGGAGCGCGATCCACTTCGGCATCCGCGAGCACGCCATGGCCGCGGTGCTGAGCGGGATCGCGCTGTGGGGCGGCTTCCGCCCGTACGGGACCACCTACCTGGCCTTCTCCGACTACATGCGGCCCGCCATCCGGCTGGCGGCGCTGATGGGGCTGCCGGTCACGTACGTGTTCACGCACGACTCCGTCTCCGTCGGCGAGGACGGCCCGACCCATCAGCCGGTGGAGCAGCTCTGGGGGCTGCGCGGGGTGCCCGGGCTCGACGTGGTCCGCCCGGCCGACGCCGCGGAGACCGTGGCGGCGTGGCGGCACGTGCTGTCGCGGGCCGGGGGCCTGCGTCCCACGGCGTTCGCGTACGGCCGGCACAAGTCGCCCGCGCTCGACCACACCGGGCACGACGTGGCGGAGGCGGTGGCTCGTGGAGGGTACGTGCTCGCCGACGCGCCGGCGGGGCGGCCGGAGGTGCTGTTGCTGGCCACCGGGGGCGAGGTGGCGCTCGCCGTCGAGGCGCGGGAGCGGCTGGCGGCCGAGGGCGTACAGGCGCGGGTGGTGTCGCTGCCCAGCCTGGAGTGGTTCGCGGAGCAGGACGAGGCGTACCGCGACTCCGTGCTGCCGCCCGATGTGGGTGCTCGGGTGAGCGTGGAGGCGGGGACCGCGCAGGGATGGTGGCGGTACCTCGGTACGTACGGCGAGGCGGTCTCCGTGGAGACGTACGGGCTGTCCGGTCCGGGTCCTGAGGTGCTGGAGGCCCGCGGCATCACGGTGGGGGCGGTGGTCGAGGCGGCTCGCCGCAGCCTCAAGAACGTCGGCTGACCGTCCACGGTCGCCGTCTGCTGGTCGAGCGTGTCGATTCGGGTCGGCCGGTCGCTCATGTCGCCGCTGAGATGGGCGTCGACCCGCGGCCACGGCGGTGCACCCCCAACCCCACAGCCCCACCGCCGTGGCCGCACCCGGACCCGCTCGTCGCGCCGGTCGGCGGCCTCGCCGAGGACATGGCCGTGGTCCGTCGGTGCCGCTGCTACGGGGTGAGGCGCGCGGACCCCGGCCTTGATGGGCTACCGGAGGCCTACCGCCAGGCCAGCGGCGCGAGGAAGTTCGGAGCCGCCATCCGCGGCGGCAGTGAGGTCATTACCTCATGACCTAAGCCCGCAGGCCGGACGGCCATTTGCGACGTCCCGCTGAGTTGATCTCCCCGCGGTGGGAATGTGGAGCCCAGGGACGAATGGACCCATGGGCGAGCGCGGGGAGATCGCATGGTGGAGTCGGCGGGGCGGCCCGTGAGGACCGCGGCCGTGACGGTGGCCGCGGTGGCGTCCGTCCTCATGCTGGGGCTCACCGGGTGCGGCACCGGGGCCGACGGCTCCAGCGGTGCGCCGGGCGGCGGCCAGGCGGCGACGCCACGGCCGGGCACGCCCAGCACCATGGACGATTCGGCCCCCACACCCAAGCCCACCAGCACCGACGGCTCGACGTACGTCTTCAACACCGCCGGTGAGGAGCAGGGGTTTCCTGACCGGATGCCGAAGCGGATGACCGTCTCGGAGTTCACGACCTTCACCTCGCTGAGCTGGAGCGCGTGGACCGATGACACGGCGGTCGGGGAGGGCCGGGTGCAGGGCACCTGGTGCCTGCCGGACTGCGCCGACCGCGGCTATCCCGCGGACCTGCGGCTGATCACTCCCCGGCCCTTCGACGGCAGGGAGTTCTTCACCCGTTACACCGTCGAGGCCGAGCTGCCCGCCAAGTACCAGCAGGCGTTCGAGGACGCCGAGGCCGACGGCAGCCTGATGACGCCGAGCTGAGCGGCCTCACCACGGCGGGTCATGGCCGGCGAGCAGGCGATCCACCAGCCGGGGAAAGGCGTCGCCGGTGAGATCGAGGGCATGCACCCCGTTCGCCAGGGGCCGGAAGCCGAGCCGGGGCCAGGCGGCGGCCAGCTCCTCGCGGGCGAAGCCCCGCCCGGGTGAGGTCTCGGCGGCCCGCCGCACCCGCTCCGGGTGGCAGATCGCGCGGTGACAGCCGAACCGGAGCTCACACAGGGCGAGGGCGCACATCGCCACGCCCAGCCCGAGCCCGCTCCACTCCGGGCACAGCCGGGCCTCGGCGACGTAGAGCAGACACCCCGACCGGGGCGCGCCGGGCCCTTCGCGGCCGGGATCGAGGGTGGCCTCGGCCTCCTCGGCCTCCTCGGCCTCCTCGGCCTCCTCGGCCAGGCCGAGGTCGGGAGCGGACAACCGTGCGCGGAGGCCGGCGGTGCCGCGGGGGTCCGCCCGGACGAGGTGCACCTCGCCCAGGTGCGCGAGCGGCAGCCCGTCCTCGGAGAGGACCTCGGCGGACACCTGCCAGCGCTGCACCCCGGCGTCCGCCGCCGCGGTCTCCGAGGCGTAGGTGTGCAGGTAGAAGAGTCGGAGGTGGTGGGCGGCGGTGGTGACCGCGGTGGTCGTCATGGAGGGCTCCTGCGGTGCGGGCCGTCAGTCCCACCAGAAGTGCCAGCGCCGCCGGTGGATCAGATCCAGCGCGTAGCACTTGAGGTCGGGGCCGGCGGGCCGGCCGTCGAGGGGGTGGAGGTTGCCGGGGCAGAAGGCGTAGTGCTCGGCGGCCACGGCGAGCGCGGCGGACGGCGTGGTGGGCGGCCGGGCGACCGCGACGTCGAGGCTGTCGTGCCCCAGCCCGACGACGCGCGCGCCGAAGCGCTCCTCCCAGGAGCGCAGCACGGCGCAGAGGCCGGGCAGGTCGCGGGTGTGCCGCTGCGCGCCGGGCCAGCCGCACACGGCGGGGGCATCGGCGCCGCGGGAGGCCGCCACGAGCCCGAGCCAGGGCCGCCGCCAGACGGCGAGCACCAGCGCGCACTCGTCGGCGACGACCTCGGGCGGGCGGCCCCGGCCCACCGGGCGCGCCGGGCCCGGAAAGTCGGCGGGCATCGCGCCCGGGGTCATGGGGTGGGTCGTGCCGCCCGGCGCGGAGGCCGGGTCAACGGCCGCGGAGCCCGGACGTGGCCAGAGCCGGGCCAGCACCTCGGTGGGGTCGACCGCGTCGACCGCGCTCACCGGGCAGGGCGTGAGGTCACCCGTGCGCCATGGGCGGAACGGCCCGGCACGGGGACCACCGACGAGGACCGGCCAGAGACCGGAGGCCCCGTGCATGCGGCGTAAGTGCCCCCACCAGACGCCCGCGTCGGCGACGGGCCGGTCGGAGAGCCACAGGACGGCGCCACCGCTGCGGCCCGGTGGCAGGGAGTCGCGGTCGAGGAGGCGGCCATCGGGGAGGAGATCCGGCAGGCGGGAGAAGGCGCCATCGGCCCGCTCGGGCCTGGCGGTCGCGGGGTCGGCGCCGCCGCCGGTGGGGCGTGGGATGCGATGGGTGCTCGTGTGGTGGGTGTCCATGCGGCGAACCTAGGCGGGTCCGGCCGGCGCCGCGAACGCGATCTCCGCAACCTGTGGACAAGAGTCGATCTTGATGACAGACACCTGTGGATAACGCGGTGAGCTGCGGAAACGGTGAGGGCCTCAGGCGGCTTCCAGGGCCGAGACCAGCTCCGCCACCTCCGTGTGCCAGCGCCGCAGCTCGGCCGCGGTCGGCGCGAGCTCGTACGTGTGGTGATGGCAGGCGTTGGACAGCGCGGCCCACACGAACGCCGCGCGCGCCGCCCGTACGTCGTCGAGGCGGTGCGGCAGCACGAGCAGCTGCGCGTGCCGCGGCGCCTCCAGCAGTCGCGGCTCCACCCGCGCCCACAGCTCGTTCAGCGCCTGCTCCAGCGCCGCCCGGAGCAGGAAGGCCGCGGCACGCGGCCACAGGTCCGCCGCGCCCGGGCCGACGCCGCGCAGCAGCCGGTCGGCGGAGGACATCAGCTCCGCTCCCGAGAGACCGGTGCCGGCCGGGTCCTCCGGCGCGCGGTCACTCCGCATCGCGCAGCGCGCGGCGGACCGGGTCGTCCGCCTCGTCGACCAGCACGACCGACCCCTCGCCGCGGATCACCTCGAACACCGTGGCGGGCAGCCGCAGCCGCCGTACGGCCTCGGGCAGCCGGGTGTCGTGCGTGAAGACGATCACCTGCCGATCCTCCGCGGCCGCGGCGAGCACCTCGGCGAGCCCGTCCACCTTGGCCGGGTCCATGGACTGCACCGGATCGTCGATCACCACGAAGCGGAAGGGGCTGTCCGCGGACGTCGCGCGGGGCAGGAACACCGACAGCGCCAGCGCGTGCAGCTCGCCCTGGCTCATCACGCTGAGCGCGGCGCTGCCCGCCGCGTCGACCAGCACGTCGAAGTCCACCCGGCGTCGGTTCCGGACGCCCTGCAGCCGGATCGGCCCCAGCTCGACGTTGCTCTCGTGCCGCAGCCGCCGCCAGATCTCCGTCGCCCGGTCGGCGAGCGGGCGCAGCCGCTCGTTGCGCAGGTCCTGGGCCTCGGCGGTCAGCCACTGCCACGCCGCCTGGACCGCGGGCAGCCGCGCCGCCGCGCGTCCCGCGGCGTCCGCTCCGGCCGCCCAGCCGGCCAGCCGGGCGGCGAGCGGGAGCCAGGCCGCCTCCGCCTCCTCCATTGCCGCGGCCGCCTCCGTACGGGCCGCGCGCACCGCCGCCTCCAGCGGCGGGAACGACCTCTCGAGATGCCCGGCCAGCTCCTCGGGATCCGTGAGGCTCCGCCCCGCCGCCCACTTCTCCCAGGCGGCGCGCACCGACGACCCCTCGGGCAGCGCGTCCGGCGGGGCACCGAGCAGGTCGTGGGCGCGCCGTACGGCGAGCCGGACGCGCTCGTGCGCCGCCTCCGCGGGTTCCGCCAGCCCGCGCAGCGCCGCGAGCTCGGTCCGTACGTCCTCGGCCCACACGTCGTCCAGCGCGTCGCGCTCGCCGCAGACCGGGCAACGTCCCTCGCCGGGGCCGTGCTCGAAGTGCCCGATGGCCCGTTCCAGCAGGCCCGCGAGGTGATGGGCGCGCTCCGCCTTGGTTCCGGCGAGCAGCCCGAGCTGCATCGTCGCGCCGCGCAGTTCCGCCGCCGCCTCCGCGACGGCGGGCGCATCCGGACCCGCGAGCGCGAGCAGCGCCCCGTCCGGAGCGCCACCGGCCTCCTCCACGGACAGCTCGCGCACCGCCGCCGGATCCGCGAACCTGTCGCGGAGCAGCGTGATCGCCCGGGCCGCCCGCCCGTCAGGGGAGTCGCGTAGCTCCGCGATCAACCCGTCGCGTACGCGGTCGTCGGCCCGCAGCGCCTCGCGGAGCTCCCGCTCCGACTCGCCGAGGCGCTCCTCGGCGGCGCCGAGCACGTCGGTACCGAGGATCGAGGCCAGCGCGTCGTGCAGGCCGCTGGGCTGGCCGGACATCATCTGCCCGAGCTCGGCGTACGGAAGGAACGGCCGGAAGGTGGCCATGGCGGGACCCCAGCCGAGCGCCTCGGCGGGGATCTCGCCCTCGCCGTCGCGGGCGACCGTGGTCCGCGGCTCGCCCGCCAGGTCGCGGCAGATCAGCCGTGCGGGGCCGGAGTCGTCCGCGATGCGCAGCCGGACGACGACCTCGCTGGGCTCGTCGGCGTGCAGGTTGCGCAGGCCGTCGCGCCAGATCGCGGAGCGGCCGGTGGACCGCGAGCTGCGCCCGGTGAGCGCGATCTCGATCGCCTCGGCGAAGCTCGACTTGCCGGACCCGTTGCGCCCGGTCACCAGGGTGAGCCCGGGAGCCGCACGCAGCGGCAGGGTGGCCTCCGCGCCGATGCCGCGGAAGCCGCGGACGGTCACCGGGCCGAGGAGGACGGGGGCCGGGTCGGGTCTGCGCCGCGGCCCTGGCGACTCGGTGGCCCCGCGCAGCGCGGCCCGCACCTCGGTGCGTGCCGCCTCACTGAGCGGTGACTCCACCAGCCGATCGGCGACCGTGGCGACTGCCTGGTCCACGCCGGATCACCCCCGCGCATTTCGCGCGTATCTCGTCCCCGGATCCCCTCGGGAACGCCAACGTACGACGCGATCCGCGAACACGCGCCACGTTCAGGCAATTACCGAGGGTCGATCCCACCCATATCCGCGCATTATGCGGACCGGGTCGCGCTGCGCACCGAGGACATGACCCGCCTGAGCCTCCCCGAGGCGTCGTTCGACGTGATCGTGAGCAGCCTGGCCGTGCACGACCTTCCCGGCGCCGCGGCCCGGCGGGCGGCCGTCGACGAGGCCGTCCGCGTGCTCCGGCCCGGAGGACGCATCGCGATCGCCGACGTCGCCTTCACCCGCGGCTATGCCGCGCGGCTCCGTCACCACGGCCTGGTGGACGTACGGCGCACCGGGCTGGGTCCGCGCGGCTGGTGGCTCCCGTTCGTCGCCGTCCACCTGGTCACCGGGACCAAGCCCGGGGCCTGACCCCGGGAACCCCTCCCGCCGGGCGGCGGGAGGGGACGCCGGACGGATCAGAAGATTTCGTCGCGGGTGGCGACGGCGAGGCCGGGGTCGTCGGAGAAGAGGCCGTCGATGCCGGTGCGGTAGAGCAGGTGGTACCAGCGGGGCGCGTTGCCGGTGGCGCGCGCGAAGACCGGGCTCGCCGGGTCGCCGTCGCGCAACTCGCCGGGCAGGTTGGCGTTCTCGGTCCGTACGGTCCACACGTGCACGTCGAGGTCCCGCCGGTGCGCGTCGCGGACGAGCGGGGTCGGGTCCTGCAGCCGGCCGGCCGAGTCGACCGGGATCACCCGGGCGGTGTGCACGCCGAGGCCGTCGGCGTACCGGGCGATCTCGTCGAGCCCGGCCGGCTTGACCAGGTCGTCGTAGGTGCGCGGGTCGTCGTTGAGCACGAAGTCGAAGGGCTTGCCGGTGGCGTCGATGAGCTGCGCCAGCCGTACGGGGGTGCGGCGGTTGAGCTCGCGCAGGTTCGCGGTCTCGAAGCTCTGGATGATGACCGGGGAGTTCTTGCGGTTCAGCCCCTTGTCGGCGAGCGTGCCGAGCAGCGGCTCCTCCAGCGACAGGCCGATGGAGTCGAAGTAGCTGGGGTGCTTGGTCTCCGGATAGACGCCGACGTTGTTGCGCCGGGCGAGGTCGATGACCTCCGCCAGCGTCGGGATCTCGAACCGCCGGTCGAAGGCGGTGTTCTCCGGGCGCAGGTCGGGGAGGCGCTCCTTGGCGCGCAGCGTCTTCAGCTCGGCGAGCGTGAAGTCCTCGGTGAACCAGCCGCTCACCGCGCGCCCGTCGATGGTCTTGGTGGTCCGCCGGGTCGCGAACTCGGGGTGGTCGGCCACGTCGGTGGTGGTGGAGATCTCGTTCTCGTGCCGGGCCACCAGCACCTTGTCCTTGGTGGAGACGAGGTCGGGCTCGATGAAGTCCGCGCCCATGTCGATGGCGAGCCGGTACGCGGCCAGCGTGTGCTCGGGGCGGAACTCGCTCGCGCCCCGGTGGGCGATCACGATGGGCAGGTCGTCGTCGTCCCCCGCGACGGCGGTTCCGGGCGAGCCGGTGAACACGGCGATCAGGGCTCCGGCGAACACGGCGGCGACGGCGGTCGCGGCCGCGGTCGCGCCGAGGGCGCGCCGCCGGATGGTCGTGACGTGGGGCATAGGACGTTCCTCCTGCGGTGATCGGTACGCGCAGCAGTTTCTGAGCCGTAAGTGGCTCTGAAGCGACGATCGCTCGACTTTGCGGCTAATACAGGTATTCGTGGTGAGATGGGCCAGAGGTGGTCGTGCGCCGGGGGCTCCGGCGGCTGTCGGTGGTCCGGTTTAGGCTCGCCCTGCCGGGCGCACACGCGTCCGGGCTCCCGCGACCCGGAGGTTCACCATGCTCGACGTGGGCACCCTGGCCCCCGACTTCACCCTGTCGGACCAGAACGGCGACGACGTCTCCCTGGCCGGTCTGCGCGGCCGCTGGGTGACGCTGTGGTTCTATCCGAAGGCGGCCACCCCCGGCTGCACCCGTGAGGGGCAGTGCTTCCGCGACCTCTCCGGCGACTTCGCCGACGCGGGCGTGGAGATCCTCGGCATCAGCTTCGATACCCCGGAGGACAACAAGGCCTTCGCCTCCGCCGAGGGCTTCGGCTACCGGTTGCTGTCCGACCCGGGCAAGGCCACCGGTGAGGCGTACGAGGCGGTCCGCGGGCCGGACGAGCCGTTCACCGGGTTCCCCCGCCGGGTCACGTACGTGATCGGAGTCGACGGCCGCATCGCCGCGGCGTACGACGTCGGGCAGGACATCGAGAGCCACCCGGGCACGGTGCTCGGCGACATCAAGGCGATGTCGAAGACCTGAGCGGGCGGGCGCTCAGGTGTGCGGCGTGAGGCGGACCAGGGCCATCCCGTCCCGGCGCGCCGCCTCGCGGTACTCGTCCATCGTGGGCGTGCGGTCCACGTTGATCGTCACGCGGATCTGCTTCGCGCCGCGCACCCCGAGCTCCTCCACCTTCTTGGCGACACCTTGCGCCACCTCGTCGGCGTCCTCCACCAGGGTCGCCTGCATCGGCCCGCGCAGGCCCTTCCTGGTGACCTCGATGGTGGGGTTGTCCCGCAGGTTGCGCCGCCAGCCCGCGCTGGTCAGCACGGTGAGCGTGTCGTCGATCTCGTGCCCGGCCACCGGCACGGCGTAGTCCTTGCCCGTCTTCCGCCCGGTCACGTGCAGGACCATGTAGTCCTTCACCAGCCGGTGCAACGGTGACGTCGCGAGGGCGCGGACGATCGGGTTGGCCACCGCGAGGAACGCGCGGGGCGGATAGGTGTGCGTCACGGCCACGGTTTCGTCGGTTGTCACGCCGCGCATGGTAGGCGTCACGCAGCGCAAGTGCGAGGGTTTTCCGCAGGCCTGTGAGCCCTGTGGCGCGACGGCCGAGGTCGCGGGCCCGCCGTTCACGGTCACCGTGGACGCGGCCGACGGGGTCACCACCGGCACGTCCGCGATCGACCGGGCTCGTACGCTGCGCGTCCTCGCCGACCCGCGGACCCACGCCCAGGACCTGCGCCGCTCCGGGCACGTCACCCCGGTGCCGGTGCGCACGGGTCCCGTCGGAGACGGCGGGCGCGGGCCGGGCGGCGCGGAGGCGACCGTCGGCCTGCTCCGGCTGGCCGGCCTGAACCCGGTCGGGGTCAGCGCGGGCCTCGTCACCGAGGACGGCGTGGACCTCTGCCGCACCTCCGCGGTCGGCGAGTTCGCCAAGCGTCAAGAACTGCCCACCGTGTCCGTCGCCGACGTGCTGCGCTGCTCCGGTGACCCGGCGTGACGGCCGGAACACGCATGGGTGGTCGATTTCACTGAGTGGAAGCCAGCCCTGTTTCGGTACGCCCGGAACGTCAATGCTCGTGCCTGATCGTCAGGTATCGTGCGGCGGCAAGCCGGAGGTACACGGCATGGGACAGCGGTTCGATTCGGGGCACCGGGGCGTGGACGCCGTCGCGCCGGGCCCGGTCGGCGGGGAGACCTTCCGGCACGTGATCGGCCACTTCGCCTCGGGCGTCGCGGTGGTCACCGGCCGGGACGACGCGGGCGTGCCTGTCGGGGTCACCGCGAGCGCCGTCGCCTCGGTCTCCCTCGAGCCGCCGATGCTGCTGGTCTGCCTCAACTCCCGCCTCTACACCTGCGACGTGCTGGCGGAGACCGGGCACTTCGGCGTGAACATCCTGGCCTCCGGGCAGGACGCGCTGGCCCGCCGGTTCGCGTACGACCCCGGCGACCGGTTCGCCGGCCTGCGGATACTGCCCGGCCGGCTCGGGTCCCCGCTGCTCGACGCCGCGCTGGCCCGGCTGGACTGCCGCGTCGTCTCCACCGCCGAGGGCGGCACCCACCGTGTGTTCTTCGCCGAGGTCGTGCAGGCGGCCGCGGGGGAGGGCGCACCACTGACCTACTACCGCGGGCGGTTCGGCGCGTTCGAGGAGAGCGCGGGCCGGCGGGCGAGCCGAGGAGCATGATGAGCGAGATCGCCACCACCGACGAGCTGCTGACCGGGGATGCGTACCTGGAGAGTCTGCGCGACTCCCGCCGTGTCTACCTGCACGGGGAGCTCGTCGACGACGTCACCACCCACCCCGCGTTCCGCAACTCCGCGCGCTCGGTGGCGATGCTGTACGACGCCCTGCACGACTCCAAGACCCGCGACGTGCTGACCGCCGTGGACGACCAGGGCATCCGTACTCACCGCTTCTTCATGCCCAGCCACGACACCGCGGAGCTGCTGGCCGCGCGCGAGGCCATCGCCACCTGGTCGCGGCTGAACTACGGGTTCATGGGGCGCACCCCGGACTACAAGGCCGCGTTCATGGCCGGGCTGTCCGCGCGGCCGGACTTCTACGCGCCGTTCGACGACAACGCCCGCAGCTGGTACCGCCGGTACGCGAGCCGGGGCCTGTTCCTCAACCACGTGCTGATCAACCCGCCGATCGACCGGAACCGCCCGGTGCACGAGGTGGAGGACGTGTATCTGCACGTCGTCCGGGAGAGGGACGGCGGCATCGTGGTGAGCGGCGCGAAGATGCTGGCCACCGGCTCCGCCCTCACGCACGCCACGTTCGTCGCGCAGAACAGCGCCGCCAACCTCGAGCCGGGCAAGGCCGAGGACTTCGCGCTGGTCTTCATCGCGATGATGGACAACCCCGGCGTCACGCTGATGTCCCGGCAGTCGTACGAGCAGCGCGCGATCAGCCCGTTCGACCACCCGCTGTCCAGCCGGTTCGACGAGAACGACGCAGTGATGATCTTCGATGAGGCGTTCATCCCGTGGGAGGACGTGCTCGTCTACCGGGACGTCAAGAAGGCCACCGCGTTCTATCCGCAGTCCGGCTTCGTGAACCGCTACACGCTGCAGTCCGGCGTACGGATGGCGATCAAGCTCGACCTGATGATCGGCCTGTTCGAGATGGCCGTCCGGGCCAACGGCACCGACCAGTTCCGCGGCGTGCAGGCGGCGATCGGCGAGGCGATCAACTGGCGCACCGCGATCTGGGGCCTCACCACCGCGATGTGCCACGACACCGAGCCGTTCGGCGAGAACCACGTGATCCCCAAGCTGCCGTACGCGGCCACGCTGCGGATGACGATGACCCACGTGTGGAACCAACTGCACGAGTCGCTGGAGACCCACCTGGGTGGGTCGCCGCTGGTGGTGCCCTCCAGCGTGCACGACCTGCGCGACCCGGACCTGCGCCCGCTGATCGACCGGTTCTACCGCGGCTCCAGCGGCTCCGCCGAGGAGCGGATCAAGGTCTTCAAGCTGCTCTGGGACGCCTTCGGGTCGGAGTTCGGCGCGCGGCACGAGCTGTACGAGCGCAACTACTCCGGCAACCAGGACCAGATCCGGCTGGACGGCCGCAACTGGGCGCTGCGCCGCGGCGAGCTCGACGAGCGGATGGACTTCGCGCGCGAGTGCATGGCGGACTACGACACCGACGGCTGGGTGCGCGGCCCCTGGCAGTGACCCTGGGTGATCGGTCCGTGACCTGCGGAGGAACGAGGCAGTAAGGTTCGAGCAATCCGCCCTCGCTCTCCGGAGGTGACCGATGGCGGGCAACAACCGCGAGCCCGGCCGGTCGGTGCTGAGCAAGGCGCTGGCGATCCTCGACGCGTTCGCCCAGGGCCCGCAGCGGCTGACGCTCACCGATCTGGTCCGGCACAGCGGGTTGCCGCAGGCCACCGTGCACCGGCTGGCCGGCGAGCTGCAGGCCTGGGGTGCGCTGGAGCGCGACGACAAGGGGCGGTACGCGATCGGCGCGCGGCTGTGGCGGCTGGGCATCGCGGCGCCCGGCCGGCAGGGCCTGCGCGAGCTCGCGCTGCCGTACATGCAGGACCTGTACGCCGCCACCCACGAGAACGTGCAGCTCGCGGTGCTCGAGGGCGACCAGGCGCTGTACGTGGAGCACATCAAGGGCCACGAGGCCGTGCCGATCGTGACCGAGGTGGGGGGCGGGCTGCCGCTGCACGCCACGGGGGTGGGCAAGGTGCTGCTCGCGTACGCCGATCCGGCGTTGGTGCGGGAGGTGATCTCGCACGGCCTGCGCTCGATGACGCCGTACACGGTGGTGATGCCGGGCCGGCTGGTGCGCCAGCTGGAGCGGATCCGCGCCGCCGGGATCGCGGTGACCCGCGAGGAGATGCTGCTCGGCACGGTCTCGGTGGCGGCACCGATCTTCGGCGCCGGACGCGAGGTGGTCGCCGCGCTGTCCGTGGTGGTCAGGTCCGGTCAGGCGGAGCTGCGGCGACTGGAGCCCGCCGTACGGACCGCGGCGGCCGGCATCTCCCGGGAGGCGGCACGGGCCGGCCTGCGCGCACCCGCGGAGGCACGCGCGGGCCGGGCACGAGCGGCCCGATAACGTACCCGTACACGAAGGTCGAACCTGGTTCTAATCTGTCGGCCGCGCGCGGGAGGGAGTTCCTACCCCAACTGGCGGCAGGGGAGTGCGTCGCCTCGTTCGCCCTCACCGAGGCCGAGGCCGGCTCCGACCCCAGCGG